>JBHEPS010000018.1:0-28943 GCA_046260175.1 Thermoanaerobaculia bacterium
ACACCATGATGTCGGAGACCACGCTGACCGACACGACGATGACGGACACGACGGGCACTCAGCAGTAAGCAGAACGAAGCGTTGTCCTGAAGCCCCCGCCCCGGCGGGGGCTTTTTCATTTCCGTCCGAAGTTCGGGGAGCTCGCGAGGTCGCTTCGGAGTCGAGCGAACACTTCGCGAACCGACAGCCCCAGTTGCTCGAGGGATCCCGAGTTGTCGATCACGTAATCCGTCTGGGCGAGCCGCTCGTCGCGCGGCATCTGACGCTCCATCCTCCGGCGGGCATCCTTCGGATCCATCCCTCTCGCGACGGCGCGCGAGACCTGAAGCTCCGGGTCGAGATCGACGACGATGATGCGATCGAACCGGGCGCCCCAGCCCGACTCGAGAAGCAGGGTGGCTTCCACCACGAAAATCCTGTCGTCACCTCGCAGCGCCTCATTCTCGATCAGTTCTTCCTGAGCCTCGATAACCAGAGGGTGAATCAGTGCGTTCAGACGGGCGGCAGACTCGGGGGAAGCAAAGGCGATCTCCGCCAGGCGGAGGCGGTCGATGGATCCGTCCTCCAGCAGAATGTCGCGGCCGTACTCGCCGATCAGAGCCTCGTGGCCGGCCCGCCCCGGGCGGTACAGTTCAGCCACGATGCGGTCGGCGTCGACCACGGTGCAGCCCAGCTCACCGAGCAAGGCGGCCACCGTCGACTTCCCCGAGGCGATGCCACCCGTAAGGCCGACCTTCAGGATCATCGGCGGCGAGCCTCGGCTGCCGCGACCGTATTTGCCATCAGCATCGCGATCGTCATCGGGCCGACTCCACCTGGGACCGGCGTGATCCAGCCGGCGACTTCCGCGACCCCTTCCAGTTCCACGTCGCCGACGAGCACGGAGCCCTTCTGCTCGAGAATCCGTCGCTTGGCCGGCCCCAGGAGCCCGACCTCGGCATCGCCCGTCTGGAGCCGATTCATCCCGACGTCGATGACGATCGCGCCGGGGCGAACCATTTCGGGTCTGATCAGGCAGGGTTTCCCGACGGCAGCGATCACAACGTCCGCCTCGCGGACGGCGGCTGCCAGATCCTTGGTTCGTGAGTGGCAGATCGTGACCGTAGCGTGCCTGTGGAGAAGCATCGTGGCCGCCGGTTTCCCGACGATGTCGCTGCGGCCGACCACGGTGGCGCGGGCACCCGAGAGGGTGACGCCGGTTGAGTCGATCAGCCGCATGATTCCGGCAGGGGTACACGGGAGCAGGGCGGGCTGGCCGAGCTGGAGCCGGCCAACATTCATGGGATGAAACCCGTCGATGTCCTTGGCAGGATCGATCGCGTCGACGACAGCCCTCGAGCTCATGTGAGGGGGGAGGGGAAGCTGCACGAGAATGCCGTCGACCTCGGGGTCCTGGTTGAGTCGGGCGATCTCGGCCAGGAGGTCTGACTCGGAGAGACTATCGGGAAAATGGCGAATCTCCCCGGAGAGGCCGAGCTCTTCGGCCTTCTTTGCCTTGCTGCGGACGTAGATTTCGGAGGCGGGATCGTCGCCCACGCGAATCACGACGATTCCTGGTCGGATTCCCCTGGCCGTCAGGGCCTGGATCCGGGGTTGAAGGTCTAGAAAGACGCGGGATGCTTCGATTTTGCCGTCGAGAATCTGGGCTGGCACGTTCGGAATCTCCTGGGCTCGTTGGATGTCCGCACGGGGCGGCGGAGCCGCTTGTACCACAGGGGGAGGGGCCCCGTCAGGGGGGGCAGAGGTCCCCTAACGCGCGGGAATGAACCCTTGACGGGTCGCGTTCGTTGGATTACCGTTTCAGGCCCTTTGCGCCGGCAGGGAGCGAGTCATCCAGGCAAGCGCTTCCGGAGGCCTACATCGGAACGGCAGGCCTGTTGAAATTTCCGAATTGAAAACCGGTTATCCCGGTCTTGGCAGGGAGAGTCATGCGTACCTATTTCCCGAAAGAAGGCGACATCAAGCCCCGTTGGTGGATCATCGACGCCGAGGGGCAGGTTCTCGGCCGTCTTTCGACGACGATTGCAACGATCATCAGCGGCAAAGGCAAGCCGACCTACACGCCGTTTCTCGACACGGGCGATCACGTGATCGTCCTGAATGCCGAGAAAGTGGTGCTGACAGGGGCGAAAGAAGACCAGAAAGCTTACCGGCGTCACACCGGATATCCGGGCGGGCTCAAGGAGAGGCAGGCGAAGTTCGTCCGCATCGAAAAGCCCGAGATGATGATCGAGAAGGCAGTCTGGGGCATGCTCCCGAAGAGCAAGCTGGGCCGGAAGATGCTGAAGAAGCTCAAGGTCTACCGCGGTGGAAATCATCCGCATGAGGCCCAGCAGCCGGAGAAGCTCGAGATCGAAGGACGGATGAATGGCTGAGTACTACGGAACCGGTAGAAGGAAGTCCTCCACGGCTCGCGTGCACCTGCGTCAGGGCACGGGCAAGTTCGTGATCAACAAACGCACGATCGAAGACTACTTTCCGAACGACGTGCTGAAGATGGTCATCAGGCAGCCGCTGTCGCTGACCGAGACGGCAGATCACTTCGATATCGTGGTGACCGTCGACGGCGGCGGCCCGAGCGGGCAGGCCGGCGCGATCCGTCATGGCATCTCGCGCGCGCTGTTGAACTTCAACGGCGAGCTCAGGAAGCGCCTCAAGAAGGCAGGCCTCCTCACGCGCGATCCGCGCATGAAGGAGCGCAAGAAGTACGGACAGAAGGGTGCGCGAGCACGCTTCCAGTTCTCGAAGCGCTGATTCGATGATTCTGCTTCAGATTTGCTGAAGGTGATGGGACAGGGGCCGTACGGTTCCCTGTCCTTTCTTTTTGAGGCAAATCGGACACGTGCCTTGCGGCCGGGCCCAGGCCGTCACTGGAAAAACGTCCCCCCTCGGGGAACACAGATTGTTTGAAGCCATTACTTTTCAAACAAAGGAGGAACCGTTGGCCGTCTCTATTACGATGAAAGAGCTTTTGGAAGCTGGCGTTCACTTCGGTCATCAGACCAAGCGCTGGAATCCGAAGATGAAGAAGTACATCTTCGGCAAGCGCAATGGGATCTACATCATTGACCTGCAGAAAACGCTCAAGCTCTTTAAGGAAGCTTCCGCCTTCGTTACGCAGCTTGCCGGACAGGGCAAGAGGGTCCTATTCGTTGGGACCAAAAGACAGGCCCAGGATGCGATCGTCGAAGAGGCGAATCGCTGCGGAATGTTCTACGTGAACAGCCGCTGGCTGGGTGGCACTCTGACGAACTTCACCACCGTGCGCAAATCGATCGAGCGTCTCAAGGAGATCGAGGCCGTTCTCGGTGACGAAGAGAAGGAGATGTCGAAAAAGGAGCGCGCCTCTCTCGATCGAGAGCGCGATAAGCTCCAGAAGAATCTCATCGGGATCCGGGAAATGGAAGGTCTTCCAGACGCCATCTTCGTGATCGATCCGAAGAAAGAGCACATCGCCGTGCAGGAGGCCCGGAAGCTGGGCATTCCGGTGGTCGGAATCGTCGATACGAATTGCGACCCCGACGACATCCAGTACGTGATCCCGGGCAATGACGACGCGATTCGAGCGATCCGGCTTTTCACATCCAAGATCGCCGACAGCGTTCTCGAAGGCTACGCTCAGGCCGACGCCGAACTGCAGTACGAGACCGAAGGCGCTGCCGACGCGGGTGAGGAAATCGCACCCGAGCCTGCCGAGAGCCCCGAAACCGTCGCCGTTCCCCCGGCGAACTGATTCAGACACCGACCCGAGGGCGCGTTCCTCCGCGGAGCGCGCCCTCCCGTGGCTTGTAACAGGGCTGGCGCCCTCCGTTCCTTCCGCGCCTGTCCCCATCCAGACTGGAGAGATGCTCATGGCTGAAATTACTGCTGCTCAGGTGAAAGAGCTCCGCGAGAAAACCGGAGCCGGAATGATGGATTGTAAGAAGGCACTGACCGAGGCCAACGGCGACTTCGATGAAGCCGTGAAGGTCCTTCGCAAGAAGGGTCTCGCCGCCGCCGGAAAGAAGGCGGGACGAATCACCTCCGAGGGGATCGCCTGGGCCGGCGTGGTCGATGGAAAGGCCGTCGCGGTCGAGGTCAACGCGGAGACCGATTTCGTCGCGCAGAACGCCGAGTTTCGCGGACTGGTCGAGCGGATTGCGGGCGTCGCGGCGGGCTCCTCGGCCGAGACCGTCGAGCAGCTGGCCGAAGAAAAGTGGCCCGGCGACCCCGAGGGGCGGACCGTTGCCCAGATCGTCAGCGAGAACATCGCGAAGATCGGCGAGAACATCTCGCTTCGCCGGTTCGTGCGATACGAGGCCACCCCGCAGACGGTGTTTGGCACTTACATTCACGGCAACGGCAAGATCGCCGTGGTCGTCAGGCTCGAGGCTGAGGGTGGCGACCGCCAGAAGGTTGCCGAGCTCGCCTCGAACGTCGCCATGCACGTTGCTGCGGCCGAGCCGCGCTTCCTCCGCCGCGAGGACGTGACGCAGGCGGACCTGGACACCGAGCGTGAGATCGCGCGCGACCAGGCTCTGAAATCCGGCAAGCCCGAGAACGTGGTCGACAAGATCGTCTCCGGCAAGATGGAGAAGTTCTACGGCGAGACCGTCCTGACCGAGCAGCCGTATGTGCGCGAGGAGAAGACCTCGATCCGCCAGCTTCTCGAGCAGACGGGCCGCGAGGCCGGATCCTCGATCGAGCTGACCGGTTTTACCCGCTACAAGCTCGGTGAAGGTCTCGAGCGCCGCAACGAGGATTTCGCCGCCGAGGTCATGCAGCAGGCGGGTCTCTGATCATTCCCCTTCGCAGGGCGGGCTTCCAGCGGAGCCCGTCCTGCTTTCTCTCCCTCCCACGGGACCCGTGGTATATAAAGTGACCCGGACCGCCATGACGTCGAAACCCAAATACCACCGCATCCTTCTGAAGCTCTCCGGCGAAGCGCTCATGGGCGAGCGGAAGTACGGCATCGATCCCGAGACCCTGGGCATGATCTCCGGCGAGATCGCCGACGTTCACGCCCTGGGAGTTCAGATCGCGATCGTCATCGGCGGGGGAAACATTTTTCGCGGGATCAACGCCGAATCTCAGGGCATTGACCGAGTCGTCGGCGATCACATGGGAATGCTCGCCACCGTCATGAACTCGCTGGCCCTGCAGGCTGCGCTCGAGCATCGCGGTATCGTCACGCGGGTAACCACCGCCCTGACGATGTCCGAAGTCGCCGAGCCGTTCATCCGGCGCCGGGCGATTCGTCATCTCGAGAAGCAGCGGGTCGTGATCTGCGCAGGGGGGACCGGAAACCCGTTCTTCACCACCGATTCCGCTGCGGCTCTGCGTGCGAGCGAGCTCGCGTGCGAGATCATCTTCAAGGCGACCAAGGTCGACGGGATCTACACAGCCGATCCCAAGACCTTCCCTGACGCCGTCAAGATCCCACGCCTCAGCTATCAGCGGGTGCTCTCCGACCGTCTCGAGGTCATGGATGCCTCGGCGATCGATCTCGCGCGCGGAAGCGCGATTCCAATCTGCGTCTTTTCCATCTGGGAGAAGGGGAACATCCGGCGCGCGGTCCTCGGCCAGGAAGTCGGGTCGGTCGTGTCCGACGAACCGGATCAGGTTCCCGCTGAGGGGGTCTGAATGCAAGTCAAGGAAGTCCTGAGTGATCTCGATCGCAGAATGCACGGGGCCATCGAGGCCTTGCACTCCGAGTTTCGCCAGCTCCGAACGGGCCGGGCGTCGCTTTCGATGCTCGACGGTGTCATGGTCCCTTACTACGGAACCGACACGCCGTTGAACCAGGTCGCCGCGCTCACGATCCCGGAGTCGTCCATGATCGTCGCGCAACCCTGGGATCGAAGCGTGATTCCGGCCGTGGAGAAAGCGATCCGGTCCGCAGACCTGGGGCTGAACCCTTCGAGCGACGGCAAGGTCATCCGCATCCCGATTCCGCCCCTCACCGAGGAACGGCGCAAGGAAATGGTCAAGAAGGGCCACCACATGGCCGAGGAAGCCCGCACGGCGATTCGCCAGGTGCGCCGGGACGGGAACGACAAGGTCAAGAAACTGCAGAAAGACCATGTGATCTCGGAAGACGAGGAAAAACGAGCGCATGACGAGATTCAGAAAGTCACCGACCGCTATATCGAGCAGGTGGCCGAGATTCTCAAGCACAAAGAAGCCGAGATCATGGAGGTCTGAGGCCTCCGCCAAGCTGAGGGTCAAGAGCGGGACGTGGCGCGTTTCGCTCTTTTTCGTTTGTCCACGATGAGCAATCCTCCTGACGACCTGCGTTGTGTCGCCGTCCTTCCGGCGGGAGGGACGGGCTCGCGCTTCGGCGGCGATGTTCCCAAACAGTTCGTCGAGGTCGGCGGTCGCGAACTGATCACCTGGGCCCTCTCGCGGTTCGATGCTTCCCCCACGGTCAGGCAGATCGTCATCGCGGTCCACGCGGATGAGATGGATCGGGCGCGCCGCATCGTGTCGAGCGCTCACTGGCGTAAGCCGATCCAACTCGTCGAAGGAGGCTCGAATCGGCAGGAGTCGGTCGCTCACGCGCTCGCCCTGGCGGAAGGAGCGCCTCTGGTCGCAGTTCACGATGCAGTCCGCCCTGTTTTCTCCGACCGACTGCTCGAGGCGCTTCTCACCGCCGCCCGGGACTGTGGCGGCGCCATTCCGGGGCGGCCGCTGACCGAGACCATCCATCGCGTGTCGGGTGAATTCGTGGTCGAGTCGCCCAGGCGGGAGGAGTGGGTTGCGGCCCAGACGCCTCAGTGTTTCCGCCTCGAGCTCCTCTCAGAGTGCCTGGGCCGAGCGCGAGCGGACGGCTTCGTGGGTACGGACGAGGCGAGCCTTCTCGTCCGCTACGGCCATCCTGTGAGAGTGATCGAAGGGGAGGAAGGCAACATCAAGATCACTCGGCCGGCCGATATGCAGCACGTCGAGCCCATGCTCGGAGCGGACGAATGATTCGAATCGGACAGGGAATCGACGTACACGCTTTCGAGGAGGGGCGCCCGCTGATTCTCGGCGGGGTCCGGATTGCGAACCGCGGAGGACTCGCCGGTCACTCCGATGCCGATGCCGTTCTGCACGCGATCACCGACGCGCTCCTCGGCGCCGTGGCCGCCGGCGACATCGGAAGCTATTTTCCCTCCGAGGATCCGCGCTGGAAGGGAGCTGAATCCCGTCTTTTCCTCGAAGAAGCGTCCCGCATCGTCACCGACATGGGTTGGAGAATCGCCAACCTGGACGTCACCGTCATCGCACAAAAGCCGAAGCTCGCTGCGCATCGCGATCCGATGAGAAGCGCAATCGCATCGATTCTGAAGCTCGGGTTGGAGCAGGTGAGCGTCAAGGCGACGACTACGGATCACCTCGGGTTCACCGGACGCCAGGAAGGAATCGCCGCGCTGGCCGTCGTTCTCCTCGTCAAAGATTGAAAGCGCCTCCCCTCCAGCCACGCCCGTGAGGGATGCGCTATATTGCCGGCGACTTCCGGCCAGGAGCTCCCTTGGATTCTTCTCGTTCCGTTCGCGTTCGATTCGCCCCCTCCCCCACCGGCCACCTTCACGTCGGTGGCGCCAGGACCGCGATCTTCAACTGGCTTTTCGCCAAACACCATGGCGGGGCGCTGATTCTGCGGATCGAGGACACCGACCAGGTCCGATCGACGCGTGAATCGGAAGACATGGTGCTGTCGGACCTTCACTGGCTCGGGCTCGAATGGAGTGAAGGGCCGGACGTCGGAGGCATCCATGGTCCTTACCGGCAGTCGGAGCGGCTGTCGATTTACGCGGCCGTCGCGGCGGAGCTCGTCGAAAGAGGAGCGGCGTATCCCTGCTTCTGCGACGAGGCGACTCTCGACAGGAAGCGCTCGGAGGCCGAGGCCGCCGGACGGCCTCCTCACTACGATCTCACCTGCTGGAGACTCCCCGTCGAAGAGAGAAGGCGGAAAGCGGAGGAGGAGAAACTCCCGCACGTCGTCCGCTTTCATGTCCCGAAAGAGCCCGATGCTTCATTCGACGCGGACGTGACGATCGACGATCTCATTCGGGGGGCAGTTACCTGGCGAAAGGAGTCCCTGGGAGATTTCATCCTCGTGCGCTCGGACGGGATGCCGACGTACAACTTCTCGGTCGTCGTGGATGACAGTCAGATGGAAATCTCTCATGTCATTCGGGCCGAGGAGCACCTTACGAACACACATCGCCAGGTGCTCGTCTATCGCGCGATGGGGTGGCCCGAACCGGCCTTCGCACACGTGTCGCTGATCCTCGGCGAAGACCGGACCAAGCTCTCCAAGCGTCATGGAGCGACTTCCGTTTCGCAATACGGCGAGACCGGTTATCTCTCCGACGCGATGGTGAACTATCTGACGCTCCTCGGTTGGTCCCCTCCTCAGGGCGGCGAGATCTTCAGTCGTGAGGAGGCAATTGCCCTTTTCTCTCTCGACAGGGTGAACTCCGCTCCCGCCGTGTTCGACCCCCAGAAGCTGCTCTGGATGAACGGTCAGTACCTGAAGACGACCGAAACGGGCTGGTTGCGAAGGCAGCTCTCTCGCGAGCTCGAGCATCGCGGGTGGGTGACCGGCGGCGGGAGCGAGGCCGATGCCTGGCTCGACCAGGCCATCGACCTCGTGAAGAGCGGAGCCGATCGTCTCCCCGATATCGTCGACGCAATGACCCCGTTCTTCGAGTTCGATCCTGCGCGAGGTCTGGGTGAAGAGGGGGTGAGCGAAGCTCTCGCGGATCCTGGGACGCGAGGCGTGATCGAGGCGCTGTCGGCAGACCTGGAGCAGGGATCTCCGCTCGAATCGGCCGAAAACTATCAGGCGCTTACCGAGCGGCTCAAGGTGGCGACCGGAGCGAAGGGGAAGAAGCTGTTCATGCCGGTACGGATCGCAACGACCGGGTCGCTTCACGGACCCGAGTTGGCCCGTGTGCTTCCGCTTCTCGAGATCGGAAGCAGAACTGCCGGGCTCGGAAAGATCCTTTCTCCGAGGGAGCGAGTGGCAGCGGTTCGCGCGCTTCTCGGCTGACGATGGCGGATCTCTACAGCGCAGCGAAGAGGGGTCTTTTCCTCCTGGACCCGGAGACGGCTCACGAGCTCGCCGTCGGGTCGCTCCAGCGGCTTGGAGGGTTGCCCCCGCTGCTCTCGGCTCTCGGGAGGCGGTACTTTCCACGCGTGGCGCCCGTGAGCATGTGGGGCCTGAAGTTCCCTTCGAAAGTCGGTCTCGCGGCGGGCTTCGACAAGAACGCCGAGATGATCGAAGCGCTGAGCGTTCTGGGCTTCGGGTTCATCGAAGCCGGTACGGTCACGCTGCATCCGCAGAAGGGAAACCCCAAGCCTCGACTTTTCCGTTATCCGGCTGAAAAGGCGTTGATCAACCGCATGGGTTTCAACAACGACGGAGCGCTCCTCGTCGCTGGCCGCCTCCGTAGTCTGGCGCAGCGTCGGAGGACGCCCTCGGAGCCCCGCGTGCCCCTGTTCGTGAACATCGGAAAGAACCGGGACGTCGAGTCGCGGGAGGCTCCGGCGGCTTACGCGGCCTGCTACGAGATCGTCGGACCATGGGCGGATGGGGCCGTGGTCAATGTCTCATCACCGAACACTCCGAACCTTCGCGATCTTCAGCGTCCCAGCCATCTGAGGGAAATTCTTCTCGCGATGCGGGACGCGAAAGAGCGGATGAGCTTCGCCGGGCCGGGCGAGCATCCGATTCTCGTAAAGATTGCGCCCGATCTCCATCCGGGGGAGTTGGAGGGGATCGCCCAGGTATGCCGAGAGCTGGCAGACGGCATGGTGGCTACGAACACGACTCTCGATCACCGGTCCATTCCAGAGGGGATGGACCAGCAGGGAGGACTTTCGGGAGCGCCTCTGTTCGAAGCATCCACGGCGATCCTGGCCGATCTGCGACGCCTCCTGGGTGAGTCCTACCCGCTCGTCGGTGTCGGTGGAATCGATTCGGTGCAGGCCGCGCGGGCGAAACTGGACGCCGGAGCCGACCTGATTCAGGTCTACACGGGATTCATTTACGGAGGCCCTAACTTTGCGCGCCTCCTGGGAGAGGGCATCGCATGATCGTTTACGGAGCAAATCCCGTCATGGAGGCCCTGCGGGCTCACCCTGACCGCGTGCGATGGGTCGCGGTCGCTCGCGAGGAGTCGAAAAGGCATCAGCGGATCGTCGAACTGGCCCGCCAGGGGAGAACGGGCGTCCGCTTTCTCGCCTCGCGCGAGCTCGACCGTCTGAGTGGCGACGGTGTTCACAACGGGGTCGTCGCCGAGATCTCGTCCGAGAGCTACGCCGAGTTCGAGGACCTGGTCGGAACCGTGGAGAGGGTCTTTCTGCTCGACGGGATCACCGATCCGCAGAATTTCGGCGCGATCCTGCGGGTGGCTGAGGGGTTCGGCTTCGGGCTCGTCGTGATTCCCGAGCACGACAGTGTCGGGCTGACACCGGTCGCGGTCAAAGCCTCGGCTGGAGCGTCAGAATGGGTTGCGGTCGCCCAGGTGACGAATCTCTCGCGGGCGATCGAGCGGCTGAAGAAGGAAGGGTTCTGGGTTTACGGGGCCGACGGGGCGGGGGAACCGCTTCCCGGAGCGAAGCTGGCTGGAAAAGTCGCGATCGTTCTCGGAAGCGAGGGGAAGGGGATTCGGCGGAACGTGCTGGAGCATTGTGACATGAGGCTTTCGATCCCGATGAGCGGCCACGTCGATTCGCTCAACGTGGCGGCGGCCGCGGCCGTGTTCGCCTGGGAAGTCGCTCGCCAGAGCAAAGGCTGAGTCCGGTTCTCCACGTCCGGGGGGGGTGTCGCCCACCCGCTTTGCGGACCGGAGCTGCGGCCCGGGCCTGAGAGGCTGTGAAAGAAACCAGAGGGGCCGCGTTGCGGGCGCGACGACGTCAGATCGGCCCCGCCGACGACGAGGCGATGTGGTTCATCGTTGAGGAGGAGGCGGCGCCGAGATGGCGTTGTCCCGCCCGCAACCCGAAGGGCTGGTGGAGGTTGCGGGCGATCTCCGCGTCGCTCGTCGTCAACGATGCCACCGCATCGCCTCCTCCTCGCTCCTTGATCTCGCCTCGCAAGCTCCACCAGCGCGGCCCCTCTGGTTTCTTTCACAGCCTCTGAGGTGAGCCGCCGGCGCGAACGGAATACGGTCCGCTTGCCCTCCGTTAGGCGATTTGCTATAAGGCTCAGTCCCTCGAGCCGAGGCGCAGGGTGGAAGTCCGTCCTGTCGACTTTTCTTTGAAATCATGGGAATCCGGGCTGGCATAGCTCAGTTGGTAGAGCAGCTGATTTGTAATCAGCAGGTCGCGGGTTCGAGTCCCGCCGCCAGCTCCAAGCCTTCAGTAACGGTGCCGGCGGGCCGGGATCAAGTCTGAACGGCAAAACGAGATGGAGGCGTGCCCGAGTGGCTAAAGGGGGCAGACTGTAAATCTGTTGGCGCCAGCCTACGGTGGTTCGAATCCATCCGCCTCCACCATTTCGTTTCCAATCCACGCATTTGCTGTCGTCTGGCGGTCGGCGCTCGAACGGTTTCGAGCGCCGGCCGGCAGCCGGAAGCGGTTGCTGGCCGGTGGGCGGGAGTAACTCAGTGGTAGAGTCACAGCCTTCCAAGCTGTTGGTCGCGGGTTCGATCCCCGTCTCCCGCTCCAGTTTCCGCCGCCTGCGTCAGCGACCGGTCGGCGGTCCGATTCAAGTAGTGAATGGCCGAAATCAGGCCCTCGTAGCTCAGGGGTAGAGCACGTCCTTGGTAAGGACGGGGTCACGAGTTCAAATCTCGTCGAGGGCTCCAGTAAACGAAAGGGTTCCGAACTCCGGGTGCCGTTGCAGGCGCGCGGCTCGCGGAGTTTGGAACGCGTCCGAGGAGAACAGAGGCGATGGCCGCAGTCAGAGAGATCATCCACCTGCAGTGCAGTGAGTGTAAGCGCAAGAATTACTCGACGACGAAGAACCGCAAGACGTCGACCGAGAAGCTCGAATTGAAGAAATTCTGCCGATTCGACCGCCGCCACACCCCGCACCGCGAGGTCAAGTAGAGCTGTGGCGGCCGCCCCCGGCGGCCGCGGCGGACCGGAAGTTGAGTACAGGCCAGTAGCTCGAATTGGTAGAGCAGCGGTCTCCAAAACCGCGGGTTGGGGGTTCGAATCCCTCCTGGCCTGCCAGACGACATTGAGGAGATCCGGCATCGGAATCGCCCCGAACGGGGCGGGCGAAGGCCGGATCGGGAGCAAGAATGAAGTTCGATCCCAAAGGGTGGTGGCAGAGAGCGCGCGAGTTTTTCCGGGAAGTCAGCTCGGAAATGAAGAAGGTCACCTGGCCCTCGCGCCCGGAAGTGATCGGCACGACGGGAGTCGTTCTCGCGGCGGTCGTTTTTTTCGGCCTCTATCTCTGGATGTGTGACGTGGTGTTCTACCGCGCCATCGATTTCATCTTCAAGCAGCTCGGGGCGCGGGTTTGACCGCCATGACCGAAACCGACAACAAGGGCATGCAGTGGTTCATCGTGCACACCTACTCCGGGTTCGAGGAGAGGGTGCGTGAGAACCTCGAGCAGCGCATTGATGCACTCGGCATGAGGGAAAAATTCGGGGGAGTCCGGATTCCGACCGAGACTCTGGTCGAGATGAAGGGCGGCAAGAAGCGTGAGGTTCAGCGCAAGTTCTTCCCGGGCTACATCCTGATCGAGATGGTGATGGACGACGAGGCCTGGCATCTGGTCAAGAACACCCCGAAGGTGACCGGCTTCGTCGGCGCGGGGAAAAAGCCGACTCCGCTCTCGCAGGAAGAGGTCGACTCAATCCTCAATCAGGTGGTTTCGACCAAGGAGAAGCCGAAGCCGAAGCATGTTTACGAGCACGGCGAGCACGTCCGGATCACGGACGGCCCATTTACGAACTTCACCGGGGTGGTCGAAGAAGTGAACCTCGATCGCAACACGCTGAAGGTGATGGTCACGATTTTCGGACGTTCGACACCGGTCGAGCTCGACTTCCTCCAGGTCACGCGTTACGACGCCGCCGAGGAGCAGGCGGGTTCAGGGCAGAAAACGAGATAAATTGACGGATGCAGAATGCAAAGCCCAAAACCATAAAGCCTTTTAACGGCTAATTATCAGGTATCGATTTCGGGCTTCGCATTCTGCATTTTGAACAGGACGTTTAATTATGGCTAAAAAAATCACAGGATTCATCAAGCTCCAGATCCCCGCGGGGCAGGCCACGCCGGCGCCGCCGGTTGGTCCAGCCCTGGGCCAGCACGGGGTCAACATCATGGAGTTCTGCAAGGCCTTCAACGCGCGGACCCAGAAGGAGAACGGGATGATCATCCCGGTGGTGATCACCGTCTTCTCCGACCGCTCGTTCACTTTCATCACGAAGACGCCTCCGGCGGCGGTCCTGCTTCTGAAGGCCGCGGGCCTGCCGAAGGGGTCGGGAGTTCCCAATCGTCAGAAGGTGGGGAAGGTCAATCGGAGTCAGGTCGAGGAAATCGCGAAGACGAAGATGCCCGATCTGAACGCCGCGTCGCTCGAGTCCGCGATCAAGACGGTCGAGGGGACCGCGCGATCGATGGGAATTGAAATCGAGTAGCCAATTCATTGTTCAACGCCCGGCGCAGTGCCGGGACAACATCAACGCAACGTAGGAGACGGGAGCAACTCCCGTCGCTCGGACTACGGAGGTGCAATGGCGAAACACGGGAAGAAGTTCCGTGCAGCAGCCGATCGCGTCGAGCAGAGACCTTATCTGTTCGAAGAGGCATTCGTTCTCCTGAAGGAGATCGCGTTTGCCAGGTTCGACGAAACGGTCGAGCTCGCGCTGCTGCTCGGAGTGAATCCGAAACATGCGGACCAGATGGTGCGAGGCACCACGGTTCTTCCGCACGGTACGGGTCAGACCAAGCGCGTGCTGGTCATCGCCGCGGGTGAGAAAATCCGCGAGGCGCAGGAAGCCGGAGCCGACATGGCCGGCGGCGACGAGCTGGTCGAGAGGATCCAGGGTGGCTGGGTCGATTTCGATGCGGTCGTCGCGACCCCCGACATGATGCGCTCGGTCGGAAAGCTCGGTAAGGTTCTCGGTCCCCGCGGACTGATGCCGAATCCGAAAACCGGTACTGTGACTTTCGATGTGGCGAAAGCGATTCAGGAGATCAAGTCGGGAAAGGTGGAGTTCCGGGTCGACAAGACCGCGATCATCCACGTCCCCGTCGGCAAGATCTCCTTCTCGCCGGAGCAGCTGACCGAGAATGCGGCGTCGCTGATCGCCGCGGTCCGGAAGGCCAAGCCCTCCGCAGCGAAAGGCCGTTACATGAAATCCATCTACATCTCTTCGACGATGAGCCCATCGATTCAGATCGATTCGGCCGTCGCCGAGACGAGAGCGGAGTAGGAGGGCAGCGATGAACCGCACAGAGAAGAATCAGGTCGTCGAAACCCTCAGCCGTGAGATCGGTCAGGCCACCAACGCGTTTCTGATCGAGTTCAAGGGCGTCACCGTACCCCAGGTCACGGAGCTGCGCAGGCAGGTTCGCGAGTCTGGATCCAGCTATCTCGTCGTCAAGAACACGCTCGCCCTGATCGCCCTCAAGGACTCCCCGATGATCGAGCTCCGCGAGAAGTTCTTGGGAGAGACGGCCGTCGCCTACAACCAGGGCGACGCGGTCGCTCTCGCCAAGGCTCTCACGAAATTCGCCAAGGACGTCCCGGCGATCTCGTTCAAGGGTGCGATGCTGGACGGAAGGGTCGTCGCCGCCGAGCAGATCTCGGCGATCGCGAACCTCCCGAGCCGTGAGGAGCTGGTTTCCCAGCTGCTGTTCCTCCTCCAGACCCCGATGCGCGGCCTCGTGACCGTGCTTCAGGCGAACATCCGCAACCTAGCGATCGTCCTCGACCAGATCTCCACCCAACGCGGTGGCGGTTCAACCGAGGAAGCCAGCGAGACGACCGAGTCGACCGAGGCCACAGAAGCACCGGCCCCGGCCGAAGCGGACGCAACCGAATCGTAAGTTCAGGAATCCTGGCGTGCGGCAAGCCGTGACGCCCGAAGAATCAACATTCAGAACAGAAGAATTTTTGGAGGCTTGGAAAAATGGCTATGTCCACTGAAGATTTCGTCAAAGAAGTCGAGTCGATGTCGGTTCTCGACCTGTCCACCCTCGTGAAGGCTCTCGAGGAGCGGTTCGGTGTTTCGGCGGCTGCCGCCGCGATGCCGATGATGGCCGCGGGCGCCCCGGCTGCGGCTGCTGCCCCCGTCGAGGAGCAGACCGAGTTCAACGTCATCCTGCAGGAAGCAGGCGACAAGAAGATCAACGTCATCAAGGCGGTCCGCGAAGTGACCAGCCTCGGCCTGAAAGAGGCCAAGGACCTGGTCGAGGGCGCGCCGGGCACCATCAAGGAGGCCGTGTCGAAAGACGAGGCCGCGAAGATCAAGAAGATCTTCGAAGATGCCGGCGCCAAAGTCGTCGTCCAGTAATTCGAATGGAGCGCTCCGGGGGCGGGCTCAGCCGTTGCCCCGGAGCGCTCCGCACTTTCGGCCGGGAATGGCGAGCGCAAAGAGTCGCTTGTAACGTTTCACCAACGACCCTGTGCGGTCTTCATTTTCCGGATCGGGAGATCCGGACGAGATCCCGTATTGAACGCGGAGCCGGGAAAGGGGGGGAGTGGTCCCTTTCCATACGGCTCCACCGACGTCCCGCGAATTACGCGCCGCGCCCGCCTGCGGCCGATCTCGCCTCAACCGAGTTCCAGGTGATCGATCCATGAGTGTCGAGAGAGCGTCCCTCGCGATTCCGCTGGGGGCTTCTCTGTTCGCTCGTCGACGATTGCCCGTGACCCTGTCGTTTAAAGGAGCAACCGGCCGATGAATTCATTGCCGAAACAGGGGCCCGTCCGCCACGACTTCTCGAAGATCAGGAGCTACATGGCTCTGCCGAACCTGATCGACGTCCAGAGGAAGTCGTACGAGCGGTTCCTGCAGATGAACCTTCTTCCCGAAGAGCGTGAGGACTCCGGACTCCAGTCCGTATTCGCGAGCGTTTTTCCCTTCTCGGATTTCCGCGAGACCTGCTCGCTCGACTTCGTCAAGTTCTCCATTGGTAACTGGGAGTGCAAGTGCGGCCAGCTCAAGGGCCTCGAGCACCTCCGGATGACCTGCGCCAACTGCGGAGCCAAGATCATCACCGATCACCCGCACGAGGAAACGGTCAACTGTCAGCGCTGCGGCGTCATCAACAAGAACCGCGTCGAGATCTGCGACATCTGCGGCAACCCGGTCGACCTCCAGATGAAGTACGGCGTCGAAGAGTGCCAGGAGCGGGGCATGACCTACAGCGTCCCGCTCAAGGTCACCTTCCGCCTGTTCGTCTACGACAAGGATCCGGACACCGGCGTCAAGCACATGCGCGACGCGAAGGAAGAAGAGGTCTTCTTCGGCGACATTCCGCTGATGACCGACAACGGAACGTTCGTCATCAACGGGACCGAGCGGGTCATCGTCTCTCAGCTCCACCGCTCCCCGGGCGTTTTCTTTACCCGGGAGAGCCAGCAGGCCTACCTGGCGAAGATCATTCCGTACCGCGGCTCCTGGGTCGAGTTCGAGTACGACCAGAAGAACCTCCTCTACGTCCGGATCGACCGCAAGCGCAAGTTCCTCGGATCGGTATTTCTCCGGGCGCTCGGTCTGACGACCGACGAGCAGATCCTGCGGCAGTTCTACACGCCGGTGCGGGCGAAGGTGCCGGCCGATGGCGACCAGGTCGAGCTGACGTTCGACAGACGCGTCCTCGACCAGGAAGAGGCGAAGGAGAAGCATTCGCTTCGCGGCCGTCGCGACGTCCGCCCGATCTTCGCCGGCCTCAAGCTCGACAAGAAAATGGCCGACGCCCTCGTGAAGAACAACGAGGCGAGCGGCAAGGTCCCATTCGACCAGCTCGAGAAGGCCACGTTCCTCTCGGATGTGGTCGACATGAACACCGGCGAGGTCCTCTTCGAAGCGGGTGATCCCGTTTCACCGGACTGGATCGAGGTGTTCCGCGAGCACGGCATCGCCGAGGCCGACCTGATCTTCCCCGAATGGGACCTGGTCAGCGACATCCTCGTCAATACCGTCCGCAAGGACTCCGCGAAGTCGTTCGAGGCCGCGATCATCGAGATCTACCGCCGCATGCGGCCGGGCGATCCTCCGACTCTGGAGTCGGCCAAGGCGCTGTTCGAAGGGATGTTCTTCGACTCGCGCAAGTACGACTTCTCGCGCGTCGGCCGCTTCAAGTTCAACATCAAGCTGGACCTCGACACCCCGGTATCGCAGAAGACGATGACCGCCGAGGATTTCTTCGTCGTCATCAACTACCTGCTGCGGCTCCGGAAGGACGTCGGTCGTGTCGACGACATCGACAACCTCGGCAACCGCCGCGTCCGCGCGGTAGGCGAGCTGCTCGAGAACCAGTTCCGGATCGGCCTTGTCCGCATGGAACGGGCGATCAAGGAAAAGATGTCGGTTCACCAGGACATTGACTCTGCGATGCCTCACGATCTGATCAACTCCAAGCCCGTCATCGCGGCAATCAAGGAGTTCTTCGGTTCGTCCCAGCTCTCGCAGTTCATGGACCAGACCAATCCACTCTCGGAAGTCACGCACAAGCGGCGCCTGTCGGCCCTCGGACCGGGTGGCCTTTCGCGGGAGCGCGCCGGATTCGAAGTTCGCGACGTTCACACGACCCACTACGGCCGCATCTGCCCGATCGAGACTCCTGAAGGTCCGAACATCGGCCTCATCTCGTCGTTGGCGTGCTACGCGCGGATCAACGAGTACGGCTTCATCGAGTCTCCCTATAAGAAGGTCGAGAGCGGCCGCGTCCTGGATCACTACCGGATCCTGAAGGCGGGAGACTCCGGCTTCGAGCTGGGCCAGATCGTCGAGAAGCGCGATCTCCAGAAAGAGAACAACCGGATCGCGAAGGCGAACGCGGAGACGAACTCGCCGAAGAAGAGGATGCAGCCGGCCGAGGCCGAGCCGTACGCCTTCTATCTCTCAGCCTGGGACGAGGAGCGATACACGATCGCTCAGGCGAACGCAGTCACGGACGAGGAAGGCAATCTCGTTCACGACCGCGTGATCGCTCGCCAGGCGGGCGAATTCGTCTCCATCGAGCGGGAGAAGGTCGACTTCATCGACGTCTCTCCGAAGCAGCTCGTATCGGTCGCGGCATCGCTGGTTCCGTTCCTCGAGAACGACGACGCGAACCGCGCACTGATGGGCGCGAACATGCAGCGCCAGTCGGTCCCCCTTCTCCGGGCCGAGTCTCCCCTCGTGGGAACGGGCATGGAGAACATCGTCGCCCGCGACTCGGGCGCGGTGGTGGTCTGCAAGCGCGGCGGCGTGGTGGATCTGGTCGATTCGAACCGGGTCATCGTCAGGGTCGAGGCGGAAGACGTCGAGACGGGCGAGACGAAGGAGTTCGGCGCGGACATTTACCAGCTGATCAAGTTCAAACGGTCGAACCAGAACACCTGCATCACGCAGAAGCCCGTCGTCCGTGAAGGGCAGCGGGTCCGGAAGGGACAGATCCTGGCGGACGGTCCGTGCACCGAGGCGGGCGAGCTCGCCCTGGGCCGGAACATTCTGGTCGCCTTCATGCCGTGGCGCGGATACAACTTCGAGGACGCCATCCTGGTCTCCGAGAAGCTGGTCAAAGAGGATTACTACACCTCGATCCACATCGAGGAGTTCGAGATCGAGGCGCGCGACACCAAGCTCGGCCCCGAGGAGATCACGCGGGACATTCCGAACGTCTCGGAGTCGGCGCTGCGCGACCTCGACGAGTCGGGCGTGATCCGCATCGGCGCCACGGTCAAGCAGGGCGACATCCTGGTGGGCAAGGTCACGCCGAAGGGCGAGACTCAGCTCACCCCCGAAGAGAAGCTGCTTCGGGCGATCTTCGGTGAAAAGGCCGGAGACGTCCGCGACGCCTCCCTCAAGACGCCCCCGGGCATCGAGGGGACGGTGGTCGACGTCAAGATCTTCTCTCGCAAGGGCGTGGAGAAGGACCTGAGGGCGAAAGCGATCGAAGAGTCCGAGATCGAGCGGATGAGCCGCAACATCCAGGACGAGATCCGGATCATCAACGAGACTCGGAACAAGAAAATCGCCGATCTGCTCGTCGATCAGCCGATGAGCCGCGACGTGGTCGACTTCCGCTCGGGAGAGACTCTCGTCGCCAAGGGCGAGACGATCTCGCGCGAGGTGACGGGGCGTCTGAGCCGCCGCGAGCTGCTCGCGCTGCCGGTCGAGGAAGAGAGCCGCGAGGCGGTGCGAATCCTCATCGAGCGCGCCGAGAACCGCATCAAGGTCCTCGAGCAGAAGGCCGACGAGCGGCGCGAAGATCTCCAGAAGGGCGACGAGCTCGCTCCGGGCGTAATCAAGCTCGTCAAGGTCTACGTCGCGATGAAGAGGAAGCTGTCGGTCGGCGACAAGATGGCCGGACGTCACGGGAACAAGGGCGTCATCTCGAAGATCCTCCCCGAGGAGGACATGCCTTACCTTCCGGACGGAACTCCGGTCGAGATCGTGCTCAACCCGCTCGGCGTTCCGTCGCGAATGAACGTCGGTCAGATTCTCGAGACGCATCTCGGGTGGGCCGCACGCACTCTCGGGCTGTTCTTCTCGACGCCCGTCTTCGACGGCGCGATGGAAGAGGAGATTCGCGGGCAGCTCAAGGCCGCGGGACTCCCGAACGACGGAAAGACGCCGCTCTTCGACGGAGTGACGGGAGACCAGTTCGAACAGAAGGTCACCGTCGGCTACATCTACATGCTGAAACTCTCACATCTCGTCGACGACAAGATCCACGCGCGCTCGATCGGACCCTACTCGCTGATCACCCAGCAGCCTCTGGGCGGAAAGGCGCAGTTCGGCGGCCAGCGCTTCGGAGAGATGGAGGTCTGGGCTCTCGAGGCGTACGGCGCGGCGTACACGCTGCAGGAAGTGCTCACCGTCAAGTCCGACGACGTCGAGGGACGCTCGAAGATCTACGAAGCGATCGTGAAGGGCGAGGTGCCGGACGATCCGGGCCTTCCTGAATCGTTCAACGTCCTCGTCCGCGAGCTGCAGTCGCTCTGTCTCGACGTGGAATTGCTCAAGGTATAGAGGAGGAGGCGAACATGGAAAGCTTCAATGCACTGTTTCAGCCGGCCCGTCCTCAGGCGACTAACGACTTCAACGCCATCAAGATCTCGATCGCGTCTCCGGAAAAGATCCGGTCGTGGTCGTATGGCGAGGTAACGAAGCCCGAGACGATCAACTACCGGACGTTCAAGCCGGAGCGGGACGGCCTGTTCTGCGCGAAGATCTTCGGCCCGACCACCGATTGGGAGTGCCTGTGCGGCAAGTACAAGCGCATGAAGCACCGCGGAGTGATCTGCGACAAGTGTGGCGTCGAAGTGACGCGCTCGAAGGTCCGCCGCGAGCGGATGGGCCACATCGAGCTGGCCTCGCCCGTCTCGCACGTCTGGTTCTTCAAGGGACTTCCCTCGCGGATCGGGCACCTGCTCGACATCTCGCTCCGCGACCTGGAGCGGATCCTCTACTTCGAGTCGTACGTCGTCATCGACGTCGGCGACCTCGATCAGGTGCTCAAGGAGCGGGACCTCCTCACGGAGGAGCAGTATCGGGAGCTCCGTACCCAGCACGGTGACGTCTTCGTCGCCAAGATGGGAGCCGAGGCGATCAAGGAGCTGCTCCGTCGGGTGAATGTCGACGAGCTCTCCGACGAGCTGCGGCTCATCATGAGGACAGAGACATCACAGCTGAAGAAACTGAAGGCCGCGAAGCGACTCAAGGTCGTCGACGCGTTCCGCAAGTCGGGCCATCGCCCCGAGTGGATGATTCTCGACGTCATTCCGGTCATTCCCCCCGAACTGCGCCCTCTCGTGCCGCTCGACGGCGGGAGGTTCGCCACCTCGGACCTCAACGACCTGTACCGCCGCGTCATCAACCGCAACAACCGGCTCAAGAAGCTCCTCGAGCTCCGGGCGCCGGACGTCATCGTGCGGAACGAGAAGCGGATGCTTCAGGAAGCCGTGGACGCCCTGTTCGACAACGGTCGCCGGGGCCGCGTTCTGAAGGGGTCGAACAACCGGCCCCTCAAGTCGCTGTCCGACACCCTCAAGGGGAAGCAGGGGCGTTTCCGCCAGAACCTGCTCGGCAAGCGCGTCGACTACTCCGGCCGCTCGGTGATCGTCATCGGCCCCGAACTGAGGCTCAACCAGTGCGGACTGCCGAAGAAGATGGCACTCGAGCTCTTCAAGCCGTTCATCTACCACCGCCTCGAGCAGAAGGGCCTGGTCGGAACGATCAAGGCTGCCAAAGAGCTCGTCGAAATGCAGACCAATGAGGTCTGGGATGCCCTCGAAGAGGTCATCAGCGAGCATCCGGTCCTTCTCAATCGCGCTCCGACGCTTCACCGTCTCGGCATTCAGGCATTCGAGCCGGTGCTCGTCGAAGGAAAGGCGATCAAGATCCATCCGCTCGTCTGCACGGCGTTCAACGCCGACTTCGACGGCGACCAGATGGCGGTCCACGTACCGCTGTCACCGAAGGCTCAGGTCGAGTCACAGGTCCTGATGCTCTCGGCGAACAACATCCTCTCTCCCGCGAACGGAAAGCCCGTCACGGTTCCGTCGCAGGATCTCGTTCTCGGCTGCTACTACCTGACCAAGGAAAAGGCGGGCGCGAAGGGGGAGGGCACATCGTTCGGATCGTTCGACGACGTCATCCTGGCCCTCCAGGCGGGAGCGGTCGAGCTCCTTTCGGCGATCAAGGTTCGGGTCAATGGCCCGCTCATCGATCTCACCAAGCAGTACGACCAGCAGAACGTGGTTCATGCCGAGGTCACCGAGGCGAAGAACCAGCTGGTCGAGACGACCGTGGGGCGAGTCATTTTCAACATGAGTCTTCCGGAGGGGATCCCGTTCATCAACGGACTTCTCAAGAAGAAGGGGCTTCAGGAGATCGTCAACTACTGCTTCATCACCTGGGGCAACGACAAGACCGTGACCCTGCTCGACGGGCTCAAGGATCTCGGCTTCACCTGGGCGACCCTGGCCGGCGTGTCGATCGGCGTCGAGGACATGGTCATTCCGGCGAGAAAGAACGAAATCGTCGAAACGGCGAGAAAGAACGTTCTCGAAGTGGAGAAGCAGCGCCTCGATGGCGCCATCACCCACGGCGAACGCCACAACAAGATCATCGATATCTGGCACCGCGCGACCGAACAGGTGTCCGATGAGATGTTCTCCGATATGCGCCGCGTGGAAGAAGACAAGGGAGAATTCAACCCGATCTTCATGATGGCGGACTCCGGAGCCCGAGGCTCCAAGGAGCAGGTCCGCCAGCTCGCCGGTATGCGTGGCCTGATGTCCAAGCCCTCGGGCGAGGTCATCGAGACCCCCATCACGGCGAACTTCCGCGAGGGACTCTCGGTTCTTCAGTACTTCATCTCGACTCACGGCGCCCGCAAGGGCCTGGCCGACACCGCGCTCAAGACCGCGGACTCGGGTTACCTGACCCGCCGTCTCGTCGACGTCGCCCAGGACGTGATCGTGACCGAGGACGACTGCCAGACGTTCGACGGCATCGTCGTCAGCGCGATCACCGAGGGTGGAGACATCCTCGAACCGCTTCGCGACCGAATCGTCGGCCGCGTCGCTCAGGACGATCTCTACGATCCGCTCACTGGTGAAAAACTCGCGGCCCAGAATGATCTGATCTCCGAAGAACTGGCGAACCAGATTCAGGAAGTGGGTACCGAGCAGATGAAGATCCGTTCGGTTCTCACCTGCGAGACCCGGCGAGGCGTATGCCGGCGCTGCTACGGCCGAAATCTGGCCAGCGGCCGGCTCGTCGAGATCGGCGAGGCGGTCGGCGTAATCGCCGCACAGTCGATCGGTGAGCCCGGTACCCAGCTCACCATGCGTACGTTCCACGTCGGCGGCACGGCATCGCGCGTGTCCGAGCAGTCCAAGCACGATGCCACCAATCCCGGCAACGTCCATTTCCTCGGGGTCAACACCGTCACCAGCAAGGACGGCAATCTCGTGGTCGTGAACCGCAACGGCAAGCTGCTCATCGTCGACGAGCACGGCCGCGAAAAGGAGCGCTACGCGCTCGTCTACGGCTCGACCCTAAAGGTCCACGAGGGCCAGGCCGTCGAGCCGGGCGATCCTCTCGTCACCTGGGATCCGTTCACTTCGGCGATTCTCACCGAGGTCGGCGGAAAGGTCTCCTTCAAGGACATCATCGAAGGCGAGAACGTCCGTGAAGAGACGGACCGGGTCACCGGTCTGACTCAGATGGTCATCGTCGAATCGCCGGCGAGCGAAAAACGCACTCCGACCATCATCATCAAGACGAAGAAGGGGGAGGAGAAGAAGTACCTCCTTCCGGTGCAGGCCCATCTGATGGTGCCGAGCGGGCAGGAAGTCCACCCGGGCGACATCATCGCGAAGATCCCCCGGGCGACCACAAAGACCAAGGACATCACGGGTGGTCTCCCTCGCATCGTCGAGCTTTTCGAAGCTCGCCATCCCCGTGAGAAGGCCGTCATCACCGAGGTCGATGGAACCGCCCATCACGGGCCGGTGGTCAAGGGAATGCGCAAGATCGTCGTCGAGACCGACGAGGGTGGGCGGTACGAGTACTCAGTGCCGCGCTACACCCACGTCAACGTGCAGGAAGGCGAGCGCGTTCGCGCCGGAGATCCGCTGATCGACGGTCCGATCGATCCGCACGACGTCCTCTCCGTTCTCGGCGTCCGCGAGCTTCAGCGCTACCTGGTCGACAAGATCCAGGAGGTCTACCGCTCGCAGTCGGTCGCCATCAACGACAAGCACATCGAGGTCATCGTCCGTCAGATGATGCGCTCGGTCCGTGTGACCCGGGTCGGCGACACCGACTTCCTGGTCGATGAGCAGGTCGATCGATTCCGGTTCATGGAGGAGAACGAGAAGGTCATCGCCCGCGGGGGCGAGCCGGCCGACGGTGTTCCCCTCCTGCTCGGAATCACCAAGGCATCTCTGTCGACCGACTCCTTCATCTCGGCGGCTTCCTTCCAGGAGACCACGAGAGTCCTTACCGAGGCCTCGATCTCAGGACGCGTGGACTATCTGCGCGGGCTGAAGGAGAACGTCATCGTCGGACGGCTGATCCCCGCCGGTACCGGCATGGCTCAGTACAATGATGTCTGGGTCGAGAAGGAAGAGCCGGCACCGCAGACCCTCGAGGACGCGCTCCGCGCCGAATCGGAGGACGAGGCGCTCGCTCTGGCGGACTTCGACGAGGAGCAGTAAGTCGCGGCGGCGCATCGAGCGTCGCCTGGTCAAAATTCAGCCAACGGGGCGGCCATCACGGCCGCCCCGTTTCGTTGCCGCCACAGCAAGGCGATTCGCCGAAAGGAACGAGTATGACCGAGCTCGACCGATCGCTGGAAACTCATCGCGAGGCCGTCACGATGCTGGTGACTGCGCTCCGATCCGTCCCGGACGCCTCGTGGAACGAGCCGTACCGTGAGGGGAAGTGGACACCAGGAGAAATCGCGGCGCACCTGGTCGCTGCCTGGGACGCTCTTCTGGCTGAGCTTGCTGGTGGGCCGGGAATGCGCATCCGCACCCGCTGGTGGCAACGGCTGTTGCTGCGGCTGTACCTGGTTCCAAAACTGCTCTCCGGCGGCCCTTTCCCCGCGAATGCCAAAGCTCCAAAGGAAACTCGGCCGGGAGCTCCTCTTCTGAACCGGGCTGAAGCTTTGGACGCCGTAGAAGGGAGGGCGGCACGTCTCGACCGTGAAGCCCGAAAAGCCCACGATCTTGGAAGGAAGCTGACACACGCCTACTTTGGCAAGTCCTCAGTCGCGACGGGTGTCCTCCTTGCGGCCCGGCACATCCAGCATCATTCCGCCCAGATCTCGCGGGCGTTCGCCGAACAACCATCCGGCAGGAGCGGAGAGCCCGGCGTCTCCCGTTCGTGAGCCGGGGGAGTTCCTGAGCCCGGCGTTACAGGCCTCCGAAGGTGCTTCCCCAGGCTCCCGCGACCGGCTCGTGGGGCCGTTCCGGGGGTGGGGCCTGAAAGATGCGGGAATGGATGGTCCCCTTCCGGCCTTCTGGGAGGGGCTCCTACCGAACCGGCTGTCCGAGGGTTTGGGCGGACCGGAACCTCGACGGCTGGCCGTTGAAGCGGCAGACTTTTGCAAGGGTTCGCGAGATGCTCTGAACGCGTGACCCCGTCGGAATAAGGGTCCCGGAGGGCCTGTTAGTGGCCGGAGCAGGCTTGACAAAAGCCGTGGCGTGCCGGTATTTTGCGCCGGTTTCCCTGCCTTCCAGGGTCAAGATTCAGAAGGAAACGGACTGGCGGCCGATTGCCGCCCGATTGAGGAAGAGGAATGCCAACGATTAACCAGCTGGTCGCGAGCGGACGCAAGGCGATCAACACGAAGACGAAATCGCCTGCACTGCAGTCCTCGCCGCAGCGGCGAGGGGTCTGCACGCGCGTTTATACGACGACCCCGAAGAAGCCGAACTCGGCCCTTCGCAAGGTCGCCCGCGTGCGGCTGACCAACAAGATCGAAGTCACGACCTACATTCCGGGAGTCGGACACAACCTGCAGGAGCACTCGATCGTGCTCATCCGCGGGGGTCGTGTGAAGGATCTTCCGGGAGTTCGCTATCACGTCGTTCGCGGCACGCTCGACTCGGTCGGGGTTGCCAACCGCAAGCAGGGTCGTTCGAAATACGGCGCCAAGCGGCCGAAGTCGTAGTCAGGAAAACCGATGCCGAGAAGACGCGAAGTTCCGAAACGAGAAGTGCTGCCCGATCCGCTGTACAACAGCCAGCTGGTGACCAAGTTCATCAACTCGCTGATGTCGGATGGGAAGAAGTCGACCGCCGAGCAGATTTTCTATGGCGCGATGAAGACGGTCGAGGATCGGTCGAAAGAGGATCCTCTGAAGGTCTTCAAGAAGGCCATGGACAACGTCAAGCCGGCGCTCGAGGTCAAGAGCCGCCGGGTAGGCGGATCGAACTACCAGGTCCCGATCGAGGTCCGGCCGTCGCGCCGCAACTCGCTCGCGATCCGCTGGCTGATCAGCTATGCGGCGGCCCGGGGTGAGAAGACGATGGAGGATAGGCTCGCGGGCGAAATCCTCGACGCCGCGAACAATCGTGGCAACGCCATCAAGAAGCGTGAGGACACGCATCGGATGGCGGAAGCGAACAAGGCGTTCGCGCATTATCGCTGGTGATTCGGAGGGTTGCGCGCGGCGCGGTCGGCCGTTCGCAATCCGGGTAAATTGGTAAGGGAGCTTCGAACCCGGTTCGCGCTCCAAATTCAACAATCCCCCCGTAGCTCCGTCTCGACCGGATAACACAGGGTTTCGATCCTGCGGTTCCGGACCGAGCAACGGGAAACGAAAAACAAATTGGAAGATTCGCGCCGGCGGCGATTTCTGCCTCTGGTGCGGTGGCATGCCGTCCCTTTCGAGGGGGGGCGTGCCGACAGGTTGAGAGTGGCGCCCGTGGCGTCATCTCCGTTCGCGGGGGTGGCCCGGGCGTATTTTGAGGACGCAATGCCAAGACAGGTACCGCTTCATCTGCAGCGAAACATCGGGATCATGGCTCATATCGACGCCGGTAAGACGACGACGACCGAGCGGATCCTGTATTACACCGGGATCACCCACAAGATCGGTGAGGTCCATGAGGGGACCGCAACGATGGACTGGATGGTCCAGGAGCAGGAGCGTGGAATCACGATCACGTCCGCTGCAACGCAGTGTTTCTGGGGCGAGAACCGCATCAACATTATCGACACGCCGGGGCACGTCGATTTCACCGCCGAGGTGGAGCGCTCGCTTCGCGTTCTCGACGGCGCGGTAGGCGTCTTCTGCGCCGTCGGCGGCGTCGAGCCGCAGTCCGAGACTGTCTGGCGTCAGGCCGACCGCTACGGGGTTCCCCGTCTGGCATTCGTGAACAAGATGGACCGGGTCGGTGCGAATTTCGACGCCGTGGTGGCCCAGATCCGGACCAAGCTCGGCAAAAATGCCGTCCCTTTCCAGGTGCCCGTCGGAGCCGAAGAGAAGTTTCGTGGCGTGATCGATCTCGTGAAGATGAAGGCGCTGATCTTCACCGAGACGATGGGCGCGAAGTACGACATCGAAGAGATCCCCGCCGAGCTGCGTGAGCAGGCCGAGCATTTCCGCGAGAAGCTCGTGGAAGCCGCCGCCGAGCAGAATGACGAGCTCCTCGAGCGTTACCTCGGTGGCGAGACCATCGACGAGGCCGCCCTGAAGGCCGCTCTGCGAGGCGCGACCATCAGCAACAAGATCATCCCCGTTCTTTGTGGCACGGCATTCAAAAACAAGGGTGTCCAGCCGCTTCTGGACGCCGTCGTCGACTATATGCCCAGCCCGCTCGATATCCCCGCGATGACCGGACATCTTCCGGACAGCGAGGAGACGGCCGAGCGCAAGGCCGACGATGACGAGCCTTTTTCGGCGCTGATCTTCAAGATCGCGACCGACCCGTTCGTTGGTCAGTTGGCGTTCTTCCGGGTCTACTCGGGCCACATCGCATCGGGAACTTCGGTTTTCAACGCGACCAAAGGAACGACCGAGCGTATCGGCCGGCTCCTGAAGATGCACGCGAACAAGCGCGAAGAGATCAAGGAAGTCTGGGCCGGAGACATCGGCGCCGCCGTGGGTCTGAAGAACGTGACCACGGGCGACACGATCTGCGCGAAGGACAGCCCGATCGTCCTGCTTCCGATGAACTTCCCGGAGCCGGTCATCGCGGTCGCAATCGAGCCAAAGACCAAGAGCGACCAGGAAAAGATGGGAATGGCGCTCGCCAAGCTGATGCAGGAAGATCCGACGTTCAAGGTCCACACGGACCCGGAGACGAACCAGACGATCATCCGCGGGATGGGCGAGCTGCACCTCGAGATCATCGTCGACCGGATGGTCCGCGAGTTCAATGTCGCGGCGAACGTCGGCAAGCCGCAGGTCGCGTACCGCGAGGCGATGACGCGAGCCGCCGAGGCCGAAGGGAAGTTCATCCGCCAGTCTGGCGGTAAGGGGCAGTACGGGCACGTCAAGATGCGCTTCGAGCCCCTTACGGACGGAAAAGACTACGAGTTCGTCAATGAGATCGTTGGTGGATCGATTCCGCGCGAGTTCATCAAGCCTGTGGATCAGGGGATCCGCGAGGCGATGGACAAGGGGATTCTCGCCGGCTATCCCATGACGGGCGTCAGGGCCGTGCTGTACGACGGGTCGTACCACGACGTCGACTCTTCGGAAATGGCATTCAAGATCGCCGGTTCGATGGCATTTCAGGCGGGCGCGAAGAAGGGTCATCCGGTCCTGCTCGAGCCGATCATGGATGTCGAGGCGGTCACCCCGGAGGAGTTCGCCGGTGATGTGATGGGTGACATTTCGCGGCGCCGCGGAAAGATTCAGCAGATGGAAGAGCGCGCGGGGGCGAAGGCGATCCGGGCGATGGTTCCCCTGTCGGAGATGTTCGGATACGCGACGCAGCTCCGCTCGCTGACGCAGGGGCGGGCCAGCTACACGATGCAGTTCCATGCATACGAGCCTGCGCCGAAGAACGTGGCGGAAGAAGTCATTGCCAAGGTCGCAGGCTGAGAAGAACGATCAATGAAGCGGAACCGCCCGGCGGGTCCGGCAGAGACATCAGACAAAGCAAGTCAGGAAAGGTAACCAGGAGGTAGCGATGGCGAAGGAAAAATTCGATCGGAGCAAGCCGCACGTCAACATCGGAACCATCGGTCACGTCGACCATGGAAAGACGACGCTCACGGCTGCGATTACCCGCGTTCTTGCGTCGAAAGGGATGGCGAGCTTCGTCGCGTTCGACCAGATCGACAAGGCCCCCGAGGAGCGCGAGCGCGGCATCA
>JBHEPS010000018.1:28953-29333 GCA_046260175.1 Thermoanaerobaculia bacterium
GAGCTGATGGACGCGGTCGATTCGTACATTCCGATGCCCGAGCGCGCGATCGACAAAGAGTTCCTGATGCCGGTCGAGGATATCTTCTCGATCTCCGGCCGCGGCACGGTCGTCACTGGCCGTATCGAGCGCGGAAAAGTCAAAGTCGGCGAGGAAATCGAGATCGTCGGCATTCGTCCGACCGTGAAGAAGGTCGTCACGGGCGTCGAGATGTTCAAGAAGCTCCTCGACGAGGGGCAGGCCGGCGACAACGTCGGACTTCTCCTTCGCGGAACCGAGCGGAAGGACGTCGAGCGCGGACAGGTTCTGGCCAAGCCGGGATCGATCAAGCCGCACACGAAGTTCAAAGCAGAGGTCTACGTCCTGAGCAAGGAAGAGGG
>JBHEPS010000180.1:0-4209 GCA_046260175.1 Thermoanaerobaculia bacterium
CGATGCGTTCGTCGCGGAGCATGGGGTGACGCTGATCGAGGAGGAGGCGCTGGCGGTGCTGGCGAACCGGTTCTGCTTGCCGGCCACCGCGCAGCGGATCGCTTCGGAGCAGCGGCTCACCTCTTACTACACCGTCCGGGCGGCGCTGGTGCGGAGCCGCGCGACTCCGCTGGCACACGCGCAGAAGTTCGTCCACCACCTCTACTGGCGCGAGCTGCTGAAGTTCTCGACCGACACGACGATCCCGGCACCGGTCCGCCGCGCGATCGACAATCAGATGCTGGTGCGGCTGCCGAAGATCACTCTCGGCGAGAAGATCACCGCGGCGCGCAGCTGCTCGCGCGAGCTGATCAAGGCGATGCTCCGCGATCCGAGCCCCCGCGTGTTCGAGGCGCTGCTGGTGAACCCGCGGCTCATCGAGTCGGATCTGCTGACGCACATCGGGTCGGGACGCGCGACGCCGCAGCAACTGGGACTGATCGGGTCTTCGACGAAATGGTCGTACCGGTATTCGATTCGACTGGCGCTCGTGAGAAATCCGGAGACGCCAAGGGCGACGGCGGCGGGGCAGTTGCGGTTTCTTTCGAAGGGGGATCGGGAGCTGCTGGCGCGGCTGCCGACGACGTCGGTGTATCTGCGGCGGTGCATCGAGGGGATGAAGTAGGGGGGAGGGGGCGAGGGGATAAGCCAGAAGCCAGAAGCCAGAAGCCAGAAGAAAAGGCGAAGCTGGAAGTTGGAAGCCAGAAGCCAGAAGAAAAGTCAAAAGCGGCGAAGTCACATTGCCCGCCGACAGGGTTGCCGCGTTTACGGATTCCGCCCCCCCTGCTCCCTCACTTCGTTCGGGATGACATGCGCTTCGGCTTCCCTCGTCCCTCGTCCCTCGCCCCTGGCCCCTGACCCCTGGCCCCTGGCCCCTGACCCCTGCCGTTAAGTGCCCAAATTTGCAGGATTTTGCGCTAGAATGACGCTCCGATGGCGGACAACGAGACGCAGCCTGGTGCCGGGCGTCGCGTGGGCTTCGGGGAGGAGCTTCGGAAGGAGCGGGAGATCCGCGGCATCGAGCTGCGCGAGATCGCCGAGGCCACGAAGATCAGCAAGAGGTTCCTCGACGCGCTGGAACGGGACGATTTCAAGCATCTCCCGGCCCCCGTGTTCTCACGCGGGTTCGTACGCGAGTATTCCCGATACCTCGGGCTCGACTCCGAGGAGATGGTCGACCGCTACGTCCATTTCTGCCACTCGATCGACGATCCCGTCCTGAACGAGTTCCCCGAACCGCTCCACTCGGACCGCGTCACCGGCGAGATCCCGAACCCGCTCCAGCGCGTCGACCGCAATATCTGGATCCTCATCCTTCTCGCGCTCATCTGCATCGGCGCGATCTTCGGCGTCCGCTACTGGATGCAGCGCGACGCGGCGCCGGCTCCCGCCGCGACGCAGTCGTTCCTGACCTCGCCAGCGACCGATTCATCACAGCTCCCGAGCGGCGTTCCGCGCTACCATGACGCGGCGCGCGCCTGACCCCGTGCAGGCCACGTCCAGCGATTCCATGACCGAGCTTCCTGCCGATCTCGACGCCCCGAGTTTTTTCACGCGATACGAGCAGGGCGACCTCCCTCAGGAGTTCGTCCTCCTCGCCGCCAAGGGCTTCCTGCCGCTCCCTCAGGACGACCTGGTCGCCATCCTCTCGTTCCTCTCGGTCAACGCCGATCCGGAGATCTCCGCCACCGCGCACGAGTCGCTCGCCGAGCAGCCGATCCGCGTCCTCCAGTCCTTCGCCCGCAACCAGGAGAACGATCCGGACAATCTCGACCGGCTCGCCCGCTCGATCGAGGACCCGGCCGTCCTCGAGCCGATCCTCCGCAACCGACAGACGAACGACCAGACAATCCTCCACTTGGCTGCCTCGGTCGGCGGCAACCTCCAGGAAGTGATCGTCATCAACCACGAGCGGCTCCTCCGCACCCCGGGGATCATCGAGGCGCTCGAAGGCAACCCCAATCTCACCCCCGACATCCGCCGCCGCGTGGCGGAACTGCGCGAGGAGTATTTTCAGAAGAAGCGCATCGAGGACGTCATCATCGGCGCCCACGAGGAGGCGGCCGACGAGTACGAGCTGACCGAGGAGGAGAAGGCGGAGTTCGCCGAGCTCCTTGCCGAGGCCGAGCGGGTGGGGCAGGAGGCGGCGCCGATCCCGGGAGCCCCGGACGAGGCCTCCGGCGTGAACGAGTCGGTCTGGACGAAGGTCCAGAAGATGTCGATCTCCGAGCGGGTGCGCTGCGCCCTCAAGGGCGGCCGGACCGAGCGCTCGATCCTGATCAAGGACCGCAACCGGCTCGTCGCCGGCGCCGTGATCAGGAGCCCCCGCATCTCGGAATCGGAGGTCGAGGCCTTCGCCGGCATGCGGAATATCGAGGAGGAAGCGCTCCGCCTGATCGGCATGAAACGGGACTGGATGCAGAAATATCCCCTGATGCTGGCGCTGGCAAGAAACCCGAAGGCGCCCATTGGAGTTGTCCTTCCGCTGATCATTCGGCTAAATTTAAAGGATCTCAAGACGTTGAGCGGGGACAAAGGGGTGTCGGACGCGGTCCGGCAGAGCGCCCGCCGCCTCCTCAACCAGCGGAAAAAAACCTAATGAAGGTCAATTACTACGAGGTACTCGGAGTCTCCCGCTCGGCCACCGACGCGGAAATCCGCGACCATTTTCGCAAGCTCGCGCGCGCGAACCACCCCGACCGCCACCAGGGAGCGGACAAGGAAGCCGCCGAGAGGCAGTTCCAGACGCTGACCGAGGCGGTGAACGTGCTGACCAACGAGGCGCGCCGGCGCCAGCACGACGCCGAGCTGAAGGGGTCCTCGGGCGGGGGAGCCGCGGTGAGCGAGCCGGCCCAGGTCGCGAAGGCGTACCTGGCCAAGGGCGTCAAGGAGTACAAGGAAGGGAACTTCCCGGCGGCGGTCGAGAACTTCGACATGGCGGTCAAGCACACGCCCGACGACGCGAAGGCGCACCATTCCCTCTCGCTGGCCGCGGCGCGCGTGCCGTCGATGCTGCGGCAGGCGGTGACGGCGGCGGAGATGGCGACGCAGAAGGATCCGTACAACGCCGGGTATTTCAAGGATGCCGGGACGCTCTGCCGGCGCGCGGGGCTGGACGCGAAAGCGGAGCGCTACTTCCAGCAGGCGCTGGAGCTCGATCCAACTCTCATCGATGCGCAGGTGGGGCTCGACGAGATCCGTAGGTCACGCGAAGAAAAGGATGCACCGAAGAAGGGCGTGTTCGGCTCTCTCTTCAAGAAGGGGTGAGCGGGAGAGTGGTGATGGAAGTGAAAGCGGTCGGCGTGACCGACACGGGCCGGCAGAGGCAGCACAACGAGGATTTCTTTCTCGTGCAGCCGGAGGTGAAGCTCTTCCTGGTCGCCGACGGGATGGGTGGCCACGCCGCCGGAGAGATCGCCTCGCGCATCGCCGGAGAGTCGATCGCCGAGTTCATTCGGACGAGCCTCGACGAGGACGGCACCTGGCCCCACGCGTACGACGAGCACCTCAAGCCGGGAACCAACCGCCTGCTCGCCGCGGTGAAAGTCGCCAACAGCCGCGTGATCGAGGCGATGCGGAAGGACGCGCGCCTTCGCGGCATGGGGACGACCGTGGTCGCCTCGCTCCTCGAAGGGGAGACGATGTCGCTGGCTCACGTGGGCGACTCGCGCGGCTACCACATCCGCGGCTCGCAGTTGAAGCGGATCACGAACGATCACTCGTGGGTGTTCGAGCAGGTTCAGGCCGGCATGCTGACCGAGGCCGAGGCCGAGCATCACCCGCTGCGCAACGTCATCACCCGCGCCCTCGGTGGCGCGCTCACCGTCGTCCCGGAGGCCTCCGAGGTGGCGATCGAGAAGGGGGACCTCTTCCTGCTCTGCTCGGACGGACTGACGGGGATGGTCCCGGAGGACGAGATCCTGCGGCTGCTGGTTGAGCACCCGAATCTCGACGAGGCAGCAGAGAAGTTGATCGCGATGGCGAACGCCCGCGGGGGGAATGACAACATCACGGTGGTGCTGGTGCGCGCGGAGTAGGGAAACAAGGGGCTAGGGGCTAGGGACTAGGGGCTAGGGGAGGTGGCGCCGCTTCGCGGCGCGCTCTGATAGTTTTTTCCAGCCATTCCCCAGTCCATGTCTTTTGACTTCCCTAGGGGTCAGGGGCCAGGGT
>JBHEPS010000180.1:4219-4473 GCA_046260175.1 Thermoanaerobaculia bacterium
GCGGCGTGTTCAACGTCATCGTCGGCAACGACACGATCTACTCGAAGCACGAAACGGGAGTGTTCCCGAACGAGAGCGAGATCGTGGAGAAGCTGAAGAAGATGGGGTAGCAATGTGGCCACGGCTTGGCTTCATCAGCCGTGGCCGGGAAGCATCTCGAGCTCCGTGTCGTCGAAGACTCCGCGCGATTCGCACCCCGGCAGGGGTGCCAGAAGGTAGCCAGGGCGTCGCATGTGGCTGCGGCTTTCCAGCCG
>JBHEPS010000181.1:0-4451 GCA_046260175.1 Thermoanaerobaculia bacterium
TCCTATCCGTCCTATCCGTCCTATTCGTCCTATCTAGTCCTATTCGTCCTATTGAATCGTTGGAGTTCGTTGACACCGCCCGGAATGGCCCCCCCCCAGAGGGTCGTTGACACTCATGCCGGTACTCCGAAAGGGACAATCGATGTTCAAGACCCGAAGAGCGCTTTCCTCTCTCTTTCTCTTTTTCCTTCTCGTTGCAGTACCGCTTTCCGCTCAAGTCTCCGACGTCTACATCGTTCCCGCCGCCGCGGACACCCCCGGAGGCGCTGGAACCTATTGGATGACGGACTTTCACGTCATGAACCCGCAGGCGTATTCACTGCGGGGCACGCTCGTCTTTCTGCCCACCGGCGGTCCCGTGGGGTCAGCCTTCAAGTTCGATATCGGCGCGAACGAGACGATCGGGGTCGACAACATCGTGGCCGAGTTCGATACGACGGCCACCACCGGATCGATCCTCGTCGCGGTCCTCCCGGAAGACAATCCGGGCCTCGACCCGGAAGATTACTTCGGGCTCAGCCTTGTCCTCCAGACCCGGACGTTCAACACCGGTCCGTCGGGCACCCTGGGGCAGGGAATCCCGGGAGCGATCACCGGACTGCTCGACATCGAGCTCGACGGCATCAGCGCCCTCGCAACCGGAATCCGGAACTTTGGGACGCCGGGAGTCAGCGGGTTCCGCACGAACATCGGCGCGCTGAACCTCGGCCAGAGCTCGGTGACCCTTCAAGTGACCACCTTCAATGCCGACGGCGACGAAGTGAATTCATCCCCTTTCATCCTTCCGCCGGAGGGACACTGGCAGGGACAGCTCCCGGTCACGATCGACCACGGAACCGTCGAGTTCTGGGTCGTGGATCCGGCTCCCAACGTCGATGATTTCGTCTTCCCCTATGTCTCGATCGTCGACAACCGGACCGGGGATGCAACTTACATCGAGCCGCAGCTCTTCGCTGAGCCCTCGGATGTCGCCCCGTTCAAAACGGGCGGCCGCACGCCGACGACCCCGATCCGCGTCGATCAGGTGCGCCGGGTGATCGAGTCCGCGCGCTACCTCGGAGTCGCGACCGTCGAACGGACGGGGCGATCCAACCGTCTCAAGGGCCCCACCGCGGATTGAGCTTTCCTTCGTAACGAATGAAAGCCCGGGCCATTCGCCCGGGCTTTCTCATTTCCGGGTAAACTCGAGGGATGGTGGAGCCGGCGGGGGGCAAATCCGCGGTCGCGGGATTTCGCCGCGACGTCACGCTCTTCCTTTCCGCCCTCTTCGGGTTTCTCGTCGTCCTGATCCTCGTCCTCCTGACGACGGTTCAGGTGCTGATCGGACAGAGCGAGGAAGCGAGGCGGGGTCAATGGCTGGAGAGCGCCAATCGCGCGACGGCTGCGCTCGAAGCTCTCGACCCCGCCATGGGGACATCGGGGATCGAGGCGGCCCTCATCAGCATCGTCAGCCAGACGGGAGTCGACAGGATCGAGCTCGAGACGGCGTCGGGGCTGGTGGTCACGGCCGGGCACGTCGGTGGTCAGTTCGAATCGATCGAGGGCCGCACTTCGCTCGGCGCGGTGCGCCATTCCTTCGACACCGGACGGATCGAATCCCTCCGGCGCCGTTTCCTGCTGACCGCCGTCATCTGCTTCGCCGCCGCCATTCTCGGCGTGGTGCTTCTTCTCGTCTATATCCGCAGGATCGCCCGCCCCGTCGAGGTCCTGATCGAAGCCATGAGCACGGTTCGAGAGCGGCCGAGCGGGATCGACGAGACCGAATACCTGCTCGAGACCTTCCGCCAGACCATCTCCACCCTCCGTTCCCAGGAGGCCGAGCTGAAGAGTCTTCACGAGCGGGAGAAGGCGCGGGCCGACGACCTCGAACGCATCACCTCCACCCTCACGAGATCGCTGACCTCCGGATTCATGGCTCTCGACCCCTCGGGACGGGTCATCGAGATCAACGAGGCGGGCCGAACCATTCTCGGGTTCCCTGATCTCGCCGGCGAGTCGATCGAAGCCGTTCTCAGCGGGTCACCCTTCAACCAGCGCATCACCCACGCCGTCGCCACCCGGGAGAGCCTCAATCGGGAGGAGGTCCACTTCGAGTCCGACTCGGGGCCCCGCACGATCGGGGTAACGACGGTCCATCTCGAGAACGAGTCGAACCGTTATCTCGGCATGCTGGTGCTCTTCACGGACCTGACTCAGATCCGGAAGCTGGAGGAGAGGGTGAGGGAAACACGCGCGCTTGCGGATCTCGGGGAAGTCGCCGCCGGGATCGCCCACGAGTTCCGCAACTCACTGTCGACGATCCTCGGATATCTCAAGCTCGCTCTGCGCTCAACGGACCCGGAGGACTATCGACGCAAGCTCACCGCCGCGGAAAGCGAGGCGGGAGAGCTCAGCAACGCGGTCACGGTACTCCTCAACTTCGCTTCGCCATTACAACTCCACCGCGTCGAAGCCGGTCTTCGCGAGATTGCGGGCTCGGTAGCAAGCCGCATCGCGGAGGCCACGCCGGCGGTACCGGTGACCGTTCATGGACCCGATGTCGAGATCTGCTGCGACCCGGCGTTGCTCGGCCGCGCGATCGGCAACGTCGTGCGCAACGCGGTCTCGGCCGTTCTGGCGACCGGCCGACCGGGCTCCGTCACTCTTACAACATCCGAGAATCCGCCGAGCCTGACAGTCGACGACACCGGGGTCGGAATCGATCCTCTCGAGATCCCTCTCGTCTTCCTTCCATTCCGGTCGGGCCGCCCGGGAGGGTTCGGGCTTGGACTCGCCCTGTCGAAGAAGATCATCCTCCTGCACGAGGGCTCGATCACCATCGAGTCGCTCCCGGAGGGAGGAACCCGAGTCGTGATGAGTTTCCCGCCGCTCCCCCCGCCGGAAGGAGAGGGGAAGACGGCCAAAGTGTAACCTTTGGTGACATACTCGAGCCTACATGAGCCGCAGCGTACAGCTGCATAAATGAGATAAGCCAATCACAATGCGACACTTAACCACGGTAAAAGCCACGCGGCATCCCGGTCGCAGAAGGAGCGAGTCATGAAGTTCAAAATCATCGTTCGCGGGCCACGGGCTGAAGAGCCTTCCGGAGATCCGGGCCGGGCAAGTCGTGGCTACTCGCTGATCGAGTTGCTCGTGGTCATCGCGATCATCGGCCTGGTCTCCCTGGTGACCGTGCCGAATTTCATGTCGATGTACCAGTCCAGCCGCCTCAAGTCCTCGGTTCGCCAGTTCGCGACCGATCTCCGGGGCGCCCGCCAGACGGCGGTCACCCAGTATCGATGGGTCAAGATCGACATCGACGAGGACTCGGTCCCGACGCAGTACACCATTTCGGTCTCGGAGGACCTCGGAACGACCTGGGGAACCCCGCAGGAGCGAGTGCTTCTCGACCCGATCTCGGTCGCGTCGATGGTCAACATCGCGGACGGGGACGACGACGATGAATGGCCGGAGATCATTTTCCGCAATGATGGGACGATCGTGACAACGGGCGACGGGCTGTCTCCCGGGATCGTTTTCAAGACGACTTCCGACGTGGCCAAACCGCAGATCTCGGTCCAGGTAAGCCCGGCCGGAAGCGTGTCGAGCAAGTGAAGGTGGAAAGAATGAAACGAAATCAGAAAAACGCCGGCTTCAATCTCGTCGAGGTCCTGATCGCGATGGGCCTGCTGTCGACCGTGCTGATCTCAGTGGTCACGCTGTTCGTGATGGGCCGCTCGAACGTTTACAGCGGGAAACAGATGACCAGTGCGGTATCGGTCGCAACCAGCGTGACCGAAGACCTGAACTCGATGAGGGCAGCGAAGGTCTACGACTCTTTCAACGTGCCGGCTGATGCCACGAAGACCACGAACGTCGTCGCGGGCGTCTCCTATCCCAACAGCATCATCCGATCGACGGACGACCTGACCAACGATACCGATGGGCTTCTGGCGCGGTGGAAAGCTCTGATCCCCGGAAGCCGGCTTGCCGATGCGAAAGTCACGCTGATCATCCAACCGAAAAACCAGAACAACACGAGCGACGTGAGGACCGCCAGGGTGCTGCAGGTGACGGTCGTCGTCGAGTGGAAAGAAGCTCTGCGGAACCGGAATGTCGTGACCCAGACCACCCGGCTGAACCGAAGCGCCTGAGCCGAGACGGAGATTCCAATGAACGAGACCCGGAAAACCGATATCTATAAGTCGCAGCGCGGCTTCACCCTCACCGAGGTGCTCGTGGCGACGGCGATCTTCGCGATCATCTTCATCGCCGCCCTCATGGTCTGGGATCGCAGCAATCGCGTCTTCCAGCAGGGCGTCGAGGCGGGAGACATGCAGCAGAACACCCGGGTCGCGTTCGACAAGCTGGTCTCCGACGTCCGGATGGCGGGCTTCGACTACGACCGGGATGGCCGCCCGTTCGGGCTCCTCGGAATTCAACCCTGGCAGCCGAACAAGCTCTACAAC
>JBHEPS010000182.1:0-4441 GCA_046260175.1 Thermoanaerobaculia bacterium
AGGCTGAGGTCTTGGTCCTCGCGGCTCTCCCCGGGCGGCCGATCGGAATCTCGATGCAGCGCTCGGCGAGGCCGCATGCTTCTCACCGGCGCCATCTCGCGTCGGCCGGCGCATGGCTGGGGACCTTTCAGCGCGCGACGGCCCCGGTCCCGTTCCGCGGCACGATCGATGAACGGTCGGCCGTACATGGAGACCTCTGGCCGAGAAACGTTCTGACCGCCGGGGAGGCGCAGGTATCCGGGGTGATCGACTGGGAAGCGGGTGCAGCGTCCGGTCCGTTCTGGACGGACCTCTTCACCCTGCCGCTTCTTTTCGCGATCGGGCCCGATGAGGACACGGCGCGCGCTTTCAGGCGCGCCTTTCTCGAGGAGTCGGCGGCGCGGAGAGCCGTTGACGGATATTTCGATGCGTACTGCGCGACGAGCGGACTTCCCCGCGGGGCATTGCGGGAGCTTTTCGACGGGTTCGCGGCCGATTCGGCCGGGATCGCGGGAAAGGAGGGTGGATGGCGAGCGAGCCTCGACTGGGCCTGGATTCGGCAGGCCGTCGCGCTGAGCAACCGATCCGTCTTCTCTGGCTGATCGACTCCCTCACGTTCGGGGGAGCCGAGTCGCTCGTGATTCCCTTCGCCGAGGCGTCGAGGGAACGGGGGATCGACCTCACGGTCTGCGTCCGGAAGACGATCGAGGGGAACCCTCTCGAGGCGGAAGTCCGAAGCCTCGGGATCGAGGTCGTGAACCTCGACGCCACCACGCTGCGCGATCGCCGCGCCTACCGGCGGCTTCGCAGCCTCGTCACCAGCCGCGGCATCGAGTTGATTCACTCTCATCTCGCGTACGCCGGAATCTGGGGCGCCCTGATTTCGCGGCAGACCGGAGTCCCTCTCGTCGCTTCGCTGCACGTCTCGCCGGCGGAAGGCGCCGGGATCAAGGAGCGCGTGCGGAGGATGCTGCTGGTCGCGCTCCTCAACCGCTACGGCTCGCGCATCATTGTCGTCTCGGCTGCATTGGCAGAACAGTGGAGAGAGGCGACGTCGCTCAGGCCCGAGAAACTCGAGATCGTGCGGAACGGGATTCCGTTGCATCCGTTCGCCGGCGCCGGGGATGACGTTCGCGCCGAGCTCGGTCTCCCGGCCTGGGATCCGGTCGTGATGACCGTTTCGGTGCTCCGCGAGAGAAAGGGGATCGACATTCTCCTCCGCGCCGCGGTGCCGCTGCTGCGAAGGATTCCCTCCTGCAGGTTCGTCATCGTCGGCGACGGACCGTCGCGAGGGCGGCTCGAGAAACTCGCGGCCGGTCTGGGCGTGAAGGACGCCGTCGTCTGGACCGGGTTCCGGCGCGACGTCGGAAGGCTTCTTTCCGCCGCCGATCTCTTCGTTCTCCCCACCCTCGGCGACGCGTTTCCGACGGCGGTGATCGAAGCGATGGCCGCGGGGAAGCCGGTGATCGCCAGCGCTGTTGGCGGCGTGCCGGAGATCGTCGATTCCGCGACCGGGATTCTCGTTCCCCCCGGCGATGAGGCCGCACTCGCGGAAGCGATCGGCTACGCGCTGGAGAGCCCCGAGTGGCGGCAAGACGCCGGTCGCGCTGGAAAGCGCAAGGCGGCGGCAGAGCTCTCGGCGGCGGCATGGGTCGAAAGGCTGCTTTCCGTGTACCGGTCGGCGATGGGACGGGAGGAGTCGTCTTGAAGATCGCGCTGGTCGAGTTTGCGGGAAAGGGAGGGCTGATCCACTACGCCTATCAGCTCTCTTCCGCCATGCAGGCGGCGGGAGCCGAGGTCACCCTGATCACGGATCGCCACTACGAGCTCGAGGCGCTTTCGCATTCGTTCGAGGTACGGCCGGTTCTCCGTTTGTGGGATCCGAAGCCGGCCAGCGATTCCACGCATGCGATCGTGCGCCGCATGCGGCGGGCCGGTCGGGCCGCGCGTTACTACCGCGAGTGGGAGCGCGCCGCCCGCGAGCTGCGGGCGCTGGGACCCGACGTGGTCCAGCTCGGAGACATCCGGTTCGCCACCGACCTCGCGGCGATTCACCGCATCGGCCGCACCGCGCCGGTCCTCGCCGACGTCTGTCACAACGTCCACCCCTTCTCGGGCGGCGAAGGCTCCACCGGCTCGTTCCACCTCTCGTCGCTCCAGCGGCGGTTCTACTCGCGGATCTACCGTCATTTCGACGCGGTGTTCGTGCACTACGAGACGAACCGGCGTGAGTTCGAGAGAGTCTTTCCCCAGTCCGCCTCCAGGGTCCACCAGATCGTCCACGGCAACGAGCGGATCTTCGACCAGCTCGCCGACCCCGACGTGACCGTGACGAGCCTGAGGCGGCGCCTCGGCCTGCAGGAAAGCGCCAAGGTCGTCCTCTTTTTCGGCACCCTTTCCCGCTACAAGGGGCTCGATCTGCTCCTCCGCTCGTTCCGATCGGTGGCCGAGCGCGTTCCCGACGCGCATCTCGTTCTGGCGGGCTTTCCCTTCTCCGATTTCGACCCTGAAGAATTCCGCGCGCAAGCGGCGACCTTCGGACTGGCGGAGCGAGTCACGCTCGTTCCGCAGTACGTCGACTCGCGCGAGGTCCGGGCATGGATCGGGATGGGCGACGCCGTCGTGTTTCCCTACCGTTCGGTCTTCCAGAGCGGGGCGCTCCACCTCGCCTGCACGTTCGGATCGCCGATCGTCGCGACCCGCGTCGGCGCGAACGCGGAGTTGATCCGCGACGGGGAGAACGGGTTGCTGATCCCTCCGGATGACGAGATCGCCCTCGCGGACGCCTTGACCCGCCTGCTCGAGGACGAGGTCCTGGCTCGCCGTCTCGGGAAGGCCGTCGCGACGGACGCGGAAACCTACCTGAGCTGGGATGGTGTCGCGAGAACGATCCTCGGCACCTACGAATCGCTGATCCAGCGGAGGGGCGCTTGATGAACGCGTTAGCCCTCCTGCTGTTCCTCGTCTCCGGCGTCGTGGTCGCCTACGTCTACTTCGGCTATCCGCTGCTGATCTGGATCGTCTCGCGGCTTCGCCCGCGTCCCGTCGCGAAGGGAGATGCGATGCCGCACGTGACACTCGTCATCGCCGTCTTCAACGAAGAGGCGGTCGTCGCCAGGAAGATCGCGAACTCTCTCGCGCTCGATTACCCGGCGGGCCAGCTGGAGGTGATGTTCATCTCCGACGGATCGACGGACGGCACAGCGGGGATCATCCGTTCGGCGGAGTCGCCCGCCGTCAGGCTGCTCGAGCTGCCCCGAGGTGGGAAGGCGGCCGCACTCAACGCCGGCGCGGCCGCGGCGCGTGGGGAGATTCTCCTCTTCACGGACGCGAACGTCGATCTCTCTCCGGACTCGCTGAAGATCATGGCGAGGTCGTTCGCGGATCCGGACGTCGGCGGAGTCTCGGGAAAGAAGAAGTACGTGGTGCGGCACGGCGCCGACACCACGGAGGTCGGAGAGAACCTGTACTGGCGCTGGGACCAGTGGCAGAAGAAGCTCGAAAGCGAGATCGGCAGCATCTTCGCTGCGGACGGGACGCTGTACGCCATCCGCCGGTCGCTCTACGTGCCGATCGAGGATCCGGCGCAGGCCGACGACATCGCAATCTCCGCGCGCGTGGTCCTGCAGGGATTCCGCCTCGTCTTCGAGCCGGAGGCGGTGGCGTGGGAGGAAGCGCCCGTCGAGGGGCTCGACGAGTTCCGTCGGAAAGTGCGCGTGACCAATCACAGCGTCCGCGCGCTCCTGAACCTCGGCCCGCGCCTCTGGACATCCGGCTTCTACTCGGTGGAGCTGATCTCCCACAAGCTCGTCCGTCACCTGATTCCCTTCTTCCTTGTCGCACTTCTGCTCAGCAGCCTCTGGCTGGCGGCCGGATCGATCGTCTTCGCGGCTTTGCTGCTGCTTCAGGCCGCCTTCTACGGCATCGCGCTTGCGGGAGCGGCGCTGCGCAGAACGGAGCTCGGGACGAAGAGAGTCTTCTCGGTTCCCTATTACTTCTGTCTCGTCAACGCGGCGGCCCTGCTGGGAGTTCTGGGGATCGTGCGGGGACGGCGCGTGCGGGCGTGGAACCCGCGAAGCACATGAGAAACGAACATCAACATGGAGAGGTGTGAATTGCGTATTTCGACCGGACGACTCATCTGCATGCTGTTCCTGATTCTGACGATGAACACCGAGCTGCTCGCGCAAAAGCGGGGAGATCAGCCTCCGCGGCCGGACGAGAAGGAGCCGGCGCCGATCTCCAGCCGGTTTGAATCGTGGATCCGGGGCCAGGGCATGCTCTTCGGAAACTTCTTTCAGGCGAGCGATCCCGCGCTCGAGGAGGACGTGACGGCGCTGCAGGGAGAGATCGGCACCGCGTTTCAGGTCTCGCCCGCGATGCCTCTGGAGCTGTACGGGAGCCTCACCTATCTCCGCTACGATGACGAAGCCCTCGACAGCTCGCCCGGCTTCCGGGTGGG
>JBHEPS010000183.1:0-4409 GCA_046260175.1 Thermoanaerobaculia bacterium
CTCACGACCGGGCGCCAATCAAGGGAGCCCGCGTAGGGGCCGGCTGCGCCGGCCGGACCGCCGCAGGCGGTCCCTACCGGGATGAGACTCCTCGCAGAATCAGCTGCGCGATCGTTTCGCTGTAGCGAATGGGAGGCTCTGCTTTCTCGGAGAGGATCCAGGTCGTCATCATCTCGTCCAGCATCCCGAACAGCGCGTTCGCCACCATCTGGGGATGCGTGATCGGCCGAAACTCTCCTGTCCGCACGCCCTCCTCGAGGACTTCGGTGATCACCTGGAGATACTCACCGAGCTCTTCCTGTGAGAAGAGGCTGATGAACTTCAGGCTCTGCCGCAACTCCACCTGGAGAACCACCGCGAGGGAGCGGTCGGCGCCAACTGTCCGGAAGTGGTACTCGACGATCCTTCTGATCTTCTCCTCGCCGTCGCCGACTTCGTCCAGCTCCCTCCGCAGACCGGCAAGAAACGCTCCCGACTGCTCGCGGAAAATCGAGATCAGCAGGTCCTCTTTCCCTTCGAAGTAGAGATAGATGGTTCCGTCGGCCACCCCGGCAGCCTTGGCGACATCGGAAACCCGGGCGTTGAAGTACCCGGTCCGGGCGAATACCTCCACGGCGGCGCGAAGGATCCTCTCGCGTTTGCCGGTTCCGCGGAAGACGTCGAGCTCGGGGCGGGAGAGGGTATCCATAGCCGTGAATGAATGGTCATTCATCGTGAGCCCGCGGTCAAGGGCGTTTGCACGGGGGGGGAGGAGGACGATAGGACGAATAGGACAAATAGGACAAATAGGACGAATAGGACAGAGAATTACTCGGGGAAGGGCTGCGGCCTCAAAGGAACGTCGCCCCCGCCCTACCTAATGGTCGTGGGTCTATGGGTCCTATTCGTCCTATTCGTCCTATTCGTCCTATTCGTCCTATTCTCATCCTCGTGGCCCGCTCCGACGCGCGATTTCTTACAGCTTGCTCGATCATCGCCGCCGTCTCGATCGCCGTCATCGTGTGGGGGTTCGACGAGACCTTTCCGGAGGCCTCCATCGATTTCCGCGTCGATCGGGACGGCTCCCGGGAGATCGCCTCCGAATTTCTGGAGCGGCTCGGGATCGGCTCGGGCTTCGAGAAGTCGAGCTCGCGTTTCGGATGGGACAGCAGGGCGAAAGTCTTTCTCGAGCGCAGCCTCGACTCGGACCAGCTCGAATCGACCCTCCAGAATGACGTCGAGATCTGGTACTGGCGGCACCGGTGGTTCACGCCGCTGGAAGTCTCCCAGGTCCGCGTCGACGTCGCTCCCTCCGGCCGGATCGTTGCGTTCGAGCTGATCGTCCCCGAGGACGAGGCAAGAACGGCGATGGCGACCGGGCAGGCCCGCGCCAGCGCGCTCGAATATCTCACTTCGCTGGGAGTCCCCACCGCAGACCTCGAGCCCGGCCCGGTTGCGACCAGGCAGCTGCCGAACCGGATCGACACGACCGTCACATTCGAGTCGCTGAGCATCCGCCCCGGAGGTGCTCCCTACCGTCACGACGTCACCTTTCACGGCGACCGCCTCGCCGGGTACCGGCAGTACGTCGACGTCCCCGATTCCTGGATCCGCGAGTACACGGAGCTCCGCTCGAAGAATCACGCCGCGGGAGCCGTCGACTCGATCCTGATTCTCATCACCGTCCTGGCGGCGCTGGTGGTGTTCATCTCGCGTCTGCGGCGCGAAGACGTCGCCGTGAAATTCACGATCTCGATGGCGATCGCGGGAGGGCTTCTCGCGCTCGCCGTTTCCCTCAATTCGTGGCCCGCGGCGCTGGCCGCGTACGACACCGAGACTTCCTGGAACGCCTTCGTCACCCAGCAGGTGATCTTCTCGCTGATTCAGGCATTCACGCTCGGCGTCTTTCTCATGGTCGTGACCGGCGCGGGCGAAGCGCTCTACCGCGAGCGACTTCCGGGTCAACTCGCGATGCCGCGTCTTTTCCGTCGCGAGGCGCTTCGATCCAGGCGCGTCGTCCTCGGTCTCGTCCTCGGCTATACCCTCGTCCCCGCGTTCATCGCTTATCAGACGATCTTCTACCGGACGGCCGCGAGATTCGGCGCATGGTCCCCGGCGGAAGTTCCCTACGACGACATCCTCAGCAGCGCCTTCCCGTGGGCCGCCGTCCTGTTCATGGGATTCTTTCCAGCGGTCTCCGAGGAGTTTCTCTCGCGCGCCTTTTCCATTCCCTTCTTCGAAAGGGTCCTGCGCTCCCGCTTCACAGCCATCGTCGCGGCGGGGCTGATCTGGGGATTCGGCCACGCCGCCTACCCGAATCAGCCTTTCTGGATACGAGGAGTCGAGGTCGGACTCGTCGGCGTCGTCGCCGGCTTCCTGATGCTGCGATACGGGCTGCTTCCGCTTTTGGTCTGGCATTACACGGTCGATGCGGTCTACACGGCCCTGCTCCTCTTTCAGTCGGGCAATGCGTATTACATCGGATCGGCTGCCCTCGCGAGCCTCGTCTTTCTCCTGCCACTCATCGTGGCGCTGGCCCTGGCGATCCGGCATCGAGGGTTCAGGCCCGACGAGGACCTTACGAACGCCTCGATCGGCTCGGCCCCGGCTCCGGTCGCCGAATCGCGTGTTTTTCATCGCCTCGAAGGAGAGGAGAAGATCACGGCCGGACGAGTCGCCGTCGCCGTCGCGGTCTTCTCGATCGCGGTTGCAGCGTGGTGGCTCCGTCCGCCGCTGATCGACGACGTCGCCGTCTGGCCGATCTCGAAGCAGGAGGCCGTCGGGATCGCGAAGAAGCATCTCGCGGGAACGGAAGCGGCGATCGAAGGAAAGCGCGTCGTCACGGTCGCTGCCCGCGGGTTTCGCTCGTGGAACGAACGAGGGGGAAGCGAAGAAGGAGGAACTCCGGGCGGCTATGCGCGCATCGCCGCAGAGGAGATCGTGGAGAGCGAGGGGGTGGACCGGCTGCTTTCCGTGCAGAAGACGAACGTGGAGGCCGCGACCTGGATCGTCCGCTTTTTCGAGCCACTCCTCAAAGAGGAAGTCCATGTCGAGATCGATCCGCGGACCAGGCGGGTTGTCGGGTATCACCGCCAGCTGGAAGAGAGCTCTCCGGGAGAGCGGCTCGACCGGAGCGCGGCGATCGACCTGGCGGTTCTCGAGATGGTCAGGTACGGTCTCGATCCCGGTCGCTTCGAGCTCAAGGAAGCGATTCCCATCGAGCAGCCGGCCCGGCTCGACTGGCTTCTGCACTTCGACGAACGGGAGCTGCTCGTGCCGGGAGTTGCGCGCCGAGCCAGCATTCGGCTCTCCGGCGCGCAGGTCACGCAGTTCGCGAAAACGGTGCGGACGGCCGAGCGGCTGATCGTGAGAGAGTCGCGCCGTACGCTGGCGCAGACGTTCCTCCTCGTTCTCCAGTTCGCCGGGATTCTCGGGGTCATCGCCCTACTCGCGCACGGATTCGTAGCCGGCGCGAAGGCGAACGGCATTCACCTCCGCTTCGGTATCCGCGCCGCGCTGTTTGCCTCTCCCTTCGCGCTGCTGGTGGCGGCGCTTCGAGTTCCCCGCATCGCCGCGTACTACGACACCGCCATCGCATGGGAAACCTTCCTCGTCGGAGCGGGGACGGAGCTCATTCTCGGCGTTGCGGCGCAGCTCGCCGTCATTCTCGTCGCAGGAATCGTGATCGAGACGGTGAGTCCGGCATCGATCTCGGCGCTCGGGCGGAAAGGGCGCGCCCGGTATGGGCGTGCCGCGGCCGTCGCCACCGTCGCCCTCGCCGGCGCGATGGCGATCCTCACCCTCGGCATCGACGTGATTCCCCGGCTCGCCCCGTTGGCACTTCCGATTCCCCTGGTCTCGATTCCGTCATGGGCGGACTCACCCTTCCCGCTCGCGGACCTGATATGGATCGGAGTGATGGCGGGGTTCGTCGCTGCGGCCGCCGCCAGCGCGGTAGGAGCATCGATCCGCGAGACGGGGCGGCCGGGAATCGTCCTTCTTCTCGTTGCTCTCGCCCTGGCGGGCGCGCAGATCGACGCTTCGTCCAACGGGCCGGAGATTGCGGGATCGCTGATCGTCGCGGCTGCCCTCTCGGCTCTTGCGGTTCTCGGGTCGCGCTGGCTGCTCGGGGCCAATCCACTCTCGTGGTCGGCGGCCCCCTTCGCCGCGGTCCTCCTCCTTTCGGCGGCTCCCCTGCTCCAGTCGCAGCGTCCCGAAGTGCTCGCACACGGCGTCGCGGCGATCGCGCTGGCAGCGGCATTCATCGCTTACCTCATTCGCCCCGGCGGGAATGAGGGTCACACCAATCGCGAGATTTCCTGAGCGATCGCTTCCGGATTCGAGAACGCAACCCCGTGAGCTCCTGGAACGAGCTTCAAGTCCACCCCGAGCTCCTCGAGACGGTCCCTGTCGATCATCGGATCGCGCAC
>JBHEPS010000184.1:0-4394 GCA_046260175.1 Thermoanaerobaculia bacterium
GGACCTGATCGCGCGGAGCGGACGGAGCGTGATCGTCGTCGACATGCGACAGCCGGGAGAGGGAGAGACGGGGCACACGACCGCTCACCTCACCGTCGCCTTCGACCGCGGCTACCAGACGGTTGCGAAGAAGATTGGCGAGCAGGCTGCAGAGCTGATCGCGATCGCGAGCGCCTCTTCCATCGATTGGCTCGAGGCGCGCTCCAGGACACTCGGTTCCGGCCGGTTCCAGCGGGTTGACGGCTGGATCTACAGCGAGTCGGAAAAGGACGTGAAGTGGCTCGTCGAGGAAGCGACGGCCTCGGTCAACGCCGGGCTCGAATGCCGGTGGGAGGACCACGCACCTCTGCCGTTCACGACGAAAGGTGCCATCCGTTACCCGCGACAGGCGCGTTTTCATCCTCTCGAGTTCTGTTACGCGCTGATCGACGACCTGCAGCAGCGCGGCGTCTCCTTCTACGGAGACTCGAAAGTCGTCGAGGTGGAAGACGGCTCTCCCTGCCGCCTGAAGATCGAGGGAGGCGGCGAGATCACGGCGAGAGACGTCGTGGTCGCGACAAATGTCCCGGTAATCGACCGCTTCGTCATGCAGACCCGGCTCTACGCGTACCGGACGTATGCGATCGCCCTTCCCGCAAAGACGGAAGACCCCGACGCGCTCTTCTTCGACACGATGGAGCCGTATCACTACATCAGGATTCAGGAGACGCCGGAAGGGAGCTTCCTCATCGTCGGAGGCGAGGACCACCGGACCGGAAACGAGACCGGGACCGAGCGGCACATCGAGAAGCTCGAGGCGTACACCGCGGAGCGGTTCGGGAAGCGGGAGACGAAGTACCACTGGTCGGGGCAGATCATAGAAACTCCCGACGGCCTTCCTTATGCGGGGCTGAACCCGGGAGCCGAGCACGTCTACGTTGCGACCGGTTACGAGGGGCAGGGATTCACGATGGGCGTCGCCTGCGCCGGGACGATCGCAAACCTCATCCTCGGGAAAGAGCTCGCTCTCGCGGACCTGCTCTCGCCGGGCAGAATCGAAGTCGCCGCCGGCGCATGGAAGTACCTCAAGGAGAACCTCGAGTTCCCGCTCCACTTCCTTCCCGACCGCTTGACGAAAAGCGACGTCAATGCGGCCTCGACCGAGGAGGTGCCGCCGGGTGAAGGGCGGATCGTCGCGATCGACGGAGAGAAGTGCGCCGCCTACCGCGACGAGTCGGGTGGGGTCCATCTCCTCTCCCCCGTCTGTCCGCACCTCGGGTGCGACGTCCGGTGGAACCGCGAGGAATCGAGCTGGGACTGCCCCTGCCACGGCTCGCGTTTCGACCCGCGCGGGAAAGTGCTCAACGGCCCGGCGAGACGCGACCTCTCGCCGAAGTAGGGAGTTGTGGCCACGGCTTAGTTTCATAGCCGTGGCCGATCCATGCCACGAAGCAGAACAGTGGCCCGCCGGCCAGGTGGCTCTTGCTCCGTCCCCGCAGTCCACGGTTGATAAGACCAAACCGCGGCCACTCTCTTCTTCGAGGGTGCTACCCTCCTCTCATCAGGAGACCTCATGCGCACCTTCCCGAAGTCCCTACTTTCTGCCGGGATGCTGCTGTCCCTCTTCGCGGCGACGATCGTTGCCGCAGAAACCCCCGAGTACGACGCCCTTCGCGCGGCGCGTCCGGACGGACGCCGCGTCGCGGTCAGTGGCCTCCAGCTCCAGCGTGATGCGTTCAAGCTCTTCTTCGAGGAGGGAACGTTCCATCTCCTACCACCAGTCGGCGGCCGCGACTTCGGCGCGGTGTTCATCGGGCGGGGAGCGTACGAGCTCCACCCTGCCACCGACTCCGAGCGGCACCATCTCCGGCTCGTCACCGGCGATGAGCAGCTGACGATTCTCACCGACCGCTTCACGCAGATCGTGCTTCTCTTCACCGACGGAACCGCGGAAGAGATCCTGGCCGGAGGGTCGCTCACAGCCGGAGAGCCCGATGCGCGCGCCCGGGCCGCGTACGAGGACTACCTCGATCAGCAGCGCCGCCGGTACCAGATGAACCTGCACCTCCGCGTCCTGAGGGACCTGCTCGAATCGGACAGCTCGCGGGAAGGGGTGTTTCTGGCGCCGGTGGACGGCGAGAAGCACGACCCCGCTCTGATCGTCGTCGATCCGCTCGGAGTGAGTGCGGTCGCGGCGAAGTTCGCTTTCTTCGGCGGCGAGCAGACCGGCTTCTACTCGACCGATAACCAGAACCAGGGATTCTGGTATCTCAGCAGTTCGAGTCGTTCATCTGTCGCCGGCCGGGGCCGGGCGGCCAGCGGAATGGCCGACGCGCAGCACTACGACATCAGCACGACGATCGCGGGAAGCCGGATCGAAGCCGAGACGACGATCCGTTTCGAGACGCTGGCCGAGGGAGTCAGGGTTCTGCCGCTCCGGATTCTCCCGAAATTGCGCATCGAAAAGGCGCTCTGGCTCTCACCAGACGGTGAAATCGAACTGGGGATCATCCAGGAGGAGGTCGAGCTCGGCCGCCTGGAGCGACTGTTCCGGGATGAAGTCGCCGACTCCGATGCGGCGATCGTCTTTCCGGCTCCGCTGGTCCAGAGCGAGCCGGCCGAGGTGCGCGTCACGTACTCCGGAAGCGATGTGGTGCATGCGGTCGGCGGCAACACTTACTCGGTCCGCGCGCGAGAAAGCTGGTATCCGAACCTCGGCACATTCACGGACCTGGCGACATACGAGCTGACGTTCCGGTTCCCGAGGCGGCTCGAGCTCGTGTCGGTCGGCAACCTGGCCGACGAGAGGGTCGAGGGGAACCAGAAGATCGCGGTCTGGAAGAGCGAGCAACCAATGCGCGTCGCCGGTTTCAACTACGGCCAGTTCCGAAAGATCTCGCGCACCGACGAAGCCGGAGGAGTCACGATCGACGTCTACACGAGCCGGGAGTGGGTCAAACGGGCGGACGACGCGATGGCCGACGCGCTGAACACGACGCGGGTCGCGCGCGCCTTCTTCGGGGACGCCCCTTATCCCCGCATCTCGGTCAGCCAGCAGGCGGAGTGGAACTTCGGGCAGTCGTGGCCGTCGCTCGTCTTCCTCCCCACGCTCGCTCTCACGAGCTCGACCGAGCGGGTCTTCGGCTTCGAAGGGCTGGACCCCGCGAGCCTGGGCAGCCTCAACGAATTCGCGAAGACGGTCGGATGGCACGAAGTGGCCCACCAATGGTGGGGGCATCAGGTCGGATGGGAGAGCTATCGCGACCAGTGGCTCTCCGAGGGGCTCGCCGAGTTCACTGCCGGACTCGTTCTCCACTTCACGGAGAACATCGAGAAATACGTCGCCTTCTGGGAGCAACGGAGGAAGGACATCCTCCAGAACCGGGGACCGATTCCGAACATCGAGGCGGGAGCGATCACCCAGGGACACCGGCTCTCGACCCGCCGTACTCCCGGCGCGGGGCACGCCGTGGTCTACGGCAAGGGTGGATACGTCATTCACATGCTGCGGATGATGATGCGCGACGAAACCAAACAGACTCCCGACGAAGCATTCATCGCGATGATGAAGGACTTCACGAGCACGTACGCGGGAGGAAATCCTTCGACCGACGACTTCCGGCGAGTCGTCGAGCGGCACATGACGCCGCCGATGGACGCGGCTGGCGACGGGACGATGAAGTGGTTCTTCGACCAGTGGGTCCACGGGACGGACGTGCCGACACTGAAGAGCGATCTGGCCGCCGCGGACGTCGGGAACGGACAGTTCCGGATCACGGGAACGATCTCGCAGAAGGACGTGCCCGAAGGCTTCCGGACGGTGATCCCGATCTACCTCGATTTCGGGCGCGCCCAGGTGCGGATTGGCAGCGCGCGGGTGACGGGACCGAGCTCGATCGACATCGACGCGACGCTCCCCCTCCCCCAGGCGCCGCGCCGCGTGACGATCAACGCGATGCGCGACGTGCTGAGTCGCAACTGAGGCCTGGGCGGATGAGGATCATGGACCGTGACGGCGGCGGGCTCCACGAAGAGGCGGTGACGCTCGCGCCGCACCAGGTGATCCAGTTCAACGACATCTTCACCCGTTTCGGAATCGCGCCTCGAGCCGACGTTCAGGTCGACATCTATAACAACCAGGTCCAGGGAGTCATCGTTTACGGCTACGCCTCGGTGGTCCGCAACGACAGCGGCGACGCGGTGTTCGTCTTCGGCACGAGCCCGAACTCGTAGGGGTGACCGGCGCCGGCCGCCCCCTCCCGGCAGGCGTCCTGGCTGTCGCTTCTCCCGCTCGGGAATGGCCCGCGTGGGGCTGGACGGAGTCCCACCTCCCGTCGGTCAAAGTATTCAAGTGAATACTTGACGTCTTGGCCGCCTGCCCCTATCGTTCGTTCCGATGAGCGACACCAGGACCC
>JBHEPS010000185.1:0-4380 GCA_046260175.1 Thermoanaerobaculia bacterium
AGACAGTCTGCCACTCATCGTGTACCATTGCAATGGTATTTGCGAAGCATACGTCTAGTCCCTAGTCCCTGCCTCTAAAAATACCTCAACTCGTTGTCGATCAGATTGAACGCCATCCGCATCGATTCGGAGGAGCTGTGGATCTCGGCGAAGGCTTCGCGGTAGGTTTCGGCCGCTTCTTCGAGGTTGCCCGAGCGGATTCGTCTGGTGATGATCTCGATCTGGGAGCGGTCCTCGGAGTCGAGGTCGGGCCGCTTCATCTCGCGGTCGAGCATTTCAAGGGCCTGCGTGAGCGACTCGGAGAGTTTCGGCGGCGAAGCGACCGGAGCGGGGGGCTCGGGTGCCGGTTCCCGGGCGGGCTCTGCGAGAGGAGCGAACGGCGGAAGCGGAGCGGAGCCGGCACCGAGGGAGGTCTGCTTCTGGAGGTCGAAACTGCCGGGAAGCTCGCGGAGCTGGCTCGAAAATTTTCCGAGCATGAGGTAGACCTCCTGCTCGTTCGCGAAGTTGCCGACCAGGCGCGCCGACTTCGCCATTTCGAGATATTCGGATTCCTGGAGCATCACGTAAGCGCACGCGCGCTCGTCGAGGGCGATCTTTCGCGCCTTGAGCTTCCAGGTCGTCAGGGTTCCCTGGATGAAACACCCCTGCGCGGCGCGAACGCTGGCGGCTTCGACGTGAACGTTCGCGTCGATTCGGATCGACCCGCCGGTCGACTCGAGCTCGCCATAGGTGCCGGAGTTCTGGATGATGAGGTTCCCGGGCGTGCGGATCGACAGGTGCCCCTGCGGGTTGACGCGGATATCCGTCCCTTGTGGAACCACCATCGTCGGAAGCGCCTGCGCATCTCCTGTTGACGACATCACCCTTTCCCCCCTCCACGAATCATCCCGGAAGGAAGCGACTCCCACGCGCGCTCCTTCTGTGCGTCCTGGGTGCGGCTCAGCAGTTCCGCGTCATCGTTCCACTGGTAGTTCAGGATGTAGATCTGGGGATCGAGAGGATTGAACCTCCCGGCGGAATTAGCGTTGGAGCGGACCTCGTAATGCAGATGCGAGTTGGTCGCCCAGCCGCTCGCTCCCACCCTGGCGATCGCCTCTCCCTGCCGCACCCTGGCTCCGGCCTTGACGAGGATCGTGTCGCAGTGCCCGTAGATCGTAATGAAGCGGCCACCGTGATCGATGGCGACGACGTTGCCGAACCGCCACCAGAACACGCTTCCCCTCATCGGATAGCGGCCGGCGAAAACCACGACGCCGTCCGCGGTGGCGTGGACCGGAGTTCCGGTCGGCGCCGCCAGGTCGAGGCCCGCGTGAAAGTCGTTGCTCTGCGTGTAGGGGGAGATCCGCCATCCGAAACGGTCGGTGACGACGAACTGGTCGGCGGGAATCGGAAGAATGGCCGGTGTCTGGCGGATCGCCGACTCGTGCTTCGCCTCGAACTCGGCAAGCATCTCGACCTTCGAGTCGAGCCGCTCGAGCGAGCGAGCGAGCAGAGCGTTCTGCTGGCGCACGCGTTGAAGCTCGCTGGCGCCGGCGGCCGGCGGGGCCTGGCTTCCACCGGTGCCGGGCGTTCCGTCGCGCTCGAGACCGTAGACGGCGACGAGCTTCTCGATCCGGACCCCGTGCTCGTCGGCCAGCTTCTCGAGCCCCTGCATCTGGCGCGCGTGCTCCCGGAGCCGCTGCGTCTGGATCGCCTTCTCCTCGCGCATCATCTTCAGATGCGCCGCGCGGTAGCTTCTCCGCACGACCGATGGCGCTACGACCATCGAGCCGATCAGAATCACGAGCACGACCGTTCCGGCGATGATGGCCGCGATCAGCGACCCTCGCCCGATCTTGAGATGGCGCACGCGCCGCCTCTGATTTCCTGGATGAATCTGGACTTCGATCATGAAAATCTGCCGGACAGGCGGTTCAATATAACACGCCGGACAGAGCCGTCTCCCGCCGCCCGGATCACTCGACCTCCAGGTGAAGCGCCTTGCCCGCGCGACGTTTGAGAGCCATCGGCACGAGCGCCAGCGCAGCGAGAAGAACTCCCGCGATCAGCATGCGCTGGAAGGCCGCCTCTCCCGTCAACGTGCCCCGCACCAGAGCGTCCGCCGAATAGGCGATGATCATCATCGACGGGGTGACACCGATCGCGGTCGCCGCAACGACATCCCGCGCCCGCAGGTTCGCGAACCCCGCCGCGTAGTTGAGCACCGCAAAGGGAAAGATCGGAACCAGCCTCAGGATCAGGAGAGAGCGGAATCCCGCGTTTCGAAGCCGCTCGGCGAGCTCGGCTCCCCGCTTCCCGAACCGGTGGAGAACTCCCGCACCGAGCCATCGCGCGATGAAGTAAGAGAGAAGCGCCGCCAGGGTTCCGCCGACGACCGAGTAGAGCCCCCCTTCCGCCCAACCCCATACGAGACTGCCGACGACGACGAAAATCGTCGCGGGGACGAGCAGCGTTCCGAGAATCGCGAAGGCGGCGACGAAGAGCGCAGGCCCGTACCAGAGTCCCGACAGCATCGCCATCAGTTCCCTGGCGTTCTCCAGGGTCAGCTCGCTCCTGAGAGGCGAGCGGTAGACCGCGACGACCACCGCGACGAGCAGCAGACCAGCCAGAACTCGAAGCGCGAGATATCGGTTCGAAACCGACTTCAGATCGCTCATCGTTGCGTCCGGACGTGAATCAGCGAGTTCAGCTCCCGGTCGGCCGCGAGGCCCATCGAGGTGAAGATCGCCCGAAACGCCGCTTCGCACGGGACATCCCGAAAGAGAAACGTCCCCTTCCCCTGGACTTCGCGATCGAGCACCAGGTTGCGGATGCCGCACTGGGTCGCCACCTCGCGAAGGATCGACGCGATCTCACCGTCCTTGACGTCGATCGTCACCACGGGCTCGGATCCCCCTTCGCGAATGACGATCCTCCCCTTCTCCCTCGAGGCGACGAGCCCCTCGGAGCGGACCAGTTCGTCGAGCGCTTCTTCCGGGGTCGCCCGCGCGATCCGCCGGCTCACCTCGCGGTCGGGGGCTTCCACCATCACAGGGACTCCGATGCGGAGCGATAGCACGCCGGCGGCCTGCCGGAGGCTCGCGCGCTCGAGCGTCAGCTCGACCGTTCCGTCGGGATGCGGAGTCACCCGCATTTTTCCCGGCGTCGCCGCGCTCGCCGGCGGGGCTAGAATAGCGACGCAGATGGCCCCGAGGGCCCAGAGGGGGAGTCGCTTCCGGAGTGCGGGGATGAACGGGTTCATGCGGATAGCGTAACAACCCCTTTTTGTGGACTAATTTCGGCGTGAGAAGAACGATCGCACTCGTCCCGGGCCACTTCCTGGCGGACCTCGAGCCGCTCGTCTCGAGGCTTCCGGCCGAGCTCGTACCCTACGACGCCCACGGAGAGCCCGCCCACCCGGCCCCTGGAGCCAGCGTCTTCTTCCGCTGGTGGCTCACCCCGGAGGAGGGCGACCGGGTCCTGGGGCGCCACTCCTCGATCCGGTGGGTGCATTCGGGGTCGGCCGGGATCGACCACATCCTCACCCCACTTTTTCTCGCCCGCGCCCCCCAGCTGACGAACTCGGCCGGCGTTCATGCCCCCTCGATCGCCGAGTGGGTCGTCGGAGCGATGCTGTCGGTCGTGAAGAATCTGCCGGCAATGGCGAGGGCACAGGAGAGGCGGGAGTTCGAGAAAGTGCAGCGGCCGGAGCTGACGGGACAGAAAGCGGTATTCATCGGCGCCGGGCAGATCGCGACCGAGATCGCGCAGCGCCTGGCTCCCTTCAGGATGCGTCTCGCCGCGCTCCGCGCTTCGGGGCGCAGCCACGAAGCGATCCCCTCCATCATTCCCTTCGCCCGCCTTCGCGAGGAAGTCGCCGACGCCGATTGGCTGATCATCACCGCGCCGCTCACGAAAGAAACTGCCGGAATCATCGATCGCGCCCTGCTCGAGGCGCTCCCCTCTCGTGCGCGGGTCATCAATGTCTCGCGGGGGGAGCTGCTGGACGAAGAAGCCCTCGCGGACCTGATCGGAAGGGAGAAACTGGCCGGGGCAATCCTCGATGTCTTCCGCGAGGAGCCGCTCCCCCCGGATCATCTCTTCTGGACTCTCCCGGGCCTCCTCGTCTTCCCGCACACGACATGGCGCAGTCCGCAGGTGAAGGAGCGCCAGCTCGAGCTCTTCGCGGACAACCTGCGGCGGTTCGTCTCGGGCGAGATGTTGCGGAACGTAGTCGATCCGAGTCGGGGGTATTGAAGGCAGGGGCTGGGGACTAGGGGTCAGGGAAAGCAGGAGCAACGGCAGAATCAGAACCGGTTGCCGCGTGCACTCCGGAGGAGTGCCAGAAGGTAGCCGGGGTGTCGAGCGAAGCGAGACCCCCGGTAAGCGACGCCCCCACCA
>JBHEPS010000186.1:0-4344 GCA_046260175.1 Thermoanaerobaculia bacterium
CTCGAGGTGGGGGCGCAGGAAAGCAACTCTGCGCGATTCCTCCTGCGCCAGTCTTTGCGCCCGGCGAGCCTCGAGCACCGCCTCCTCTCCTCGCCCCTGCCGGAAGAACACTTCCGCTCGCAGGGAATCGATGAGCGGTCGCATCGGTCCCGACCAGAGAGCACGATCGAGCTCGGGAAGGAGAAGGGATGGATCGTCGCCATCGGAGTTGCGGAATTCCAGCGCCCAGTACCGCACCGATTCGATGAGGGCGGGCGACATCTGAATCCCCTCGTACTTCGGGCGCTGGCCCATTCGCCAGAAAATGAACTCACGATACATCCCGGGCCAATAGCCGGCTCCGCCATACGCCGAGTAAAAAGAGCTCGCGACCTCCAGGGCCTCGTTCCAGCGCTTCTCCTCCACCAGCGCAAGAACCATCCCCTCGAGGTACGCGAACTTCGGTTTTCCTTCAGCGGCATCTCCCGCCACCACGAGACCGCGGCGATACCAGCGGATCGCATCGTCCAGGCGTCCGACGACGTGGTGCGCTTCGCCAGCCTGAAATGCGATCTCCGGCCGGTTGGAAGAGGACGCGATCAACTCCTCGAACGCGGCCTCGCCCTTTTCGACGGAACCGTCGATGACGAGAAGCCGGGCTCGCTGTCGCCGCACGGCCTCCAGAAGGACTTCATCTCCACTTTCGAGCGCCTCCGCGACGGCTCTGTCGATCGCCGCCACAGCGGCCCTGACGGTGCCGGTCGCTTCTGTTCGGGATGCTTCCCGCAGGTGCGCATAAGCGCGCCGTCGGGCGTCAGCGGAATGTTCGGGAGCGTCAGTTCCGGAACTTCCTTCCGCAAATCCGTCCGATGAGAGGATGTAACTCGCGCCACCCGGCAGCGGAAATTCCAGCCGGCCTCGCGATGCATCGAAGAATGCATGCTGCGGCGTATTGAGCGGATGGCGCGGCAGAAGCGCGTACCAGAGGAGACTCCCCTCCTCGGCAGGCCCCGTGATCAGGTCAGGGGAGGCTGTTGGAGCGGGAAGGCCGGCCTCGTTGACCGGGGGAATGATGCGGATCGCCGCCGCCGCGCTGTACCAGCCGAGCAGGTTGTTGATTCCGCTCAGGACGAGCTCGGGCGATCCGTTCCCGTCGAGGTCCGCCGCCGTGGCGAATCGGTGATGTCCGTTGGCCTGGAACAGCAGCCGCGATCTCTCGATGCGTGGCTCATAGAGAAAAATGTAGGAGGCGATCCCCGGATAGCTGATGTAGCTCCCGATGACCTCGTCGATCCCATCGCCGTCCAGATCGATCGCATCGATCTGATCGACGCCGAAATGAATCGATGCCTCAGGGAAGCCAAGGTCCCCCCTCGGCAGCGCGATCCGTTTCACGATCTTTCCCGTCTGCGGGTCGACGAGGCTCAACGTGTGTCCATCGACGGGATTCCACTCGGAGGGTTTCCGCAAGACCATTGCGATCAGTGGGTGGCCGCCTCGCTCGGTCCTGACCATCGCGTACCGCCCCGTCGTATCCGGCTCGACTTCGGGAACGGACCACAAGGTCGCGCCGCTGCGGCTGACGGCAGCGATGCCGTCCGGGGAGAGCGAGCTGAGATGCGAGAACCTGGTCCCGTCGAAATGTTGCTTCGCACCGAAGCCGATGGAGCCGAGAAGAAGCAGGCCTGTCGCGGCGAGCACTCCAGCCGAGGGCCTCACCCTCACCCTGGCCTTGCGACGGTGAAGATCCTCGAGGACCGCGTGCGCGCTCGCGTACCGGTCCGCGGGCCGGCGTTCCATCAGCCGGAGGATGAGCCGCGAGAGCCAGCGCGGAACCTGCGAGTTGAGAGCTCGCGGATCGGGAGCTCGATTCTTGAGGCGTTCGAGGAGAATACCGAGCGCGGATTCCGCGGGGAAGGGAAGGCGGCCGGTGAGCGTCTCGTACATCAGGATTCCGAGGCTGTAGAGATCGCTCCGCGCTTCGATGTCCCGGCCGAGAGCCTGCTCGGGCGAGACGTATTCGCTGGTGCCGAGCAGCGCCCCCGAGTGGGTGACGCCGCTCGTCTCGAGCTCCGATCGAGCGAGGCCGAAATCCGCGAGCTTGATTTCCCCTGAGCGCCCCAGAAGAACGTTGCCCGGCTTCACGTCGCGATGGATTACGCCCGCGGAGTGGAGCGCGTCGAGACCTTCCAGAATCGCGCTCGAGATGCCGATCGATTCCTCGACCGTGAGAGGTCCCCGCCGGAGTCGCTCCTTGAGCGACTCCCCCTCGATCAGCTCCATCGTCAGGTAAATTGCGTTATCGGACGCCCCGATGTCGAAAACCCGCACGAGCCGGGGACTCGAGATGCCCCGGGCGACCGCCACTTCACGGCGGAATCGCATGAGGCCTTCGCCCGACGCCCGCTCGGGACGGAGGATCTTGAGCGCCACCATGCGCTCGAGCTCCCGGTCGAAGGCGACATAGACGACGGCGTATCCACCGGACCCGAGAACACCCTCGATCCGATACCGCCCGCCGACCGACGTGCCTGGAGCGAGCAGCGTAATGCTCGCCGTCGGGAGCCCAAATGGCCCCGATGCGGTCAAGGCTGAGAGGTCTTCAGTCATGGTTTTGGAAAGTCTGGTCCATGGAAACGCTCCGCGCCCGGGAAATCAAGTGCGCTGCTCACTCCCCCGGGGGCGGTGGCGCCTCTCATCTTCGCACGATGGCGGGAGGAACGGATCCCGGTACACTGTATCCATGGAAGCAGCGCCGTCAGTCTCCCCGGCCAGGGTCGAGGATGTTCCCGCCGTGCAGAGCATCGCCGAAAGGACGTGGAAAGCGACGTATGCCGACCTGATCCCCGGGGAGGTTCAGGCGCGCCTTCTGGCGACCTGGTACTCGACGGCCGCGCTCGAGGGGCAGATTCGGGCGGGCGAGACGATCTTTCTCGTTGCTCGATGGGAGGAGGAGCCGGTCGGTTTCGCGCAGTTCGTCCGGCTATCGTCCGCGGAGGCGGCGCTTCTCCGGATCTATGTGCTCCCCGAGTTTCAGAATCGAAGCGTGGGCAGCGCTCTCCTCTCGGCCGGTCTCGCAAAGCTGAGGGAGCGCGGGATCGGGAAGCTCACGGTCGAAGTGGAACGCGAAAACAGGATCGGGCGCCGGTTCTACCGGCAGAGATCGTTCACCGACGTCGGGGAATCGATCGCGGACTTTGCGGGCCATGAGGTCGCTCTCGTGAAGTGCGAGCTGGCGATCTGACGACGGCGCGGCGTCCGTTCCGGGGGAGATGACTGATCAGATCTCGCGGCCGAGAGCGATCGCGGCATGGAGCTCGGGGCTTTCGGTTTCGAGGCGCTCGAGCTCGGCGGCCGTGCAGGGGAAGAGGTCGATTCCGGTCGGAAAGCGGTCCGGGAGGTAATCGGGGATGCGGTCGCGGAATCGCTTGGCGGACGAGCTGAGTACGAGGCAGATGTCGACGTCGCTTCCCGGGGTCGGCCTTCCGTGGATCCAGGAGCCGAACCAGATCACGCGCTCGATTTCCGGATGCGCGCCCTTGAGAGCACGGACCCATTGATCGACGGCGCGCTCGACCTCTTCACGGTCGATCGAGAAGATCTTCACAGAATCGGAGGATCGACTCCGCATCGCTGATTGCCCCTTCCGCTTCCCCGGCGGTGTAGTAATCCGCCGGCGCGCCTTCCGAGAAGCCGTTCGGATACCGCGTCGGAATGTAGTGTTTGTCGAGACGCCGGCCGCTCTCGCGGATCGAGTCGGAAACCGGAGCCTGCTCCGGAAGGGCGCCGAGGAGCGAGTTCACCGAATGCCCCCATGCTTCCATCCCGAAGTGATAGTACGCCGCCTTCACCGCTTTCTCGGCGGCCTGCTGGGCTGCAAAGCAGCTCCACTCGAAGCTGTTTCCGTTGCTTGCGAGACGGGCATGAGCCAGATCCGCCTTCGCCTGCCGCAGCCAGTCTTGTGCCCGGTTCGCCATGGGTGGTCCGATTATACGTTCCGCCTCCGAGTTCGTTCTGAATTCGCGGCGGGCGTGAGGAGCTATCTCACGCCCGCCGCGGTTGGTGAAGCCAAACCGCGGCCACATCGTCGGCCGCTCATGTCGGCGTTGGCGCGCAATTACGGATCAGCGGGTGATCGAGACTTTCATCGCCTTCGTCTCCGCGGCGCGGGAGAAGGTGTCGTAGGCCTCCATCATCTGGTCGAGCTTGAAGCGGTGGCTGACGAACTTTTCGGGGGAGATCTTTCCCTGCGCGACGAGCTTGAGGAGCATCGGGGTCGTGGTGGCGCTGACGAGACCCGTGGTGATCGTGACGTCCTTGATCCAGAGCTCCTGGAGCTTGAGCTCCACGGACTTTCCATGCACG
>JBHEPS010000187.1:0-4339 GCA_046260175.1 Thermoanaerobaculia bacterium
GAGCGGAGTGCTCTTCACGGCGACCGAGGATGACGAGGCGGACGCGATCCTGGCCGAGGGTGCCGTGCCGGAGATGGCGGGATCGATCAGAATTCTTGCGCCGCGCCGCGATCTCGCTCCGAACCTCTTCCGAGTCGAGGTCGAGGTGAAGGCGCCAGTTCGCCGGGTCGAGTTCTTCGTCGACAACAAGAAAATCCTGACGAGGAACGCCCCCCCTTACGAAGTGGAGCTCGACCTCGGATCGATTCCTCAGCGGGTGGAGGTCCGCGCGGTCGGCTATGACGCGCGCGGCAGATACGTCGACGCGGATGCGTGGGTCGTGAACGAGCGCGAGAACGATCTCGAGGTGAAGATCACGCGCACCGAGACGCCGGACGGCGTCTCGCACTTCCGGGTCTCGGTTCAGAACCCGAAAAAGCGGCAGCTTGGCCCCCTGCGCCTCGCGGCCGAAGACCAGGTTCTCCGCGAGTGGGCACGCCCCCCGTACGCGCTGGACATTCCGACCGCGGCCCTCGAAGGGAAAGACTTCGTGACGGCGACCATCTCGGACGCGAGCGGCATGGAGGCGAGCGATCTCCTCTATCTCGATGGCAACCGGTACGTCGAGCAGATCGACGTCAACCTTGTGGAGCTTCCGGTGACCGTCATCGACGTTTCCGGAACTCCCATTCTCGGACTCGAGAAGGGGTCTTTCCAGGTCCTGGAGAATGGGAAGCCGAAGACGATCGACACGTTCGGATTCTCGGCGAACCTTCCTCTCTCGGTCGGCATTCTGATCGACCACTCGGGGAGCATGGTGCAGCGCATCGACCGGGCCAAGGAAGCGGCGGTCGGATTCTTCTCGCAGATCCTGCGCGAGGGTGACAAGGCGTTCTTCGGAAGCTTCGCATTCAGTGCGAAGGGGATCACGCCGTTCGTCTCGGACCTGTCCACCTTGCGAAGCGAGATCGATTCGATGCCGAAAGCGGAAGGAGCGACGGCGCTCTACGACGCGATCATCAGCGGCCTCTATCGCTTCCGCTCCGTGCAGGGGCGGAAGGCGTTGATCATCGTGACCGATGGCGAGGACACCGCATCGCGGGTCGACTACGACGAGATGCTCCGCTACGTCCGCGCCGCGCGTGTGCCGATCTACTTCATGGGCATCGGGATCTCGCGCATGGAGTTCAGCCTCAGCTCGCAGTTGAGAACCCTCGCCGCGGAGACGGGCGGCGTCGCCTATTTCGTCAACGACGTCGAGCAGCTCCGCACCACCTACACCCAGCTCGAGAACGAGCTCCGCTCGCAGTATCTCCTCGGCTATTACACGGAGAGCACGAAAGGCGACCGCGACTACCGGACGGTGGATGTGAAGGTCGACCGCCCCGAGGCAAAGGTGAGGACGATCAGGGGATTCATCCCGTAGATGAATGTCATCCCGAGCGGAGCGCCTGCCCTGAGGAGCGATGCGACGAAGGGAGGGAGCAGGGTGGGCGGAATCCGGTGACGCGGGAACCTTGTCGGCGCGGGATGTAAGTTCGTCGTGCTGAAACTCAGAGGCGTAACTCCTCAGCGCGAAAACACGAGTGAAATATCAACTCACTCGAAAACCTCTCAACCCCCTCAATTGATTTCCTACTACGTCCGTAGTAGCATCTACTACATGAGCAAGGTGACAGTTCGTCTTTCCCGAGCGGAACTGCAACTGATGAAGCACTTCTGGGGACGTGGAGAGCGCTCCGTCAGAGAGATACAGGAGTCCCTCGACACCAGTCTCGCCTATACGACCGTCCAGACTCTGATCGCGCGATTGGAAGAAAAGGGAGCGCTTCGTCGCACCCGCAAGATCGGAAATGCTGTCATGTTCGAGGCTTCCGTAACTGAGAGGTCGATCCATGAGCGGTTGATCGACGAGTTCCTCGAGGTATTCGGTGGATCCGCGCAACCCCTCGTCGCCCATCTCTTCGAGAGCGGCAGGATCAGTCTCGAGGACCTTCAGAAACTGGAGAAAGCCACCGGCAACGAGCCCTCGGGGAAGGGTTGGAAACCGCGTAAATGAGTATCCATGAGCTTCTGCACCCCCTGGCCGCCGGGTATGCACGACCGCTCCTCGCCGGGCTTGCTGCCGGCTCGATCCTGCTGGTGGCGACTCTGCTCATCTGTCGAAGGCTCGAGGGGCGCCCGGCAGCTGTGCGCGGCCATCTTCTTTTTCTGGCATTGGTCGCCTTCGCACTCCCTTTCCAGGCAGCCTTTCTCCTGATCAATGGACTCGATCCCTCCGATCTCGGAGTGAGAAGCGACAACGCTCCACTGATTCTCGGAGAGCGTTCGCAGGCGGTGATCGGGCCCGGCGGATTTCGCGAGGACGCGGACTGGGAATGCCCGCTGGCCGCTCTCATCGTTGCCGGCTGGTTGGTCGGAGGGCTCAGCGTGCTGCGCCGAGTACCGCGCTCCCACGAGGTCGGGTCCGAGGCTCGCGGTGGCGATGCCCGCCTGCTCGGCTGGGTCGATGAAGCGCGCCGCTCGATGTCGATCACCGAAGCCGTTCCGCTGATCGTTGCTCCCGGAGTGACGGCGCCCTCGGTCGTGGGGATTCTTCGTCCCTTCATCGTGCTTCCTGCCACAGCGGTCGACGATCTCGAGGAGGATGAAACCCGGGGCGTGATTCTGCATGAGATGGCGCACATCGCGCGAAAAGACAACCTGTTGCGCCTCGTCGAGACAGCGATCGTCACAGTGTACTGGTTCAATCCTCTGGTCTGGATGGTCCGTTCGCGTTGCGATCTCGAGCGAGAGAGAGCTTGCGATGAGAGGGCGGTGGATCACATCTCCGGCCCGGATCCCCTTCTCCGCGCGATCCACAAGTTGTGCCGGGGTACCGTCGTTCCGGAGGCTGCAGCCATCTCGTGCATCAGCGGCTCCCGAATCAGCGCCCGAGTCGATAGCCTAAGTCGTCCACGAAGTGTTTCTCTGATGCCCGTGCTGGTCGCCAGCGTGATCCTCGTGCTCACGGCGGCCGCCGGACTCACAGCCGCGCTGCTGGTGGACCCTCCAGCGACCTCGACGCAGACAGACTCCGGATTCGGGTTCCTGGTTCGGACGTCACGTGACGACGGCGCGGTCCTCGTCGAGATGGAGGTACGCGACGTCACAGGCAGCGTTCTCTCCTCTCCGAAAGTTCAGGCCATCCCGGCGGGGGAGACTGTCATCAGCACGACCTCTGGCAATCTTCGATTCGATATCGTGATCCGCTTCGATTCCGAGGATCGTGGTGAAGCTCGGCTCACGGCGCGACGTTCCGACCGTGTTGTCGCGGATGTTCGACAGCTATTCATCGTCGATCCTTATAACGAAGGCGAGCGCTGAATGCTCGTTCTTCCTGTGTGAAGGAGGGAGAGGAAATGGGAGATCGAAAAATCGTTTCACGTCGTTGGATACTCACCATGATCGTGGTTCTGCTGGCGGTGCCGCTCTGGGCTTCGGAGGAAGGAAGCTCGGGTCGCTCGGTCACTGTCGAGGAAGCTCGGCTCCAGCCGTTACTGGCGAAACTCGAGGGGAGGATTACCGACGCTGGGTTTCTCGAGATTCGGGGAGATTTCGGCACCGACGTCACCCACGGAGTTCGCATTTACTCCGAGCCCAGCCATACGCTCCTCATTCTCGGAATCGATAGCCGCTACGCCGCCTCACCGGCGGGACGGGCGTGGCTGCAATCTCATGGAAGAGCCGAAGCGGCTTTCGACTCACTCCTGCCCGAGTCCAGGCCCCTGATGACGATCCGGCGACCCCCGGCCGGCGACGACCGCCTCGCGGTGTGGGTTCACACCGGCGGAGAGAACGAGACTCTGGTGAGCGACGTCAAGCTCTCCACGTGGGACGCGTTCTCGTTCGAGTCGCGGGGGAGCCTGACCGAGGACGAGTAGACGCCGCTGCGGGCGCGGGCTCGCGCAATTGACCTGGTATCCGCGGCCTCCGGTTGCGCCGGGGGCCGCATCGTCATGGCGCGACGAATTCACATTTCCCGCCGACAAGGTTCCCGCGTTTACGAATTCCGCCCACCCTGATCCCTCACTCCGTTCGGGATGACATCTACTTCTTTTTCTGCTCTTCCCTTCGCTTCTTTGCCCACCCTTCGATGGTCTTCTGCGGGGTGCGTGAGAGGGCGAGAGAGTCGGGGGGGACGTTCTTGGTGAGCGTGGTTCCTGCGCCGACGTAGGAGCCCTTTCCCACCCGGATCGGTGCGACGAGCTGGGTGTCGGAGCCGATGAAGACTCCGTCTTCCAGCACGGTCTTGTGCTTGTTGACGCCGTCGTAGTTGCAGGTGATCGTGCCGGCGCCGATGTTGACGTCGGCACCGATC
>JBHEPS010000188.1:0-4272 GCA_046260175.1 Thermoanaerobaculia bacterium
CTCGGAAGCTATGCACGAGCTCGAGGAGTCCGAGGTCGACCTCATCGTCAGTGACATCGCCATGCCCGGCGAGGACGGCTGCTCGATGATGGAGAGGATTCGCAATCTGCCCGATCGCCGAGTCGCCTCGCTCCCTGCCATCGCGCTCACCGCCTATGGACGCACCTGGGAGAAAGAGAAGATTCTCGCCAGCGGCTTCGACGCCGTTCTGCAGAAACCGGTCGAGGCCTCGAGACTCATGGCGAGCGTCGCGACCGTGATGACGGACGGGCGGCCTCGGCACCAGGCCTGAGGGAGCGCAGGTCGCTCGCGTTTTCCGGGCCCCGCCGCATCCGTGTGTCGGTGGCCGGGGTCAAACGTCCACCGGTGGCCGGCTCGTTCGGGTAAGCTGGCTCGATGGAGATGGAAGAGGTCCCCCGCCGTTTCGATCGCCTCGACCGGAAGATCTCCGCGCACATGCGCCGGTGGGGGGACCCCGCGCTCCGGATCTCCCTTGCGATCATCTTCGTCTGGTTCGGCATCCTCAAGCCGCTCGGCCTTTCTCCCGCCGCTCCGCTCGTCCGTGCGACCACTGCCTGGATGCCGCTGTTCGAACCGGATCAGTGGGTGGGAATCATCGGATGGTGGGAAGTCGCGATCGGTCTGACCTTCCTCTTCCGAGCGACGACCCGCATCGCGATTGCTCTGCTCGCGATGCAGATGGTCGGCACGTTCCTCCCCCTCGTCCTCCTTCCCGCGGTGACTTTTCAGGCAGGCCATATTCCGTACGCCCCGACTGTCGAAGGGCAGTACATCATCAAGAACCTCCTCATCATCTCCGCGGCGCTGGTCCTCGGAGGGACGGTGAGGGAGGGGGGAAGGCGAGGGCAGAAGGCTGAAGGCTGAAGAAAAGACAAGCCAGAAGCCAGAAGCCAGAAGAAAAGGCGAAGCTGGAGGTTGAAAGCCAGAAGCCAGAAGAAACGTCAGAAACAAAGTCAAAGGCTGGGCTCACTGGCGGCGGGGAGGCGGCGCCTACCCCCTGAGCCGGGGTGGAGATTCAATGGCCCCGCGCCGGCGCCTCAGGATGACGAGGTTCTGCCTTCTGCCTCGCCCCTCGCCCCTTTCCCTCACTGCGGCGTAATTGTCGTGACCTGCTGCGTGTCGTTGTTGGTCAACGACACGAATGCCCAGATCTTCGCCCCGACCGGAGCCAGCGTACGCAGCTCCAGCCGCACCCGATCTCCGCTCTGGAACTCCTCAGGGTATTGCGGGAACGGTTTCTCGAGCGGAACGATCGCCCCGGCGGGCTCGGGGAGCCAGCATGGCTCCGTCACACATCGCCCAAGGGTGCGCAGCGTGATTTGTTGGTACACCTGGCCGCCGGAGTCGCGGTGCCAGATGAGAGTCACTTTGGTTCCGTCGATCGCGTCGATCCCGTAGATGCGAAGCGATCGCCGGTAACGGTCGTCCAGCGGAACATCGAGCAGAGTCACCGAGTCGCTCATCCCGCTCGCGGGTACGACCGGGATCTCGGTTCCCCACCCTTCTCCCTGCCTGCTGAGATCGCGGATATGCAACCCATAATGGAGATCCGGCGCGATCTCATGCGGGACCGCCAGAACATATCCGTGCTGCCATAGGCCGAGCTCGGCCACGCCAAGGCGGAGAACGGTGTTCGCGGGGATCTGCGGCGGACAACCGTAGGGACCCTGACAGGGAAGATTGAACCGATTGAGAGGATCGATGGGAAAGAGCGACCCGTTGAAGATGCGCAGCTCGGTCGTCCACTGTGAGCCGAAAGCGCCCGGACCCTCGAACATGAGCGGCACGAGAACTCGCTCTAAGACAGAGGGATCCAACTCGTCTGGTTCGAAGTAGTAGAGAGCGTCGGCTGCCGTCCAACTCGTGGCGCCGTCCCGGCCGACCACCGTGACGCTGACGGGTCCTTTGGAGCCCGCAGGAACCACCACGTCGATCGCATCCCGGTCGATCGTCGTCACCGTCGCTGCAACACCGCCGATCGTGACGACCGGATCGAGGCACGTTCCGCTCGAGGGGCACGAGCCGATCCCTTCGCGCGCAATGCGGACGATCATCCCGCCGCGTACCGGCACGGTCGTCGGAGAGATCGAGAGCTCGCCGCCGATCGAGCGCACGAGGAGCTTGCGCTCGGCGAGGAGGGTTTTCTCGCCGTTTTCGCGCTCCTTCAGCGCTCGCACCATCCATTGCCCTGACTCCAGGGGAGCGGTCCTCGCACTGGTCACCCAGTTCCAGATGGCCGGCGGGCAATTCACCCCCGCGTCGCTCGCGATGAGATCGACCGTGCGGCCCGACATCTCGATCCGCGCAGACGAGGGCGGACAACCGTAGTCGCTGCTGAGGGTAACGGTCACAGCGTCACCAGCAACAGGAACCTCGGGGATCGTGGTAATGAGCGGTGCCTGCGCGAAAAGCGGCGCGGCGACGACGAGCGCAGCTAGGATGATCGATCTCATGAATGCCTCCGGATGATGCTGCAGATCTTACGTGTGGCAGAGGATCCTTTCCTCTGCCACACGACTACACGCCCTCGCGGAGTCGCCCGAGGATCTCCTCCTCCGCCGAAACGTGGAGCTTCTTCGCCTCGACCCAGGCGGCGTCGGCCCGCCTGATCAGGTCGGCGCGGCGAGGATCATCGAGCCCGGCCAGATTGATGCAGACGTTCTGATAGGCGCCCGCGGCCGCCGCTCGGGCCATCTGCGCTCCGACGCCGGCATCCGAGAGCGATGCCTGCAGACCGATGCGGCCGATCTCGCGGCAAAGCTCGATCAGCTCGGGACATGCTTCGAGCACGCCGAGGGGAACTTCGGATGCGTGCACGGTCGCATCCGCCATCGCCGAATCGCGCGCAGCCTGCTCCTCGGGAGTCGACTTCGGCATTCGCATCGCGTCGAGCAGCCGGTCGAAGGCCGCAGTGTCCGCATCGACCGCTGCGAGCATCTGATCCTTCAGCTTCTGCGAGCGGACGGCGATTCTCTCGAGGTCGGGCTGCTTCGCCTCGAACCCTTTCTTCGCGTGCGAGAGAACGGCGACCATCGCCGCGAGTCCGCCGGCCATCGACGCGGCGAGCGCGGAGACTGACCCACCACCCGGCGCGGGGGAATCGCTCGAGAGCTCGTCGATGAACTCGCGGAGCGTGAGTCCCGCCAGCCGCCCGGGCGTCGCGAGTCTGTACTCGATCACCCGCTCGTTCGGATCGAAGGGCTTGACCTCGGAAAGTCCCAACGTTCGCATGGCCGTCTCCACGAGCGCCGCTTCCGAAACACCGGCCGTCCGCTCCATCTTCGCCAGGTAATGGCGCCCCGCATCGAGAAGAACCGAGAGGGGAACGAGGCCGACGAGCTCCGAACCGGTGACGCGAAGCCCACGCTCCCGCGCCCGTTCATCACACGCGTCGAACACCACGTGCAGAGGAGTGACGTCCAGGTCCGTGAGGTTGATGGAGATCTGCGCGCAGCCGTACTCGGGAATCACCCAGCCAACGGCCTTGACCGACTTGAGCAGTCCCGGTTCCCACACAGCCTCGCCGGAGGCGTCGAGGACGGGATTCCCTTCCGCGTCCTTTTTCGCTCTGCCGCGCTCCCGGACGTCGAACGCGACGCGGTTCGCCAGGCGCTTGTCGGTCGTATTGAGATTGACGTTGTAGGCAACCAGAAATTTGCGTGCCCCGATGACGGTAGCGCCGGAACGGGGAGCGAACGTCGCGGGTCCGAAATCGGGAGCCCACTCCGGATCACGCAGCTTCTTCGCGAGTCCCTCGTACTCACCCTCGCGCACCTCGGCGAGGTTCTGCCGCCCGGGTCTGGATGCAGCGAATTCATAGAGATAGACCGGGATTGAAAGCTCGCGTCCGACCCGCTCGCCGAGTTGGCGCGCGAGCTCAACGCAATCGTCCATCGTCAAGCCGCTGACCGGGACGAATGGGACGACATCGACGGCGCCGATCCGCGAGTGCGCGCCGCGGTGCGTCGTCATGTCGACGAGCTCGATGCCCTTCCGCACGAGCCGGAAGGCGGCTTCGAGCACGACGGAATGCTCGGTTCATTAGAAGCCGGCGAAGCACGGCGAAGGATCCCAGCGCGGGCTTCTCCCGCAGCCCAATACTGGGGATATCTCCTCTCCTCTCAAGCACATCCCCCAAGATCTTCGCGCCATTCGAAGGTTTCAGGAAGTAGTAGTTCAAAATGGCAGGATCACGCCAGGCACGCGCACGCCCCCGTTCATCTTCGCCGAAGCACCCACGTCGTCATGCAC
>JBHEPS010000189.1:0-3803 GCA_046260175.1 Thermoanaerobaculia bacterium
CCCCGCCATCAGCGCCGCGGCGCGGAATCCAGCAGGCGTCTCTCCGAACACGTCCTTCGGCACGGGACGAATCGCCTGAAGAATGAGCGCCACGCCCGCGAAGGTGATGGTCAGTGGGAAGAGATCGGTGATGTCGCGCAATTCCAGGAACGGAATGCCGAGCTTCGGGAGTAGAAATGCGGCCCCGATTGCGAACCAGAAGAAAGCCGTCAGGAACTTCCGATCCAGAAGGGAAAGGACTCCCCCGAGCAGCGTCGCGACCGGCCACCAGTAGAGGACTTCCCAGGCATCGACCAGCTCGAGACGGTCGAGCAGGAATGCGACGCCGCCCGCGAGAATCAGGATGCCCCAGAAAAACCGGTCGAGGCGGTCGCCTCGCGAACGCGTACGGACTGGCTCGTTCATGGTCGTTCCTCGTCTAGCTCCTCGAGCAGGAACACGCTCCCGAGAATGATCAGAAACACTCCGAACACGGGGCCCGGGCCGCGATGACGATCGGCGCGCGCGGTCATGACTTCCTCCGATCGGCGCTCTTCACTTCCACTCCACCCATGAACGCCAGGCCGCGGACGATGAGCTGCCGGCGAGGCTCGCTGACCGGCGCGGTTTTCACATCGAACCCACCCATGATCGGCATCACCTCTCCGATCACCTCGCACCCTTCCGGAACGTAGATCGATACCCCGCCCCAGAATGCGATCGCCTCGACGACCGCGGGCCTCTCGCGATCGAACTCCACGCGAGTGAGGTCGAGCTCGCAGCTTCCGAGAAAGGCGGCCAGCCGCCCTCCGTGATAGGGGCTGACCGTCGGGGTCAGGACGCGCTCGCCCAGGAAGGCGGTCGCACTCACCCGGTCGTCCGTGGCCGGATCACCCTTGCCTCGCCCCGTCCGCATGACCATGTTCAGCCCGATCCCGATGAGAACGATCGGCCAGAGATCGAAGATCGTGAAGTGGATGATGTCGAGGTTGTAGAGCAGGATCCAGGAGCCGGCGATGAGGAGCAGGAATGCCAGTCCGTGGCTCCCCGGCTGCGACAGCTTGACGAGGGCGATCGCGATCAATACGACCGGCCACCAGCGAAGCAGCGGCTCCGCGTTGAAATAGCCGAGATTGTCGCCCGTCAGCAAAAGCCCCAGCACCGCGAGAAACGCTCCCGCGATGAGTTTCGTGGCCACGGCCGGATAGGGGCTCTGGACTTCCATGCTCTGTTCCACCATCGATTCTCCTTTCCTTCCGCGCCACAGGCAACTCCGCCGGGGCACGTTGGAATGTACGGCGGCGGGGAAAGGGTGTCTTCACGGCGGCGGTGAATGGAGGGTGAGGGGCGGTGAACGGAGAAAGGACAAGCCAGAAGCCAGAAGTCAGAAGCCAGAAGAGAAGGCGAAGCCAGAAGTCGAAAGCCAGAAGCCAGAAGTAAGAGCAACAGCAACACCGGCCCTTGAGGGAACCTCCGTTCGTGCCGATTTTGCCTCTGCCTTTTCTTGTGGCTTCTGGTTTTCGACTTCTGGCTTCGCCTTTTCTTCTGGCTTCGCCTTTTCTTCTGGCTTCTGACTTCTGGCTTCTGGCTTGTCTTTCCGGGATGACATCGCCCTCTCCCCGCGTTCCCCCCATCGTGCCCCTCTCCCTCCCCTCCCGCCCTCATCTCTTCGGCCTTCGTCCGGCCGACCTTGCCGAGCTTCTTCGTGGCGAGGGGGTGGAGGTCCGGGATGGGGAAGCGCGCCGGATTCTGGCGCATGGGGTATCGCACGGGCTCGATGGCTTTCCGATCCGCCGGCCGGTTCCCCGTCCGGTCAAGGCCGCGGTCGAGCGGCTCGTCGACCGCACTCCTCTCGAGATCGTCGAGCGCGTGACTGACCCTGTCGACGACTTCGTCAAGTACCTCTTTCGCCTTCCGGACGGCGCGCTGGTGGAGGCTGTCCGGATTCCGCTCGAAGTGCCCGGCCGGTTCTCGGTCTGCCTCTCGAGCCAGGCGGGATGCGGAATGGGTTGCACGTTCTGCGCGACCGGCCGCCTCGGGCTCGCGCGCAACCTCGAGCCATGGGAGATCGTGGCCCAGTTTCTGGCCGTGCGCGCCGACGCCCCCGGGACGGTCACTGGCGCCGTGTTCCAGGGACAGGGAGAGCCGCTTCACAACATGGACGGCGTGCTCCGCGCCGCCGAGATCCTCTCCGATCCGTGCGGAGGCCGCATCGCGGCGAGAGCGATCACCGTTTCGACCGTCGGCCTCGTTCCGGGGATCCGCCGTTTCACGCGCGAGAAGTTTCCTTACCGCCTCATCGTCTCGATGACCTCGGCGATCGACGCGAGGAGGCGGGAGCTCCTGCCGGTCGCATCGCGGTGGAGCGTGGCGGAAGTGGCGGATGCGGTGCGCGAGTATCAGAAGGCCGTCGGAGGGCGCGTCACCATCGCCTGGGTCGTTCTCGGAGGAATCAACACCGGCGCCGACGAAGTCGAGGCGATCCGGACACTCTTCGGCGCAATCCCGCTCCGCATCAACCTGATCGACGTCAACGATGCGCGCTCCGACGGCTTCCGCCGAGCCACGGACGAGGAGCTTGCGAGCTTCCGCGATCGCCTCGGCTCGCTGGGCGTTCCGATCGTCAGGCGATACTCGGGAGGCGCCGCGAAGCACGCTGCCTGCGGGATGCTCGCGTCGATGCGGATGGGTGAGGGAGACGCGCGCCCCGCGTCATCCTGAGGGAGCGCCGCGCCGAACAGTCGCTTCACGAAAACCGCGAGCGCGACCGAAGGATCTCAAAATGGCAGGATGTCGCCCACTGCCCGTTTCCCCCCACCGGCCGCCACGATGCTCGCATTTTGAGATCCTTCGTCGGCACGCACGGTTGCGACGAGGACTCGTTCTCCGCGCGCCTCCTCAGGATGACTGCCCGTCAATCGAACGAAGCGCCGTAGCGACCCAACTGGGTCGACCCCGAGGGGAGTGAGACTCGATACATTCGATCGTACTCCGACTCGGCGATCGGGGGTCCGGGATCACCGCCGAGCAGACGGACCAGCTCTCCGGTCGTGTTCGAGTGGCCCACCACGAGCGTTACACCGCCGAGTGCTTTCAGGTAAGTCGCAAAGCCGGCCAGATCGCCTGGATCGTAAGTTTCGGCGGCAATGCCGTATCGGTTCGCGGTCAACTCCGCCGTCCCCTTCGTTCGTAGATACGACGTCGTGAAAATTCGGTCGACGGGGGGGAGGGTCTCGGCAAGCACCCGGGCTCGCGCCACTCCCGCCTCCGAGAGAGCCGGGTCGGTTCCCCCGCCGCTCGTCTCGCCGTGGCGAACCAGGATGACCTCACCTCGCGCTTCCTCGTACCCGCTCGGAGGAGCGGTTGCGCAGCCGAGCACGCCCATGATGAGAAGGAGAGGAAAGAATCGGCTCATGGGATGTTTATTATGAAGCAGGGGCGAAAGAGCAGGGGCTAGGGACTAGGGGCTAGGGGCTAGGAAGGGCAAAATCAACGGCCGGGGGCTAGAGACTGGGGCCATCTTTGTTGTTGCGGTTGCTCTTCCTAGCCCCTGGCCCCTAGCCCCCAGCCCCTTGCTCCTACGAGCGTCCGCCGCGGCGGGCTTTCGAGCCCGAGCCGCTTCCGTCCTTCGCCCGTGTGCGCTGCTGCGTCGGGGTGTTGCCGTCCGGGCACGATCCGTCGCGCTTCCGCACGCTCTGACCCTGTCCCTGTGCCGAGCCATCATTCCGCCCCTGGCGCATTCCCTAGCCGTTCCCCTGCGGAGTCGCCTGGCCGGCGCCGCCCGCGTTGAACGCAGGCCCCTGTCCGGCTGAGCTGCCGTTTCC
>JBHEPS010000189.1:3813-4260 GCA_046260175.1 Thermoanaerobaculia bacterium
GCCGCCCCTCCCCGCGCCGCCGCCGCCGTAACCGGCCCAGGCGGTCGTACCGAACACCAGTGCTGCTGCGATCAGAAAAACGAGTGCTTTCGATTTCATCTGACTCTCCTCCTGCTTCCGTTCGGACTCCATGGCGCCCGTTCATCCATTGGATGTCTGGCGAGCCGAAATGCTTACGCACGGATCGATGAGTGGTCTTCATCCACTTACCAGACGAGTTCGCCGGCAGCTCCGCAGAGTCCGATTTCCTCGCTCGGCGGTACTGGTGTTGCAAACAATTCGGGTACGCAGTTCCCGGAAAAAAGGAGGATCAAAAATGAACGAACGAGACCATCGCGACGATCGTGAACGCGCGAATGCACCGCGCGAGCCTCGCGACATGAACCGCGACCCGATCACCAAGGAGCCCGGCTCGCATCCCATCGGCACGGGCGTTGGAGCGGCGGG
>JBHEPS010000019.1:0-28306 GCA_046260175.1 Thermoanaerobaculia bacterium
CAGGTGGCCCGGGCCGGCAGCTTCATCGTCAAGACCTGGGGCGGGACGACGATGGACTCGTTCCGCATCGGCGGCGGAGAGTTGACCTCGGCCTCGTTCAGCCGCTCGCAAGGCAGGATCATCTACAACGTGAAGGGTACCTTCAAGCCCGGGCAGAACGTGTCACTCGCAGTCACCGGCAGCCAGTGGGACATGAGCAAGAGCATGGTCGGCCTCAAACACAACCGTGCGAGGGCGAGCATCCGGTACCTCGACAGGAGCGGCAAACCGATCGGCGAAACAATTGAGCATGATTCCGGGGAGAGCAAGTCGCCTTCACTCTCCGGCTCGGTGTCGGGAAGTGTTCCGGCAGATGCCGCCACGGCGATCATGGAAGGGCAGTTCGTCTGCACGTGGGCGTCGGCCTACACGACGGCCAGCGAAACGGCGGGCGTCAAGGTGACGCTTACCGTCGAGAAATGAAAGAAAGAAGGAAGGTCGAACCGTGAAGAAACGAATGGCAGGAGTCCCTTGGAAGATGTTGCTGACCGGGATCGGGCTGGTCGCCATGCTGGGAGGGTGCGGCGAGACCGCGGTCGAGCAGACGGCGGAGCAGAATGCCCCGCCGTCCGCTGTGGCGGAGGCGCCCGCGCCTGCGCCCGAGGCGGCCGACTCGCGCATCGGGCAGTTGCTGCAGGCCTGGAACAACGCAGGCGTGAAGGCGGAGATGCAGATGGAGCACCGGAGCGACATCATCAACTCGATGTACGGGACCGTCCGTCACTACGAGGTGTTCCTCAACGACCACCTGGTAATCGTCCTCGAGTTCGATCCGGAGAACCTGAACAGTACCGGAGAGAGATTTCTCGAGCACGTCGAGCAGAACGGAACGGTACGACGGACTGGCGAGAAGGCCTGGCGGAACGGAGAGTTCGTTCTAGTGAGCGCGGCGATGCGTATTGAAAGCGGCGAACCGGTTCAGAAATACGATCTCGAGAATCACCCCGAGCGGGAGAAGATTCTCGAGGCCTTCGCCTCGTTCGAGTGACGAATTGGTGGAAGAAAGGGAGACAGGAATGATCGGCACAATCGTGGGTAGTTCGAAACGAACGGCGGCTATCACCGCCGCGCTGTTGCTGGCTCTCGTCCTCGTCGCCGGTTGCGCCCAGGAGGCCGTGGAACCCGAGGCGCAAGACGCCTCGGCCGAGTCGGCTGAGGCCGCCCCCGCGGAAGCTCCCGCACTTCAGCCTGGGGAGCCCGGCCGGAGCGATCCTTTCGAGATCCGGGTGATGGCCGTCGAGAAAGCCAGTGGCTGGACCAGGGAGCCGCCGGCTGATCACGAGTACGTCGTCGTGGCGATTCAGGTGAAAAACGTCTCCAATGAAACCGAGAGCATCGGAGCCGGCTCCTTCGGCATGGTGCAGGACGACTCGGGAAATCGGGCTTCGTGGGAACCCTCGACCGGGATCAAGACCGATCCGGAGACGTTCGGCGGCACGGACATCGAGCCGGGGGAGAGTTTCGAAGGCTCGCTGATCTTCGCGATCCCCATCGTGATGGAAAGAACCGAGCTGCATTACACGGTCGGCTATTCGCTCGAGCCGGCCCTGCGATTCGAGATCCGCAAGTAAGGACTCTGGCGACGAACCCGGGCCGGCCGCCCTTCGCTGGGAGTGCGGCCGGCCGGCTCCGCAACGGTGACGATTGCCGACGATGACCAGGAGACCGGCGGCTGAGGCCCATCTCGCCGCAATCGCAGCCCTCCGCTCGCGCGGAGGGTTGCCCGCTCCCTTTCGAACCGACACAATGGTGTCTATTCCCAGCGACTCAGCAGTGCGTATAGGGAGGTGTGTGTCCATGGCCAGGAAGTCGAAGATTCCGCCCGAGCAGGCCGAGCTCGAGAGCGCCGAGCGCCCCGCTCCGCCGAACCCGGCGCCGGTCCGAAAGGTGATGTCTCACTTCGAGGCGGTGAACCATCAGGTCGACCGCGCCGCGGCGCTCCTCGGTATATCCGAGAGCGTGCAGATCTCGCTCAAGACGCCCTTCCGGGAAGTGATGGTCGAGCTGCCGCTCAAGACCGAGGCGGGGGAACTGCGGACGTTCCACGGCTACCGCGTCCAGCACGACGACTCGCGAGGACCGATGAAGGGAGGTATTCGCTATCACCCAACGGTGGAGCTCAACGAGGTGAGAGCGCTGGCGTCGCTGATGACTTGGAAGTGCGCGGTCGTCGGCATTCCTTACGGCGGAGCGAAGGGAGGAATCGACTGCGATCCGGCCGAGCTCACCGAGCGGGAGCTGGAGTGGCTGACACGCACGTTCATCCAGCGGATCCAGAAGTTCATCGGCGCGAACGAGGACATCCCGGCGCCGGACGTCAACACGAACCCCCAGGTGATGGCGTGGATCGTCGACGAGTACGCGAAGTTCAACGGATACACGCCCGGTGTGGTTACGGGGAAACCGATCGCCCTGGGAGGATCCGAGGGGCGGCTCTCGGCAACCGGCCGCGGCGTGGCGGTTGTGACCGCCCTGGCGGCCGCGGACAACGGGATCCGGATGGAGGGAGCGACGGTCGCAGTGCAGGGTTTCGGGAACGTCGGAAGCTGGGCCGCCCATCATCTGCGCGAACTGGGAGCGAAGGTCGTGGCGGTCAGCGACGTGAACGGCGCAATCCACGATCCCGCGGGGCTCGACATCGATGCGCTGCGCGCTCTGGTCGTAGAGAAGCGTCCCCTCACGTCTCTCGAGGGTCCCAGGAGCATGTCGAACGACGAGCTTCTCGCCCTCGATGTCGACATCCTCGTGCCGGCCGCTCTCGAGAATGCGATCCACGCTGAGAACGCCGCCGACGTGCGGGCGCGCCTGATCGTGGAGGGCGCGAACGCGCCGGTCACCCCCGCGGCGGACGAGGCGCTCGAGTCTCGCGGGATCGTCGTGGTCCCGGACATCCTGGCCAACGCCGGCGGAGTGACGGTTTCGTACTTCGAGTGGGTTCAGAACACCCAGCAATTCAGATGGCCGGCCGCGCGTGTCGATGAAGAACTGGTGAAGATCCTGGAGACTGCGTACCGAGACGTCCGCCACCGCGCGCGCGAGCTCGATTGCTCGCTGCGGGTCGGAGCCTTTGCGCTCGCCGTCGGGCGCGTGGCCGAAGCGGCCTCGCTCCGGGGAAGATGAAGAAGCAAGGCAGAAGGCAGAAGGCAGAAGTTAAAGCAAAGGCAAAGAAGAACGAGGTAGCTGTACATGAAGAAAGCGCCGTCCGGGAGGACGGCGCTTTTCATTTTCGAAGTGCGGAAGCTCAGTCGCGCTCCGCCGGGAATGTCGGAGGCTCAATGCTGAACGAGTCGCCTCCGGCGCCGCACGAAGAAGTAGATTACGGCTCCGAGGAAATGGGTGAAGATGACGATCAGGACCCAGATGAGGCGATCGTCCCCGGTTTCCTTCGTCGCGGCTTCGATGATCATCCAGACCCAGAAGGCTGTGGCCGGGAGAAAGATCAGCAGGATTGCCAGCTCCGGAAGTCCAATGCCCATCATGACGAGTTCCTCCTTGCCGCCGCTCGATGTGTTTTGTCGAGATTACCGGGAAGGTTACCAGATGCATGGCCAGACACCGAGCCGTCCTGCTCGTCGACGAAGAGGAAATCGTCAGTGTTTCACGCGGCGGAGCCGAGCTCGCCGAGCCGGCGCATCTCCTCGTCGGTGAGCCTAGGCGCGGCCGCGGCGGTGTTTTCCTCCAGGTGGGCGAGTTTCGACGTCCCGGGAATGGGAAGCATGACGGGGGAGCGCTGCAGAAGCCACGCGAGAGCGACCTGCGCGGCCGTCGCCCCGCGGCTCTCCGCAATCGCGGAGAGGACTCCGCCGGTAGCGAGCTTGCCCGTGGAGAGAGGAAACCACGGAAGAAATCCGATTTCCTTCGCGGCGCAGTAATCGACCACGTCGTCCGAGGACCGCTCCATCACGTTGTAGCGGTTCTGAACGGTGGTCACGCGAAAATGCCGCTCCGCCCGCTCGATCTGCTCGACGGAGACGTTGGAGAGGCCGAGGTGGCGAACCTTTCCTTCCTTCTGGAGCTGCGCGAGGGCTGCGTACTGGTCGTCCTCCGGGACCTTCGGGTCGACGAAGTGGAGCTGGAGAAGGGGGATCTGCTCGAGCCTGAGGCGGCGGAGGCTCTCCTCGCATCGCGCGCGAAGCTGTCCGGGCCGGCCGTCGGGCACCCACTGCCCGGGACCCGGACGGGTGTTGCCCACTTTCGTCGCGATGACGAGTCCTTCCGGGTATGGGAAAAGCGCCTCGGCGATGATCTCCTCGTTGACCTCGGGGCCGTAGGCGTCGGCGGTGTCGATCAGGTCGATGCCGAGCTCGATGGCACGCCGCAGGACGCGTCGCGCTTCCTCGCGGTCGTCCGGCGGGCCCCAGACCCCCTCTCCCGTCAGGCGCATCGCGCCGTACCCCATGCGGCAGACCTCCATGTCTCCGCCGATGCGAAACGTTCCCGCCTGCCGCGCCATCTGGTTCATGGTTTTCTCCTCGTCGTAGAGTCGAGCAAGTCGCTAGCCGAAGGGCGAGGGGCGAGGGGCGAGGGGCGAGGGATGAGGGATGAGGGATGAGGGATGAGGAGCGAGGGGGGACGCGCAGGGAATCAGGATGCTGCCATTTTGAGGTCCTTCGGTCGCGCTCGCGACTTTCGTGAAACGACTCACTTCGGCGCGGCGCTCGCTCAGGATGACTCGCCCCTCGTCCCTCGCCCCTCGCCCCTCGTCCCTGCCATCCGGTTGGACGTTACAATGGCAAACAAAAGAATCACCATTCCGTAATCGAATGAGCCGATGAACGTCGATCGATCCTCCCTGGACGCCCTCCGCATCCATCGCGGCGAGGAGCGTCCCCCCGCGCGGCGAGCCATCTGGATCGCGGCGGCGCTGATCCTGATCGCCGCCGTGGCGCTCGGATGGTGGCTGCAGCGCCCACCCATCGCCTCCATCCAGGTCGCGACCGCCACGCCGGCTCCGGCCGGCGGCGGCACGACCGCGCTCAACGCCACCGGGTACGTTACCGCGCGACGCCAGGCGACCGTCTCCTCGAAGGTCACTGGGAAGGTCATCGAGGTCCGCATCGAAGAGGGGATGCAGGTCCGGGAGGGAGACATTCTGGCGCGGCTCGACCCGGCGACGACGGCGGCAGGACTGAGGCTGACGCAGGCGCAGGCGACGGCGGCCGAGAGTGCCCTTCGGGAAACGGCGGTTCGAATCGAGGAGGCGCGGCTCGAACTCAATCGCGCCCGGAGCCTCGCCGAACAGAAGGTGGCTAGCCAGTCGGATCTCGATCGGGCGCAGGCTCAGGTCGACGCGCTGGAAGCGCGCCTCGCGGCCCAGCGCGACGAGCTCGCGGTCTCCCGGAGACAGGTGCAGCTCCGCGAGCAGGATTTCGAGGACACGATCATTCGCGCTCCTTTCTCGGGAGTCGTCGTCTCCAAGAATGCGCAGCCTGGCGAGATGATCTCGCCGATCTCGGCGGGCGGGGGGTTCACGCGCACCGGCATCGGGACGATCGTCGATATGAGCTCTCTCGAGATCGAGGTCGACGTGAACGAGTCCTACATCAACCGGGTCGCGCCGGGGCAGCCGGTCCGCGCAACGCTCGACGCTTATCCCGACTGGCAGATCGCCGCGCACGTGATCACGGTCGTCCCGGCGGCAGATCGGCAGAAGGCGACGGTGCGGGTGCGCATTGCGATCGACGAGCCCGACCCGAGGATTCTTCCGGACATGGGAGTGAAGGTCGCCTTCCTTTCCGGCGCGGCGGTGCAGAGCAGCGGGAGCGCCGTCGTGATTCCGCGGGCGGCGCTGCGTCGCGATGGGGAGCGGGACGTGGTTTTCGTGGTCAGCGAGGGAAGGGTCGAGCGCCGGGCGGTCTCGGTCGGGTCGGCTCAGGGGGACGAGGTGACGATTCTCGCTGGGCTGATGCCCGGTGAGCAGGTCGCGATTGGCGGGCCGGCCGAACTGAAGGATGGCGACCGCGTCCGCGTGGCCGCGAGTTCGTAGAGAAGGAGAACGCGAATGGGGGATGGAGAAGCTCTGGTCCAGCTGCGCGAGGTGGAGAAGACGTTCCGGCGCGGCAGCGAGGAAGTTCACGTTCTCTCGAAGCTGGACCTCGACATCCCGCGAGGGGAGTTCCTCGCGCTCATGGGACCTTCGGGGTCCGGCAAGTCGACGCTTCTGAATCTGATCGCGGGGCTCGACAGGCCAACGCGCGGGACGATCGATGTCGACGGTCAGCGGATCGATACGATGAGCAGCGGAGAGCTGGCGCGCTGGCGCGCGCGGCACGTCGGGCTGGTGTTCCAGTTCTACAACCTCCTCCCGGTGCTCTCGGCCGCGCGGAACGTCGAGCTTCCGCTCCTTCTGACCTCGCTCTCGAAGAAGGAGCGTGCCAGCCACGTCGAGACGGCGCTCGGGATCGTGAATCTCGCCCACCGCGCGAAGCACTCCCCCCGGACTCTGTCGGGCGGCGAGCAGCAGCGGGTGGGCATCGCCCGGGCGATCGTAACCGATCCCTCGATCATTCTCGCTGACGAGCCCACCGGGGATCTCGACCGGAAGACGGGCGACGGGATTCTCGATCTGCTCGAGGCGCTCAACCGGGAGCACGGCAAGACCATCGTCATGGTCACGCACGATCCTCATGCGGCAAAGCGCGCCGCGCGCACGCTCTACCTGCTCGACGGGCGGATCTCGACGGAGATGGCGGCGTGAAGTACCTGGCGCTCCTGTTCGCGAACTTCCGGCGTCACCGGCTGCGCACGACGCTGACGATCCTCTCGATCGCCGTCGCATTCCTCCTTTTCGGATACCTCGGCGCAATCCGCCAGGCATTCTCGATGGGAATCGAGTTCGCGGGAGCGGACCGTCTCGTGGTGCGCCACAAGGTCTCGATCATCCAGCTCCTTCCCGTGAGCTACGAGTCGGATATCGAGGCGATCCCGGGCGTCGCCGAGGCGATGCACCAGACGTGGTTCGGCGGGATCTATCAGGAGCCGAAGAACTTCTTCGCCCAGATTCCCGTCAAGCCGGAAGAGCTGTTCACGATCTATCCGGAGTTCGTCATCTCCGCGGAGCAGAAGGAGGCGTGGTCGCGGACTCGTACCGGGGCCATCGTCGGCCGGAAGACGGCGGAGAAGTTCGGCTTCGCGGTCGGCGACAAGATCCCGATCCATTCCCCCATCTGGCCCTCCAAGGGAGGGGGGACGTGGGAGTTCGACGTCGTCGGCATCTTCGACGGGGCCGAGAAGGGGACCGACACGACGCAGATGTTCTTCCGCCACGATTACTTCGACGAGAACCGGGAGTACGGCGAGGGGCAGGTGGGGTGGTACGTCATCAAGGTGGCCGACCCGGAGCGGGCGGATGCGATCGCGAGGCAGGTGGACGATCTGTTCGCCAACTCTCCGGCGGAGACGAAGACCGAGACCGAGGGTGCGTTCGTGAAGGCGTGGGCCGATCAGGTGGGGAACATAGGAGCGATCGTTACTGCCATTCTGACGGCGGTCTTCTTCACGATTCTGCTGGTGGCCGGCAACACGATGGCGCAGGCGGTTCGCGAGCGGACGCGGGAGCTCGGCGTGATGAAGGCGGTCGGGTTTACCGGCGCACAGGTCGTGGCGTTCGTTCTGGGAGAGTCGCTCGTGATTGCCCTCATCGGAGGGGGGATCGGCCTGACGCTCGCGAAGCTGCTGACGGCCGCGGGCGATCCGACGGGCGGCGCGCTGCCGATGTTCTACCTGCCGGACCGCATTCTCGTACTCGGCGTCGCTTTCGTACTTCTGCTGGGGATCGTCGCGGGACTGATTCCGGCGCTTCAGGCCATGCGGCTCGATACGGTCGAGGCGCTCCGGAGGGAGTGAGATGGTCAACTGGTTCTCTCAGGTCGTCGCGCTGATCGGGTTCAATCTCCGGACTCTCCCGGAGCGGAAAGGCTCGGCCGCGGCCGCGGCATTCGGGATCGCGGGTGTCGTCGCAGTTCTGGTCGGCGTCCTGTCGATCGGGCAGGGGTTCCAGCGCGCCATGATCGCGGCCGGCGATACGGACCGGGCGGTGGTCCTCCGTTCGGGGGCCGACACGGAAATGACGAGCATCCTCGGGCGCGAGGCGGTTCGAATCGTCGCCGACGCGCCCGGAGTCGCGCGCGCCGAAGGAAAGGCCCTCGTCTCTCCCGAGCTGTTCGTCATCATCAACCTTCCGAAGCGCTCGACCGGCACTGACGCCAACGTCGCGATGCGCGGCATCGAGCCGGCGGGCTTTGGAGTCCGCCCGGAGCTGAAGATCGTCGAGGGGCGCTCGTTCGCGTGGGGGCGGAACGAGGTCGTCGTGGGACGTGGAGCGGAGCTCGAGTTCGCGGGGCTCGGCATCGGCTCGACGCTCGACCTCGGCTCCAGCCGCTGGACGGTCGTCGGAATCTTCGAGGCGGAGGGAGGGGTGGCGGAGTCGGAGATCTGGACTGACTCGGCCGTTCTCGCACCCGCGTACCGGCGCGGGGACAGCTTCCAGTCCGTCCTCGTCCGGCTCGCCTCGCCCGGCAATTTTCAGACCTTCAAGGATGCGCTCACCGCGGACCCCCGAGTCAACGTGAAGGTGGTACGCGAGACCGAGTACTACGCCGAGCAGTCGCAGATGATTTATCTGCTGATCACCGGCCTCGGAACGATCATCGCCTCGATGATGGGCGTGGGAGCGATCTTCGGAGCGCTCAACACGATGTACACCGCCGTGGCCTCGCGGGCCCGGGAGATCGGGACGCTGAAGGCCCTGGGTTTCCGGAGCTCACCCGTCGTCCTGTCGATCCTCGTCGAGTCGGTCGTCCTCGCGACGGTCGGTGGCGCCGTCGGCGCGCTCGCGGCATGGGCCGCATTCGACGGGTACCGCGCCGCGACTATGAACTGGCAGAGCTTCAGCCAGGTCGCGTTCGCGTTCGAGGTCGGGCCACGCCTACTCGTGAACGGGGTGATCTACGCGGTCCTGATCGGAATCATCGGCGGGCTCTTTCCCGCCATTCGCGCTGCGCGGATGCCGGTGTCGAGCGCGCTCCGGGAGGGGTGACCGCGAGGTTCCCTAACCGTCCGCGAGGATCTCGAGCTGCCACAGGTCCTGTTCGCTGCCTCGCAGGATGGGGGTGAGGCTCGACATCGCCGTCCTTCCGATGCTGCTCTCGAGGTGTCGCAGCTCGGTCAGGCTCTCGACCACCTCGGGATCGCGCTTCACGGCGAAGCCGCTCTCTTTCATCATCAGGATTCCCTTTGCCCGAAGTGAGAGCTCGGTGTGCAGCCGCAGGTAGCAGAGCATGTCGACCAGAACTTCCCCGGGATAGAACTGGCGCAGGGAGGCGAGATAGAGGCCGATCGGTGAGCGGGTGAACTCGCCCGAGTTGATGAGCCGGAGCACTTCGTTGTTCACGTCGAAGCCCGACCCGAGCCAGTCCTGAAGCCTCCGCTCGCTGCGGTGGAAGAAATAGCTCATCAGGTACGGGAGCGTGATCACGATGAGAAGCGTCGAGAGGAGAGGAGAGAGGAGGAAGTTGTTGAACACGGCATGAATGAACGCGGCGAGCAGGAAGCCGGGGACGAACGATCGAAGCGGAGGCGTCGAGACGCCCTGAGTCAATCCCTTGCTGACGATTGCGAAGATGGCCGTGGCTCCCCCGTGCATGAGGGCCGTGCCGAACCCCCGAACGAGCCACACCGCGAGGGATGGCTCGGAGAGCGTGCCGAGGTAATAGAGGTTCTCGACCAGCGCGAAGCCGGCGCCGATGGCAAATCCCTGAATCGCGGTATCGACCAGAAAGCCGACGCGCCGGCGGCGGATCAGGGCGACGATCAGCACGCCCTTGAGAAACTCCTCGATCATCGGCGCGACCAGACGGCCGAGGATCACGCGGTGCAGCTCGACCTCATCGAGCAGGGCGACGTTGATCCCGTAAGCGGCGAGCGCCATGAGGCCGCCGAAAAGAGCGACCAGCAGGATGCGGCGCAGACTCACGAGCTTGTAGCTGTCGAGGTAGACGAGACCCACCAGAAACAGGCAGGCCGGTGCCAGCGCGACGAGAATCGGCCAGAGGAACTCGAGCGAAAGCATGGGGCGGGAATCATGCTACCTCAGGAGTTTCAAAGAGATCATGACTTCGTCCGAAGATTCGCCGTGCTCGAAGGCCCTCGCATAACCCACCGAGAACATCGATTCCAGGTTCGAGAACATCACGGTCGAGACGTCGAGCTGCACGCCCGCGTTGGTCAACTCGCGCCGGTCCGCGCTTTCGCTGATGTTCGTGACAAGCCCGGATCCGAATAACGAGACCCTCGCCCAGTTCGCGTAGAGTCCGGGTCGCCCGACCCTCTTGAAGCGGACCGCCGGGAGGTTCCACTCGACGAGAAGTTTGCCGAAGTCCTTTCCGCCGATGTCGCTGATATCGACTCCCGGAAATGTGTAGAAGTTCTGGTAGCGCTGCGATTTCCCGTAGTCGATGTAGTTGTTCCCGAATCCGCCGAAGAAGAAGCCGGCGAAGGGATCCCTCGAATCGCCCCGGAAGGAGCGTCCGGCTGAGGTGCGAAGCCAGAGGGAAGAGTGATCGATCGGAAGCAGAAATCCGAGGTCGTAGTTGCCGGAGAGGGCGGGCAGGAGCTCGGAGTCGACGTGGTTCAGCCGCGCCCGGAGACTCCACACTGTGCCCTTTTCGGCATCGACGGCGCCGATGGTCCGCCGGAGGTTGGAATAGTCGAGGCTCGCGCCCAGGGTCGCATACCGATCGATGTCCACCGGGACGTCCTGGTAATCCGGAAGCGTGTCCAGGTCGCCCCAGTACGCCCCGGTGACCGAGTAGTTCAGTGTGCGGGGGCGATCGAAGATGATCGAATCCTGATAAGACAGCTGCAGTCCGTGCCCCTTGCGGCTCGCCTTGCTCGGCCCGAAGATGTCGTAAAAATCGGTCGCGTTCCAGCGGAGCTGGGCTTTCCATCTCGAGTAGGCGTAGACGGCGTTGAGATGAAACTGCTCGGAGCTTCGGAGCGAGTCGTCGTCGAGGGTCATGGCGGCGGTGATCTTGAGCGACTGGAGGCCCAGCGGATCCGCGAAATTGAATCGCATGCCGTACGCAAACTGATCCTTGTATCCCTCGATCACCGGAAACATCGACGCGAACCGGAGCGTGCGGATCGGGTCGTAATCCCCGTGACTCGTCGTGACCTCGTCGAGATCGATGTCTCCGGGAGATCCGGCCATCCACGTTTTCACGATGGGGTGGTCGTTCACCACGCTCTGCCCGAGATAGCGGACCGCATTGATGTCCTCGCGGACTTCGATGGGTAGCAGGACCGGCCGGAAGCCCGAGGTGGTGTAGCGATAGACGACCATCTGGTCGGATGAGATCGGAAGGGGGCGGAAGTAGCCGGTTTCCGCATTGGTGAGGGCTTCGATCTCCCCCTTCTCGAGGTCGTAGCGGAAGACGTTGGATACTCCCGTGTAGTAGCTGGTTCCGTAGAGGTGGCGTCCGTCGGGAGAAAACACGAAATTCTGCGGGGAGTTGCCGGCGAACTCGTGAAGTCTCTCGTAGGAGCCGCTGCCGGCGAGGAGGTCGGCCGTTTTCATCGAGACGAGTTGCTGCCGGCCGCCGATCTCGATCATCGAGCACGACACAGTCTCGCCGTCAGGGGAGATGTCGAGGTCGAAGGCGTCCGTCCCGTAATCGAGGGTGAGGAGCGTCTCCCACTCCTCGTAGGGGGGAGAGAAACGGACGATGGAGGAGAGGCCGTTGTGATGCTGCACGCCCCATAGCGTCTGGTCCGCGGGATTCACGACGAGGTCGCCGGTTCTCGCGTCCCTGGTCAGCATGCGCCGCCGGCCCGACTCGAGGTCGACCTCGTTGATGTCACGCCACCCCTGGCTGTTGTCCGTCGTGTAGAAGAGCTTGCGGCCGCGGGCGTCGAATGCCAGCGACGTGACGTAGTAGAGCGCGGGCCCCTTGACCTCCGCGAGCTTCCGCGTCTCACCGGTCGACGGGTTAAGCGAAATGATCTGAGCGAACTTTCCGGGATAGTTGACGGCCGCGTAGATCAGGCCGGAATGCGGATCGAAGTGTGTTCGCGACACCGATCCGAGGGGCGTCTCGACGATGGGGCGCTCCTGAGAAGTCGATGCCTGGTACTGGCGGATCAACTCGAGATTCGCCGTCTGCCACTTCCGCTCCGATTCGATCCAGCGGCTCCATTCGTCGTCGAGGGAGGTTCCGTAGACCCTGGTGAACTGCCGCGAGAAGTTCGGGGCGCTCCCCTCGCGGCGGTCGAACCATTCGAGCAGTTTCTCCGGACCGTGCTGGTGGGCGAGCCACGTTACGAATCTCGTGCCGTAAAGGTAGGAGTTCTGACCCACCTGGAAATCGATGGTCTTTCCTTCCGATTCGAGTCCGACGACATCATAGAAATAGGCATCCTCGAGGACCATCGTGCGGAAGACCATTTCGTCGTAGCCGCCGAGGGCCCGCCCGAGCCCTCCTGCCATCCAGGTCTCGAGGAACACGGCGATTCCCTCGTGGTACCACCGCGGGGCGTACCAGCGCGGGCTCGTCAGGTAGCTGTAGTAGATCGAGAGGGGATTCTCCTGTTCCGGAGCGACCTTTCCACGGAACAGCTTTCTGAAGGTGAGGTCGCGACCCGCGCCCTTGTCCGTGGCGACGACGTGAACGAGCTCGTGATGCATGAGCCAGTTCATCCGCTCGTTCGCCGGCATCGTGTCGTACACGTAGTCGAACGGCTCCATGCCGATGCTCAGGTAGTTCCAGGGAACGGTCGAGGTGCCGCCATGCCCGTAGTCGCCGAAGTCCTGGAACAGGAGCACGATCGGCTCGGACGGCGTGTAATCGAACAGGTCGCGGTGGAACCGGAGTGAGTTCTCGAAGGAGCGGGTCAGGTGATAGGTCAGGTACTCGTGCGACTTGTCGTAGTAGATGAGGTCGAGAAACTCGGTCTGGCGACGATAGAGCTGCCCCGAGACGGGAAGGGCCGTGCCCATCAGAAGCAGAAGACAGACCGCAATCCGAAACGGCTTCATCGAGCGTCCTCCCGTGAATCGCTGAATTGTCAGGAACTTCGCCATTTTAGACCCGATACGCCGAGCGGGATCCGTTGCATCTGCTGAGAAGAACCGGGGGTTCCTGCGGCTGCCGTGGCTGCGGCCTCCAATGGCAGAAAAGCCGCGGTCCCTTTTCAGAGGGACCGCGGCGGGGAAATCAGCGGTGAAGCGATATCTACTGCTGACTCCTGCTCTGGAGCACGGCCATGCGGCTCTGGAGCTGCTCCGCCTGGAGGCCGAGCATATTTTTCTCTGCGTTCGCCATCGAGCGCGCCGCGAGCGAGTCCGCGAGGTTCCCGAGATGGCGCTGGAAGCTGGCGAGGTTCTGTGCCGACAGCTGCCGGCTCTCTAGGTTTCTCACTCCCAGGTTCGCGACGTCGCGGCTCTGGAGCCGTTCTCGCCCTTCGAGGTGGTTATTGATCGCTGCCAGTTCGGACCGCAGCCCGAACATGAACCGCTGGGCCATCACAGCCTGACGGCTCTGGAGGTCGCTATCGAGGTTCTGAAGCGCCCTGGTGACGCTCTGCAGGTTCTGCTCCCTCGATTCGAGGTTCGCACGAGCCTGCAGATTCTCCATCGCGGAAGACGCGAGCATCGACAGGCTCTCCAGCATCTGGGCCTCGCGTGACTGCAGCGCGTAACGCGCCTGCAGGTGGTTGAGTGCACGATGCTCCAGGGAGGCTGCCCGCACGGCCAGATCAGCTGCGAAGTTCGCCAGGGCCGCCCGGCTTTCGAGATTCTCGGCCCGCGCGGCCAGCGCGCGGCTGGAGGCGGCGAGGACTCGCTGCTGAAGGAACCTGGCTTCGAGCTGCTCCACCTTCGCGGACAACATCATCTCGTCGATCATGCTGCTCTCGAGCCTCTGTCTTGCCTCGAGGTGAGCGAGGACACTTCCGAGCTGATCGGCCATCTCGCTGCTTGCGAGAGCGGCCTCACGGCTCGCGAGCTGCCGCGAAACCGCTTCCAGGGTATTCCGGGCCTGCAGGTCGTTCCGTGCCTGAAGGTCATTGCGTGCCTGGAGGTCGTTCCGGGCCTGGAGGTCACTGCGGGCCTGGAGGTCACTGCGGGCCTGCAGGTCAGCACGTGCCTCAAGGTTGCTGCGCGCGTCGAGCGAACGGGCCATGTTGCCGAGCCTCTGCTCGAGGTCTGCGAACTCTCGCGCTCCGAGTGCGTTCCTGTTCTCCATGGCTCTCTGCATGGCAGCGAGATCCGCGCTGTAACTCTGGAGATCCGCACGAGCCTGAAGATCGGCAAGGATGCCCAGAGACTCGGCGGCCGCCGCCTCAGCCCGGCTGTCGAGCGTCTGCGTGAATCTGGCCAGGGACTGAGCGTCGAAGTCGGCCGATCCGAGATTTCGGGCGAACGAGGCGAGGTCGGCGCTGTAGCTCTCCAACTGCACGGCGTCTTTGAGGAGGTCGCCGTAGAGGGCCGCATCGGCCTTGCGGGCCTGCTCATCCCCGAGAATGACGTCGTCCGGACTGATCTGCTGCTCCTGGTGCTTTTGAACGACGCCGATCGCACCCTGGGTTTGAAGCTCGTCCACAGGGGGGTAGTAGAAGTAAGCCGCGCCGATCGCGACTGCTGCAGCTACGCCTAAGATACTGAGAAGTTTTCCTCGATTGCTCATCGGTCCCTCCTTAAGGACGGGTTATGAAAGCGTTCGTCACTGATTGCTCGTAACTACAGTCCACCGGGGGAAAAGTTGGTGGAGGCCTGAAATCGGACTTCGGTGGAGACCTTCGTCTCCCCGTTGCTCAGCGCAAGGAATAGGGTTACCGGCTCGCCGCTCTGCCGCAGGAAGCGGATCTCCGGCGGAGCGCCGTCCAGCGTGACCGTGACGAGTCCGCTCTGTGCGTTCGAGGCGTCCACGGAGCCGGCGGTGGAGAGGAGCTTCACCTTGCCGGGATTGAATCCGACCTCGAGACGGGCCGGACCAGGAGAACGGAGCTCCGGTCGGAGGACCAGCTCGGGTCCCTCCCATGCCGTGACCACGACGCCCTCGATGCCGTTTCCGGCCAGCGGAATGAGTTTCGTCTGGTTTTCCGTGGCTGCGGGGGGCGTCATCGTCCCACGCAGCTGGTCCGGATCGGTGTCGTGAAACAGGGCCGGAGCGAGCAGAACTGCGAGAGTGAGGGTTGCCGCGGCGGCAAGCGTGATTCGCATCACGCGCTGGCGTCTCTGCGGCGCGCTTGCGAGACCTCGGACAGGCGCCTCGGTTGGTCGCGGCGAGAGGCGATGCACCCCGGTGGCGATCCGCCGGCGCAAGTCCTCCGGGGGATCGACCTTCGGGCGACGGTCGAGGATCTGGTGGACTTCCCGCATCTCGGCGTGGATGGCCCGGGCCTGGGGGTCGTGCTCGAGCGCCTCGGCGGTCGCCAGGCGCTCCTCGGGCGTGGCCCGGCCGTCGAAGTCGAGGTGGATGAGCTCTTCCAGTTTTTCCTTACGCATGGCGCCCGAGGCCTTTGGCGGCCAGCTGCAGTCGAAGTAGCTGCCGCGCGGAGTAGAGGCGTGATTTGAAGGTCTTGACCGGGATCCCGGCGACTTCCGCCGCCTGCTCGTAGGAGAGTCCGAGAGAGTGTCTGAGCACGACCGCGGCTCGGTAATCCGGTTGAAGTGAGGCCATCGCGGCTTCGAGGTGGTCGCCGATATCTTTCGCCTCCATCCGTTCCGCGGGGCCGGCCGCGGGAGAAGGAAGGTTCGCGGCGATCGGCTCCACGCTTCTCTTTGCGGAGAGGAAGTTGATCGCCTCGTTGATCGCGATGCGGTAGAGCCAGCTGAAAAAAGGCCTCCGCTGATCGAAACTCTTCAGGTGCATGAATGCTTTCATGAATGCGGACTGCGACAGCTCTCTGGTGTCTTCGTAGTCGTTGACCATGTGAAAAATCGCATTGAACACAGGCTTCTGGTATCGGATGACGATCTCGTCGAACGCCTCGGTCTCACCGCGGAGGCATCGACGCACGCATTCGCTGTCCGTACTGTCCGAAGTACAGTGAGTCGCCGGGAAAGTTGGTGCGACCTCCTGGATCATGGTGTCAATCTGCTCCGCGTCGAGAGGGGAAAGCGGTGCTTTTCCGCTCTACCCGATCTCGAATATCTGGTCGAATCCCGAAAAGTGGAGTACGTCCTTTATGTGGTTGTTGAGGTTGACGAGACGGATCGAGCAGCCTTTCGAGCCGAGCATCTTCTGCGTTGCCAGAAGAACTCCGAGTCCTGCGCTCGCGATGTATTCGAGATTCGCGAAGTCGACGGTTCGGCTCTCTTCGAGGGCGAGGAGCACTTCTCTCGCTTTCTCGACCTGCGTGGCGTCCAGTCGTCCCGACAGGAGGATCTCCCCTCCCGGGCCGGTCTCGATCTCGAACATGGTCACTCCAGTTTCTTGTAGATGGTGATCCTGCTGGTCCGGTCGTGGTGCTCGTACTCGATCCGGTCCGCGAGCTTCCGAAGGAGATGGATTCCGAGCCCGCCCGGATGACGGGCGTCGAGTGGCCCTCCGACTTCCACCTCCGGAAACTCCCGGGGATCGAACCGATCGGCGTCGAAGTCCGTGACGGAGAGGTGGAGCTCGCTCTGGTGCCGGTCGAGGACGATCAGAATCTCCCCCGGGTCGCTGGACCCGTACTTGACGGCGTTCGTGAAAAGCTCTTCGAGGACGAAGTCGATCGTCTCCCGATTCGGTCCGGTAAGGCCGTTGACCCGGCAGAACTCCTCCGACATCGTAAGGAGGCTCGAGAGCGCAGACATCTCTCGTCGGAGGCGCATCTCCATCGCAGGGCGGACTCCTTCCGGCACACTACTAAGGTTCAATTGTCAGGACTCGTGGATTGTAGGCGTCGCCGAACGGAAAAGGCAACCGGCGGAGGATCAGGCCGCAACGACCCGCTTCAGGTATCGAATCGCCATGAGAGTCAGGTCGTCTGACTGAGGGGCGCCGGCGACGAAGGCCTCGACCGAGGAGAGGATCGCGGAGACGATTCCGGCCGGGTCGAGCGTTGCGTTCTCCTCGAGGGCCCTCTCGAGCCGGTGGGTCGTGAACAGCTCGCCGGCGGAATTTGTGGCTTCTGCAATGCCGTCGGTGTCGAGGTAGAGCGAGTCTCCCGGCGAGAGGGTGTGGACCTGCTCGGCGAAGCTGAAACCCTCGCTGAAGCCGAGTACGAGCCCCGGCGTGGTCGGAAGAGGGTGGACCGAGCCATCGCCGCCGATGAGCAGGGGAGGGTTGTGACCGCCGTTGCTGTACCGCAGCTCGCCGGTAGCGAGATCGAGCACGGCGCAGAACGCAGTGACGAACATCTCGGGTTCGGACTCCTGCGCGAGCTGGCGGTTGACGGCCGCCATGATCTCGGCAGGATCTTTACCCTGAAGAATCATCGATCGAAACAGCGCGCGCGTCACCGCCATGAGCAGCGCCGCGGGCATCCCTTTGCCCGACACGTCTCCGATGCAGAGGTAGAGCCGACGATCGTCGGTATGAAGGAAGTCGTAAAAGTCGCCGCCGACCTGAGTTGCCGGCCGAATCGCGGCGGCGATCTCGAACGGCGAGGCCTCGGTGCGGATCGGGAAAGCCTGTGGAAGCATCCGCATCTGGATCGCCCGCGCGACGCGCAGGGATTCGTCCATCCTCTCCTTTTCAAGAGCCGACTCGCGGAGGCGCGTCGACTCGAGCTTGATCGCCGCCACCCGTGCGATCTGCGCAGCCAGTTGAGCGTCCTGTTCGGTGATCACCCGGCCCGTGAATTGATAGTCGAGGTAGAGAACCCCGAGGACACGATCATCGACGAGGAGGGGCGCGCAGAGTGCCGAGCGGATCGATTGCATTGCGATCGAATGGGCGGCTGCGAGCGACTCGTTGAGATCGACGTCCGTATAAGAGAGAACCTTGCGCTGGCCGACGATCTGGGAAAGGAGCGTCCGGCTGATGGTCAGCCGCTGCATTTCCGAGTCGTCCTTCGCGCGGAACTGGGCGATCTCGAGCGTGTCGTCGGCCTCCCCGAGCAGAGCGATCGCTACCCGCGAAGGGGACATCACGTCCATGACGTGGTCGACGATGATCTCGAAGAGCTCGGACATCGTTCTTTCGCCGAGGAGCTCGAGAACGAGGCGGTGGATGATCACGGTACGCTCGGCCGACTCCGTCACCTGCCGCTGGTCCAGGACCAGATCGGCGATCTGGGTGAGGTGCGTGGCGGATTCTGGACCGGGGTTGGTCATTCCGGGGATGGATGCGTCTTCGCCGATGCGCAGCTCGCTCTCGCCCAAACGGATGCAGTCTCCCGCGCGAACCTCGGTCTCCTCGGCGATCCGGACCCCGTTGACGTACGTGCCGTTGGCGCTCCCGCAGTCCCGTACGAACCATGTCCCCTCCCGGGAGATGAGCTCGGCGTGCATTCGGGAGAGAAAGTTGTCGCTGATCTTGAAGGTACAGCTGGTTGACCGCCCCAGGGTGATCTGTTCGTGGTCCAGTTCCACGCTGCGGGGCGGGCTGGCCGGATGGGAGAATACGAACGAGATTCTGGGCATATTACGCCCTGCTCTGGAGCCGTCGCAGGGCTGCCTGCTTGAGTTGCATGCTCGTTCCGGCACGGGCGATCGCCCGGACTTCCGACTCGGGGAGAGAAGGAAGGATGCGGAGGGCGAACTGCTGTGGGGTCTTCGGGTTGTGGATCAAACCGAGCCGCACCTCGAGGTTTCCCATCCACTGGCCGGTCTGCATGATGACCTCGGCGATCTGATAGGTGAGGTAGCCCGACTTGGCGAGCCTCACGACTTCGTCGATCTGAATGCGTGGATTCCGGAGGATCGCAAGGAGAACTCTCGGGTCGTTGTCCTGAAGAAGGAGCGCCCGCTCGGTCCGGTCGGCTTTGGGCCCGAGGAGGATCTTCTCCATCTGAGAAAGCCCGCGCACGCGGTCCCAGGTGTTCTGATTCCTGGCTTGCGCGGTTTCTTCCGGGGACGCGGTCGCCGCCGGGCGAGCCAGTAGGTGCGTGAGCATCTGGTCGGGATCGCCAGCCACCCCGAGCGCGAGACCGTCCGGCAGCTGGGCGACGACCGTGGCCTCGAGGGTCACCTCTCCGCCCCACGGCCCGCGAAGCGTGACGACCAGAGGCGTGTCGGGGGGAAGGCTGGTGCCGGTGAGAAGGCTGAGCGCGCCGAACGAGAGATTTGCGGCGTGCTGCTCCCGGAGCTCCTCCTCGGTCTCGAAAGTGACGGTGAATGCCGATTCGGCAGTGCGTATGACGTTCATGGGGTTCTCTATAGGGAAGAGAGTAGAACAAGCCAGAAACCAGAAGCCAGAAGCCAGAAGAAAAGGCGAAGCCAGAAGCCAGAAGTTGGAAACCAGAAGAAAGGTCAGACAGCATCCAAAGCTTGTTCGAACGGCAAGTCTAACCTCCGAGCGGAGGCCGTTCTCTGGGATTTTGCCTTTGGACTTTCTTCTGGCTTCTGGTTTCTGGCTTCTGGCTTGGTCTCTTTCACGGATCTTGCAATCGAGGCCGCGGATGACGCCGGTTCGGAAACGATCCGGGCGCCTGGTCCGTATAAGGAAGCGATGGTAATTCAACGACTTAGGAGTGGAGTAACCACCTTGCGCGGATTGTTCTGAACCCCCGATCGGATCGCTCATGGCAACCCGCAATAAAAAAAGCCGAAAGACAGGGGTCAAGGACTTCTTCTGGCGTCACTCATTCGGGCTCGCGCTCGTCGTGATGGCGGTTTTCCTGGTCGGCCTGATCTATGTGGCTCACACCTGGGTCGTCATCACGAAACGGTTCGACTCGAGCCGGCGGTGGGACCTGCCGAGCCGTATCTACTCGGACGCCACCCCGATCCTTCCGGGCCTGACCTACTCCCGGGATCTGCTCGAGGCAAAGCTGCACCACCTCGGCTATTTTCCGGTCGAGCAGACCCCGCGCCACCCCGGCGAGTATCGCTGGGCAGATGGCGACCTCCAGATCTTCCTTCAGAATTTCCGCTATCCCGACATGGACTTCCGGGGGATGCCGGTCCACGTGAGCATGAGCGGGCAACGGGTGCAGTCGCTCCGTCGCATCGGCGACGGCCTGGCGCTCCGGGGCACGCGCCTCGAGCCGGAGCTGATCACGTCGATCTTCAACGACGTGATGGAGGACCGCGTCCCGGTTCCGGTCGCCGATGTGCCCCAGGATCTGATCGACGCGATTCTTGCGGTCGAGGACCAGGCGTTCTACCGGCACGAAGGGATCTCGCTGCGCGGCATCCTTCGCGCGGCGGTGACGAACGTCCGAAGTGGCGAGACGGTGGCGGGGGGCTCTACTCTCACGCAGCAGCTGGTGAAGAACCTCTTCCTGACGCACGAGCGCACCTACACGCGGAAGATCAGAGAAGCGTTGATGGCGGTCATCCTCGAGACGCGCTATTCGAAGGATGAGATCCTCGAGGCGTACCTGAACGAGATCTATCTCGGTCAGAACGGATCCGTGCAGGTGGTTGGGGTCGAGCAGGCTGCGCAGACCTACTTTGGCAAACACGTGAAGCGGCTCACCCTCCCGGAGGCGGCGACGATCGCCGGGACGATCCGGTCGCCGAACTACTATTCGCCGCTGAAGAATCCGGAGAGGGCGAAGGACCGACGCGCTACCGTTCTGAAGCTGATGTTCGAGCAGGAGCGGATCACCGAAGGGGAGTACGCGGAAGCGCTGGACGCTCCGCTGCGGACGTCGAAGTTCCCGCGCTCGCTCAACAGCGCCCCCTACTTCGTCGACTTCGTGATGAGGCAGCTGCGCGAGACCTACCCCGAGACTCAGCTCGAGACCGAAGGTCTGCGAATCTTCACGACACTCGACACGATGATGCAGCGCGCCGCGGACGGTTCACTCCAGACGGGGATCGAACGTCTGAAGAAGAACAATCGCAGGATCCGGGAGGCGACCGATCCGCTGCAGGGCGTGGTCCTGACGATCCAGCCGGGGACGGGATACGTCCGGGCGCTGGTGGGCGGGACCGACTGGGGGAAGAGCCAGTTCAACCGGGTTCTCCAGGCAAAGCGTCAGCCCGGCTCGCTCTTCAAACCTTTCGTCTACACGGCAGCGATGGACCCGCGGCGGGGGGCCGAGGCCCTCACCGCATCCTCGATCCTCGACGACAGTCCGATCTCGGTCAGCACGGGCAGCGGAACGTGGCGTCCGGAGAATTACGACGGCAAGTTTCATGGCCGAACGACCGTGCGCGAAGCGCTGGTCCGCTCTTACAACATTCCCGCCGTGCGCGCGGCGATCGACGCGGGAGTCGAGAACGTGATCGAGCTGGCCTCGCGGATCGGGGTCCATTCCGAGCTCCAGCCCTATCCCTCCATCTCCCTCGGCTCCTTCGAGGTCACCCCTCTCGAGATCGCCTACGCCTATTCGGTGTTCGCGAACGGCGGGGTGAAGGCGACTCCGGTGAGCATTCTCTCGGTGGTCACGCGCGAGGGGAAGATCCTCGAGACGCGAAACGTGAAGATGGAGAGAGTCGCGCCCGCCGGTGTGACCTACATCATGAACGACATGCTTCAGGAGGTCGTGAGGCGGGGGACGGCGGCGGGTGTCCGAAGCGGCGGAGTCTCGCGGGCCTTCGCCGGGAAGACGGGAACGACGAATGATTACCGCGACTCCTGGTTCGTCGGCTACACGCCGGCCATCCTTACGGTGGTCTGGGTCGGGTTCGACGCGAACAAGCCGACCGGCCTGAGCGGGTCGAGCGGCGCGGTCCCCATCTGGACGGACTACATGAAACGGGTCGTTCCGATGGTCAACGAGGCCGACTGGCGGCGCCCGGATGACGTTATCGAGCGGAGCGTCGATCCCGAAACGGGGCTTCTCGCTACGGCCGCCTGTCCTTCCGCCCGCAACGAAATGTTCGTGCGAGGGACCGAGCCGTCGGAGAGCTGCTACGTTCACTCGTCGTGGCGTGACCGGTTCAACCCGTGGGGAGTCGATTACCCGGGAATCCCGCGGAGCGCGGAGATCGACGAAGAAGCACTTGAAGAGCGGGACGTCCAGGGAGAAGAGCCCGGCGAGCCCGAACCGGAAAAGCGAAAGAAGTCGGCCCTCGAACGATGGCTCGACAAGGTCTTCTAGAGGCTGTGACTGGAGTGATACTCTCACTCATCCGGTCCGCACTCCCCGTAGTCAGGAGCGAATAATCCATTGAGGGCCACTCTCGAAAATGCCTTTGTCTACGTCGGCGGGCTGTCCGAGCTCGGTTGGGACACCGTGCGCCTGACGTTCCGGCGCCCGTTCGAGCGGAAGGCGTTCCTCCAGCAGCTCGACCATGTCGGGGTCCGTTCGATGTCGATCGTGATCATTACCGCGGCGTTCATCGGGATGGTGCTGGCGCTGCAGACGGCGTATGCGCTGGCCGATTTCGGCGGGAAGCTGTTCGTCGGCAAGGTGGTGTCGCTCTCGCTCGTGCGGGAGCTGGCCCCGGTGCTGATGGCGCTGATGGTCGGAGGGCGCGTCGGGGCGGGGATGACGGCCGAGATCGGAACGATGAAGGTGACCGAGCAGATCGATGCGCTACGGGCGCTCGCGACGAACCCGATCCGGAAGTTGATCGTGCCGAAGGTGCTGGCGACGACACTCATGATGCCCGTGCTGACGACGATCGCGATCATGGTCGGAACCCTCGGTGGGATGCTGATCGCCGTCGTCTCTCTCGGACTGTCGGTCAATCTCTACTTCCGGAGCGTGATCACGACCCTCGGCTACAACGATCTCGCCTCAGGAATCGGCAAGACCTTTTTCTTCGGATTCACGATCGCGCTGATCGCCTGTTACAACGGCCTGAACACGACCGGAGGGGCGGATGGGGTCGGTCGCGCGACCACGGCGACCGTCGTTTCGAGCGCGATCTCCGTTCTGGTCATGGACTTCTTCCTCACCAAGCTCTTCATGGCGCTCGCATGACGGTCGAACCAATCGGAAATGCTGGATCTCCCTCGGGGATCGAGCGCAGATCGCAGCCGCGCGACGTATTCATCGAGTTCCAGGACATCCACAAGTCCTACGGAGCGAAGCAAGTCCTCCGCGGCGCCTCGCTCAAGATTCTGCGGGGCGAGGTCCTCGTGATCCTCGGCGGCTCGGGCAGCGGAAAATCGGTCACGCTCCGCAACATCCTCGGTCTCGAGCGTCCCGACTCCGGACGCGTCGTCATCGAGGGGGAGGACATCACCGACCTTCCGGAAGAGGAGCTCTACCGGGTCCGGATGAAGTTCGGGATGCTGTTCCAGAGTGGAGCGCTGTTCGACTCGATCACGGTTGGGGAGAACGTCGGTTTTCCGCTGGTCGAGCATTCGAAGATTCGAGGGGCAGAGCTTGCGGAGAAGGTCGCCGAGGCGCTCGAGATGGTGAGTCTTCCGGACTCGGAGAAGCTGATGCCGGTCGATCTGTCGGGCGGAATGCGGAAACGCGTCGGGCTCGCCCGCGCGATCATCATGGGGCCGGACGTGATTCTCTACGATGAGCCGACGACGGGACTGGACCCGGTCACGGCCAACACGATCAACGAGCTGATCGTCGAGCTCCAGACCCGGCTCAAGGTGACGTCGATCGTGGTGACACACGACATCCAGTCGGCATTTCACGTGGGCGACCGGATTGCGTTCCTCGAAAACGGTGTTTTCCAGTGGGTCGGAACGATGGACGAGGCGCGGCGGGCCGAACACCCGACGCTCCGTGAGTTTCTGAAGGCATCGAACGTGGCTGCGGCGCAGCCGATCGATTGACGCGCCTGCGGCCAGGCGGGACGGAAAGACGGAATGAGCAGGGACAACAGACGGACACTCAGAATCGGACTCGTGGTGACGGCGGCGTTCGCCATCCTGGCGTTCTTCATCTTCTTCATCGGATCCGAGCAGAAGATCTTCGCCAAGAAGTACGAGTACAAGGTGGAGTTCCGGACCGCAGCCGGCCTAGCCGTCGGCAATCCGGTGCAGCTTGCCGGCGTCACGGTCGGCACGGTCAACGATATCTATCTTCCGCGCGATCCGGCGAAACAGAAGGTCGACATCCGAATCGCGATCGACCGGAAGTACCACGAGCGCGTTCGGCTCGACTCCCGTGCGCGCGTCAAGAAGCTCGGCCTGATCGCCGCCGACAGCTACGTCGACATCACCCCGGGATCTCCGAGCCAGCCCATCCTTCCGCCAGGGTCACTGATCCCGGCCATGGAGGGGGCGGACGTGGATGCCCTCATCGCTTCGGGCGAGGACCTGGTCGACAACTTCGTGCAGATCTCCCATTCCTTCAAGAACGTTCTGACCAGGATCGACGCGGGCGAGGGACTGCTCGGCGAGCTCACCGTCGATCCTGAAGGGGGACAGCGGCTCGCCGAAACCCTGATGTCGACCCTGAACCGGACCAATTCGGTTCTCACCCAGGTGCAGAGCGGCCGGGGCGTGATGGGACGGCTCCTTTACGACGACGCCTACGCGGCCGAGCTGACCTCATCGCTTCAATCGAGCGCGCAGTCGCTCCAGTCGGTCCTCGCGAGCGTCCAGACCGGGTTCGAGTCGGGCGAAGGGGCCCTGCCGGCGCTTCTCAACGATCCAGCGGGGCGGGAGCGCGTCGATGCCCTCGTCGAGAACCTCCGCGTTACGTCGGAGAACCTCGCGACGTTCTCGCAGGGTCTGAAGGAGGGGGAGGGACTCGTACCCCGCCTGATCAACGATCGCGAGTACGGCCAGGAAGTCCTCGATGAGTTCCGAGGGCTGGTCGTCCGGCTGAGTGAGATCGCGAGGAAGGTCGAAGAGGGTGAGGGAACTGCCGGGCGGCTCATCACCGATCCGACCGTCTACGAGGCCATCAACGATATCCTCATCGGCATCAACGAGTCGCGGATGCTCCGCTTCCTCATCCGGAACCGCCAGGCGGCGGGAATCGAAAAGCGCTACGAGGCGGCCGTCGAAGGGGAGGCCGCCCCGCCAGGGGCGCCCCTGCAGGACTCTCCGGTCGAGCTCCCACCTGCGGTGGTGATCGAGGAGCCGGTCATCGTGGTGCCGATCCCCGAGGAGAGCTCGGAGGACGCAGAGGTGGTCGAGCCGGCGGATGCCGAGTGGGTGGAGCCGGCGCCGGCGACCACGCCCGAGCCCCCACCGGTCGAGCCGCCTCCGGTCCGCTGAGCCCCGGCCGGGACGTGGGTCGCATGGTAGGATTCGCGGGCGCCCGGCGGAGAGCCGCGAGTGCCCTCTTCAGTCGAATTTCAGGAGATCATCAGTGAACATAGCCGTCATCGGGACCGGATACGTGGGCCTCGTGACCGGAGCCGGCCTCGCCGATTTCGGGAACGAAGTGATCTGCGTGGACGTGGACCGCCGGAAAATCGAAGCGCTCGAGCGGGGAGAGATCCCCATTTATGAGCCGGGTCTCGACGCCATCGTTTCGAGGAACGTCGAGGAAGGACGGCTCAGTTTCACCACCGATCTCGCTCCGGCCGTGGAAAAGGCGCGCGCGATCTTCATCGCCGTCGGCACCCCGCCCAAGGCGGACGGTTCGGCCGACCTTCGGTATGTCGCCGAGGTCGCCCGCTCGATTGCCGAGCACCTCAACGGGCCGAAGCTCGTGATCACCAAGTCCACCGTTCCCATCGGCACCGGGCGGCTCATCCAGAAGATCATCGATGAGGCGGGAAAGAGTCACAAGGTCTCCGTCGTCTCGAACCCCGAGTTCCTTCGTGAAGGGTCCGCGATCGAGGACTTCATGAAGCCGGACCGCGTGGTGATCGGCGTCTCGGATCCCGACTCGGTCGAGCTGATGAAGGAGATCTACGCGCCGCTCCACAGCCAGATCCCCTTCGTGGTGACGGACGTGGAGTCGTCGGAGCTGATCAAGTACGCGTCGAACGGCTTTCTCGCGACCAAGATCTCGTTCATCAACGAGGTCGCCCAGATCTGTGAGCTTCTCGGAGCGAACGTCCAGGACGTGGCTCTCGGGATGGGGCTCGACAGCCGGATCGGCAAGCAGTTTCTCCAGGCCGGCCCCGGGTTCGGTGGCTCATGCTTTCCAAAGGACACCTCGGCCGTCGCCGGCATCGCCCGACGCGCCGGCTATCGCTTCCAGATCATCGAAGCGGTCATGGACGTGAACGAGAAGGTGAAGCTGCGCATGGTCGACAAAGTCGCCGAGTCGATGGGGGGCGAAGTTCGCGGGAAGACCGTGGCCGTGCTGGGCCTCGCGTTCAAGCCGGAGACGGACGACATGCGAGACTCGCCGGCGATCCCACTGATCCGCGGGCTTCAGCAGATGGGGGCACGGATCCGCGCTTACGATCCGCAGGCGATCGAGCAGTCGAAGGAGCTCTTCGAGGACGTCACCTTCTGCGAGGACGCCTACGACACGGCGGAGGGAGCGGATGCGCTCGTGATCGTGACGGAGTGGAACGAGTTCCGAGCGCTCAATCTATCGAGGATCCGCAAGGCGCTCCGTCAGCCGGTCGTGGTCGACCTCAGAAATCTTTACGACGCCGGCCGGATGGCGGAGGCCGGATTCGAGTACACCTCGGTCGGCCGGGGTACGGCTGCCACCTGGGTTGCGGAGGTCTGATCGATGGGTCGCGCACTGATCACCGGCGGGGCCGGGTTTCTCGGGTCTCATCTCTGCGAGCTGTTTCTCGCGCGCGGTCATGAAGTCATCTGCATGGACAACTTCATCACCGGCTCGCCCGACAACATCGGCCATCTGTTCGGACAGCCTGGCTTTTCATTCGTTGAGCACGACGTGACCGAGTACATCTACGTTGAGGGGAAGCTCGATTTCGTCCTGCACCTCGCCTCGCCCGCCAGCCCGATCGACTACCTCGAGAAACCGATTCAGACGCTCAAGGTCGGCTCGCTCGGGACGCACAAGACCCTGGGGGTCGCGAAAGACAAGAACGCGAGATACCTGATCGCGTCGACCTCGGAGGTGTACGGCGATCCGCTCATTCACCCGCAGAAAGAAGACTACTGGGGAAACGTGAACCCGGTGGGGCCACGCGGGGTGTACGACGAGGCGAAACGCTTCGCCGAGGCGATGACGATGGCGTATCACCGCTTCCATGGGGTGGACACGCGGATCGTTCGGATCTTCAACACCTACGGCGAGCGGATGCGGCTCAACGACGGACGAGTCGTTCCGGCGTTCGTTTCCCAGGCGCTCCGGGGCGAGCCGCTCACGGTCTTCGGCGACGGGAGTCAGACCAGGTCTTTCTGTTACGTGTCCGACCTCATCGAAGGTATCTACCGCCTGCTGATGTCGGATCAGGTCGACCCGGTGAACATCGGCAACCCGGCCGAGTTGACCGTACTCGAGTTCGCGGAGACGATCCTGCGGATCACCGGCAGTCAGGCTCCGATCGAGTACCGCCCACTCCCCGAGGACGATCCGAAGGTCCGCAAGCCCGACATCACGCGCGCCCGCACGCTGCTCGATTGGGAGCCGAAGGTTCCGCTCGACGAGGGGCTCCGCCGGACGATCGACTACTTCCGGAAAAAAGTCGATGCGATGGGACCCGAGCAGACCACTTCGCGGCGCGCCTGAGTGCGCTCGGCGAAGGTGGCGCTCCCGGGATTTTCGGACGACATTGAATTGAGGATATCGACCCATGCTGAAAGAACGGCATCACAAAGGTACCGATCCGAATCTGCGCTGGTTCCACCCGCAGCCGGATGAGCGCTATCACGAGCTGCAGCTGCCCGACGGGGAGAAGCTCGCCTCGATTCGTTGGTTGAGCGGGCACGAGACGCTCGCCAATGGACAGTGGGGAGCCGACATCTGGGGCTTTCGGCGCTACGGCTTCCTCCATCCGAAGATCACCATCAACCCCACGGAAGGGACCGGCCCCTCGGGGCGGTTCGAGCCGAACATGAGCGGCGGAGGAATCCTCCAGCTCAAGGATGGGCAGGAGTTCCGCCTCTTCGGGAACTTCTGGCGGGGGGAGTGGCGCTGGGCCGACGCCGCGGGACACGACGTGCTGGAGTTCAAGCGCGACTTTGCCGTGATGGAAAAGAACGAGGGGCACCTGACCTGGCTCTCCGACGAGACGCTCCCGGTGATCTCGCATCTCCTGATCCTGCTCGGGTGGTACGTGGTGATTCTGATGGCCGAGGACGCCGCGCACCCGCCGGAGTAACGTGGCTGCGGCTTTCCAGCCGCAGCATCGTGCAGGGTGGAGCTCCGGAAGCTGGCACGAGCCGCGGCTGGAAAGCCGCGGCCACAGGTGGGGGAT
>JBHEPS010000190.1:0-4215 GCA_046260175.1 Thermoanaerobaculia bacterium
CTTGCGAGGCGAGATCAAGGAGCGAGGAGGAGGCGATGCGGTGGCATCGTTGACGACGAGCGACGCGGAGATCGCCCCGCAACCTCCACCAGCGCGGCCCCTCTGGTTTCTTTCACAGCCTCTCAGGATGACCCTTCATTGCCGTTGCCTTTCCTAGTCCCTAGCCCCTAGCCCCTAGCCCCTAGCCCCTGGTTCTATACTTTCCTCCCCATGGCCCTGATCGATCTCAATGACGCCGTCATCTCGCAGGTCCGAAGCGCGGCCGACATCGTCGACGTGATCAGCCAGTCGACCCCCCTCAAGCAGACCGGGAAGACCTTCAAGGGGCTCTGTCCGTTCCACCGGGAGAAGACTCCTTCGTTCAACGTCAATCGCGAGAAGGGTTTCTTCTACTGCTTCGGCTGTGGAACGGGGGGGGACGTCTTCAAGTTCGTGATGCTGACCGAGCGCTTCAATTTTCCCGAGGCGGTCGAGTACGTGGCCAACCGCGCCGGGATTCCCCTTCCGCGAAAGAAAGAAAAGGCGCGGGATTCCGACCGGGAGAACCTGCTCGAAGCGATTGAAGAGGCGGCCGCCGCATTTCACCGCGCTCTCGAGTGGAAGCCCAATGCCGCGGACACCTACCTGCGAAAACGGGGGATCGACGAGGAGCTCTGGAACAAGTACGGGTTCGGGTACGCCCCCGACTCGTGGGACTACATCCTGAAGCTCCTGGGGCGGAAGTTTCCGGCGAAGCAGCTCGAGGCGGCGGGGCTGGCCCTGCCGAGAAAAACCGGGGACGGTCACTACGACCGCTTCAGGAACCGGCTCATCGTGCCGATTCACTCCGAGGTGGGAAACGTGGTCGGATTCGGCGGGAGGACGCTCGATGGGAGCGATCCTAAATACCTCAACTCCCCCGAGTCGGAGATTTTCAACAAGTCGAGGCTTCTCTACAACTACCACCGCTCCCGCGACTCGATCCGCAGAATGGATCGGGCGGTCCTGGTGGAGGGGTATTTCGACTGCATCAGTCTCGACCATGCCGGGGTCGACGGGGTGGTGGCTTCGATGGGGACCTCCCTGACGACCGGGCAGGCCGCTCTCATCCGGAGGCTGGCCAAACGGGTGATCGTCTGCTACGACGGCGACGAGGCCGGAAGAAGCGCCACGCTGCGCGCGGCCCCGATCCTTCTGTCGGCGGGGCTGACTGTCGACGTGATCGACGTCGGGGCGGGGGAAGATCCGGACACTTACCTGAAGACGAAGGGGCTCGATGCCTTCATGGAGCTGCTCTCGAGCGCCCCGGACGTGCTGGACTTCGCCCTGGGGCGCCTGGCGCCCAACCCGAAGGCGATGCAGGGAAGCGAGAAGAGCGAGGCGGTCGACGCGATGGTCCCGCTGGTGGCGGCGATCGCGGACCCGGTGATGAGAAACGACGCGGCCCAGCGGATGGCCGACCGGCTCTCGCTCGAGTTCAGCTCGGTCTGGTCCCGCATCCGAACGGGTGGTGGGGGCCCCGCCGCGAGGGCCGACAAGAACACGTCGGCGCCGGTCGCGGGAGGAGAAACGGCCGTGCTCCGGGCGCTCGTCCAGCTGGAGGATCCGAGCGAGCTGAGGGGGACGCTGGTGGAGGAGTATTTCGAGGATCCGACGTGCCGGACGATCTTCCGGGCGCTGGCTCGGAGGGTCGATGAGGGCCAACCCCTTGATTTTTCTGAGATTGCGACCGAGATTAGGGGTGAATCCGAACTCACGCGGCTGTCCGAGCTCGCCATCACTCCTGACGAGAGGGATTCCGATTCGCCCCACACGCTCGGAGACACGGTCCGCCTGATGGAACGACGATTCCTGGAACGACGGCTCAAGCAGCTCAACTCTGAGATTCAGGAGGCGGAACGGTCGGGAAATGTCGCCCAGGTCGATGTACTTTTCGGCGAGAAATTAGACCTCTCCCGTCGGCTCCACGTACTGAAATAATAATTGTCCTCAGAACCTTACGAGTGTGTCCCGTTTCGGAGACTGCGTCGGATTTCCGGCCTGAAGGTATGTGGTCCCAAACGGCACAGCTCGCATGCGAGAACCCCAGCCAACCCACCTCCAGCACTCACCCTACACAAGGAGCGAGTAATCACCGATGAGCACCCGTCTGCGCAACAATGACCTCGACATCGAAGCGTCCTACGACGAGAGCACCGATCTAGCGGTCGAAGACAAGTACCCCGAAGTCAAGCAGCTCATAGCCATCGGAAAGGAAAAAGGCTACCTGCTCTACGACGAAGTTTACGAGACTCTGTCGGACGAGATCACGAGCAACCCCGAGGAACTGGACGAGATCTACATCCGCCTCGCCGACCTGGGAGTGGAAGTCGTCGACGACGTCGACAAGATCCCCAGCCCGCGGGAAGCCAGTCCCGAGGGGAACGGCGAAGACAAGGAAGTCAGCGAGCGGGAAGAGATCCAGGCCGAGATCGCCGCGGCAGCCGCCGGGGTGATCGACAAGACGAACGACCCGGTCCGGATGTACCTCCGGGAGATGGGAACGGTCAAGCTGCTCGACCGCGAGGGCGAGGTTCAGATCGCCAAGCGGATCGAGAAGGGAGAGCGGAAGATTTACAAGGCTCTCTCGCAGAACCGGATCATCCTCGAGGAGATCCTCCGCGTGTATGAGAACGCGCGGAAGGATCAGAAGATCATCAAGGACATGATCGATCTGGCGGCGGCGGACGACGAAGAATACGATCCGGCCAAGAACGCCAACAAGATCGAAGAAATCATGAAGATCTTCGACTCGATCTCGAAGATGCACAAGAAGATCACCGAGGCGCGCGTGAAGCTCGACGAAGCTTCCAAGAAGCCCCGCATCTCGGCCCAGCTCGACAAGCAGATCCAGAAGATGTCGTCGGACATGGCCGACGCGGTCCGCAAGGTCGACTTCACCCCCGGCACGCGGAACCGGATGATCAACAAGCTCAAGGAGATCGACTCCGAGTTCTCCCAGGTGCTCTCGCAGATCCGCAAGGACGAGCAGTCGCTCAAGCGCGAGAAGGACAAGACCCGCAAGGACTTTTACAAGCGCCGCATCACCAAGTACGGCGAGCGGCTCCTCGAGCTCGAGTCGGGCTTCGGCACCAACCACGACGAGATCAAGAAGACGATCCGCGAAGTGCGCCAGGGTGAGGACGAGGCCGAGCAGGCCAAGCAGGAGCTGATCGTCGCCAACCTCCGCCTCGTGGTGTCGATCGCCAAGAAGTACACCAACCGCGGTCTCCAGTTCCTCGACCTCATTCAGGAGGGCAACATCGGCCTGATGAAGGCGGTCGAGAAGTTCGAGTACCGCCGCGGCTACAAGTTCTCAACCTACGCGACGTGGTGGATCCGCCAGGCCATCACCCGCGCGATCGCCGACCAGGCGCGCACGATCCGCATCCCGGTCCACATGATCGAGACGATCAACAAGCTCACCCGCACCTCGCGCGCTCTCGTGCAGGAGCTCGGCCGCGAGCCGAACGCCGAAGAGATCGCCGAGCGGATGGACATGCCCGTCTCGAAGGTCCGCAAGATCATGAAGATCGCCCAGGAGCCGATCTCCCTCGAAACGCCCATCGGCGAAGAGGAAGATTCGCATCTCGGAGACTTCATCGAAGACCGCGGCGTGGTCTCCCCGATCGAGCACGTCATCGTCTCGAACCTCAAGGAACAGACCGGACGCGTTCTCCGCACCCTCACCCAGCGTGAGGAGCAGGTGCTGCGGATGCGATTCGGCGTCGGCGACGGCTCCGAGCACACCCTCGAGGAAGTCGGCCGCTCGTTCAGCGTCACCCGCGAGCGGATCCGCCAGATCGAATCGAAGGCGCTTCGCAAGCTGCGCCACCCGTCGCGCTCGAAGAAACTGCGTCCGTTCCTGGACGCGTCGGTCTAAAACGAAGAACAGCAGCAAACACGAAGGCCGCGGGGAACTGCGGCCTTTTTGTAGAACGGGCGGGGGGGAAGAGCTTTCTTCAAAGCCGCAGCCCTCCCCGCGATGGGACCTACAGGTCCTATTCGTCCTATTCGTCCTATTCGTCCTATGAGAAAATCATTGCCTAAATCCGCACGAAAATTTACAATCGAATCACGCATGAAGCCCTCCTGCTCCACCAACGTGCAATAGCGCCGCGCTGGAAAAAGTTGTGTCTCATGCAAACTGCTGGTCCTCTTGAAGGATCGCAGCTCTTTGAAACAGAACGCCAAGAT
>JBHEPS010000191.1:0-381 GCA_046260175.1 Thermoanaerobaculia bacterium
GCTCGAGGCTACTCTCACGGTCGTAAACCGCTCCCCCCTCGAGGTCTCCGCGCGGAAGCTGGAACGGGGAAGCACGCCGGCATCGCTCGCCTACAACCGCCCGTGGAGCGAGAAGTTCCTCCTGGACGTTCCGAAAGATCACCCGTTCTCTCACCCTTTCTGGCTCCGGGCGACACCTTCGGAGGGATCCTGGACGATCCGCGACGAGCGATTCATCGGGAAGGCGGTCACGCCCGAGCCGCTCGCCGTCGCGATCGCCCTGACCATCGCCGGGGAGGCGATCGTTTACGAAGTCCCCGTCTACTTCCGGCGCACCGATCCCGTCATGGGCGAGCGTTACCGCCCGGTTGAAGTCCACCCGCCGGTGGTCGCCAACATCGA
>JBHEPS010000191.1:391-4140 GCA_046260175.1 Thermoanaerobaculia bacterium
GACGAGAACGGTCCGGATCAGCGTCTCGAGCATGATCGCGGGCGGCAGCGGAACGATCCGGCCCGTGGTCCCGAGCGGTTGGAGCGTGGAGCCGGCTTCAGCCGGATTTGCCCTCGACGCCGGCGAGCAGCGCACGTGGACTTTCCGCGTGACCCCTCCGGCAGAAGAGAGAGAGGGAACTCTCTCGGTTCAGATCGAGCTGCCCGATTGGGAGCCGTACTCGCTTTCGAGGATCGAGCTCGATTATCCGCACATCGCGACGCAGACGCTCTTTCCGCACGCCACGGCGAAGCTCGTGCGCGCCGACATCGAACGAGACGGCCGGGAGATCGGCTACGTCATGGGTGCCGGCGACGAGATTCCGGACGCTCTTCGCCAGATCGGGTACGAGGTGACGCTGCTGTCGGATTCCGATCTCGGGAACGGCGATCTCTCGAGATTCGACGCGATCGTGCTCGGCGTCAGGGCGTACAACACCAGGCCGAACCTCCCCGCCCTGCAGCCACGACTTTTCGATTACGTCCGCCGGGGGGGAACGCTGGTCACGCAATACAACACGCTCGGCCGCGACCTCCCCGCCACGCTCGCTCCCTGGCCTCTGACGATCTCGCGCGAGCGGGTCTCTGTCGAGTGGGCGCCGGTCATCCTGGCCCGGCCGGACCATCCCCTGCTCACCTTTCCCAACAGAATCACGGAAGATGATTTTGAGGGCTGGGTTCAGGAGCGCGGCCTGTACTTCCCCGGAACGTGGGGCGAGGAGTTTTCGGCGCCGTTGTCGATGGACGAGCCGGGCGAGGCTTCCAAGCAGGGCGGCGTCCTGGTCGGAACCCTCGGGCGGGGAACTTTCATCTACACGCCCCTTTCGTTTTTCCGGCAGCTTCCGGCTGGAGTTCCGGGGGCCTACCGCCTCTTCGCCAACCTCGTAGCCGCGCGCAGTGGAGACGCAGATGCCGACAGAGCCCGATGAAAGGATCGTGATCGAAGAGGAAAAGCCGCCGGTCGGAGGGACATGGCGACGTCTTTACACGATCGTCTTCCTGACTCTGGTTGCTGACGTCGTGGTCTTCTGGATCTTCACGAGGGTCTTTTCTTGAGACCGCTCGATTTCATCGTACTGATCGGCGCGCTGGTGTTTTTCGTCGCGTACGGGGTCTGGAAGGGACGGAAGCAGAAGGATCTCGAAGGGTATCTGCTCGCCGGCCGGTCGCAGCGCTGGTACACGGTCGCCCTGGCGATCATGGCGACTCAGGCGAGCGCGATCACCTTCCTCTCGACGCCCGGACAGGCCTACACCGACGGAATGCGTTTCGTGCAGTTCTACCTCGGGCTGCCGATCGCGATGATCGTCCTGTCGATCACCGCGGTTCCGATCTTCCACAGGCTGAAGGTCTATACCGCTTACGAGTACCTCGAGGGACGATTCGACCTCAAGACTCGCTCGCTGGCGGCGTTCCTATTTCTGATCCAACGCGGCCTGGCGTGCGGTCTGACCATCTACGCCCCCGCGATCATCATCTCGACTCTGATGCGGTGGGATCTCGGCGTCACGATCCTGGTGATCGGCATCGCCGTCGTGACCTACACCGCCTCCGGCGGCACAAAAGCCGTCAACCACACCAATTTTCAGCAGATGGTCGTGATCATGGTCGGCATGTTCGCGGCGTTCATCGTGCTCATCATGAGCCTGCCTCGCGATGTCTCGATGCTCGATGCCACGCGCGTGGCCGGCCACATGGGAAAGCTCAACGCGATCGACTTTTCGTTCGACTGGCAGAACCGCTACAACTTCTGGTCGGGGCTGATCGGCGGTTTCTTTCTTCAGCTGGCCTATTTCGGGACCGATCAGTCTCAGGTTCAGCGCTACCTCTCGGGCAGTTCCGTCGGACAAAGCCGCCTCGCGCTCCTGTTCAACGGCATGATCAAGATTCCGATGCAGTTCTTCATCCTCTTCATCGGAGCGATGGTCTTCGCCTTCTACCAGTTCACGGCGCCCCCCCTCTTCTTCAACACGGCCGAAGTCAGGACGATCCAGGCCAGCCCCTACGCATCCGAGTACGAACGGCTGGAAGGAGAGCACCGGCTGGCTGCAGAGGTGAAGAGCCGGGCGGCGCTCGACTACGTCGAGGCTTCCCGCGGCGATGACAGAACGCTCGTCGCCGCCGCGGGCGCGCGCCTCGACGCCGCGGACGAGAGAGTCCGGGAGCTCCGCGATGAAGCCACCGGCCTGTTCAAACAGAACAACCCCGAGGCGGCGACGACCGACACCAACTACGTCTTCCTCACGTTCGTTCTCGGTTATCTTCCGGTCGGCCTCGTCGGCCTCGTGATGGCGGCCATCTTCGCCGCGGCGATGTCCTCGACCGCCTCCGAGCTCAACGCCCTCGCGTCGACAACGATCGTCGACATCTACAAGCGGATGTTCCACCACGATGCGACCGGGCTTCACATGGTGCTCATCTCGAAGCTCGCCACGATCCTCTGGGGCGCTTTCGCGATCGGCTTCGCCATGTACGCAAACCGTCTCGGATCGCTCATCGAGGCGGTGAACATCCTCGGATCGCTCTTCTACGGAACGATTCTCGGGATCTTCCTGCTCGCGTTCTACGTGAAGCGGGTCGGGGGAACGGCTGCCTTCATGGGCGCCGTGGTCGGGGAGGTGGCGGTCATCTGGACCTTCCGGACCAGCGACATCTCCTTCCTCTGGTACAACGTCGTCGGCTGCCTCGTCACCGTCGGAGCGGCGCTGGTGATTCAGGAAATGGGAAAACTGCGCACTCGGGAAGCGTAGGAACTGCATGAGGCGGAGGATTCTTTCCTCCGCCTCATGTCACGAAGCGCCGGTCGTGAGAAATGGTGCGAACCGCGGTCGGCGCCTGCCTCCCCGTTCGCGCTTCGTGGCGCGATGCCGCGGTAAAGAACCGCGGCCACGTCCTGTCAGTTCGTCATTTCCAGCCGGCGAGCTCGCGCTCGAAGGCGGTGGTGTTCGGGGGGTTCGGCAGCGCCCGGGCGACGGCCAGAGCGCGCTCACCCGTCCTGACGGCTTCGGCCCTCTTTCCCGCGCCGGCGAGCATGCGCGCCTTGAGCGAGAGGTTCGACCACGTTTCCTGGATCGCGATCGACTGGTCGACCCACTTCATGGCATCGACGCCCTCGACCTTGTTCTGGCTCGCCCAGTTCGCCGCCTGGAAGGGGATGCGCCAGTCGAGAGCCGCGTTTGCCGAAGCGACGACCTTCGCGTTCGTGTCGACGCCGATGGTGAACGGCACCATGACGCGGTCCCAGGCCATGACGACTTCAGCCGAGCTCGCCGTCACGTTCGGAAATGCAAACGTCAGCATCTCGTGCGGATGATCGCTCGCGCGCGGCTTGACGGCGACCCGCAGGGCATCCCTGGCCGCATCGTACGAGTAGCTTCCCCATTGGGTCGCCTCGCTGTTGAAGATCACCGTCCACTCGCTCTCGCCCGGAATCGTGTGGAGGCTGTAGAGACCTTTCGCGAGCTTCGCGCCGTTGATCGTCACGTCGTCGGCGAGCTCGATCGTGGTCGCCTCGTTCGCTCCTGTGCGCCAGACCGCGCCCCAGGGAACGAGATCTCCGAAGATCGTGCGGCCTCGAACGCTCGGCCGGGAGTAGTTGATCGTGACGTCGGTCAACCCGACCGCCTGGGTGACCGAGGCCTTCGGGCTCACGCGGGGAAGCTCGAGCTGCGCCAGAGCCGGGACCGCGCAGAACGCAACGAGGGTGAGGAG
>JBHEPS010000192.1:0-517 GCA_046260175.1 Thermoanaerobaculia bacterium
AGCTTTTCGACGAGCTCGCGAGAGAGACCGGGGCGGTGGTAGGAGAAGGCATGGGGGATGCGCAGATCCTCGTCCGCTCGCGAGCGGTGGGCTTCCCGCGCCTGCTTCTCGACGTAACCGGCGTACCGGAGGGCGTTGAGCACCCCGTCCAGCTCCTCCTCGCCGAGCGACTCCGCCGCCGTGAGAGCCTCGCTCCACCGATCCGAAGCCGAAGCTGACGAAGCGAACTCGACCCACGCGAAGTCATTACGCTGCAATAGTTTACCTAGAGTAGCTGGCGCGTTGAGAGGGGTGCCAAGCTCCTCGAACCAGGCGGCCGTCTCCTTGTCCGGAAGGAACTGAAGGGCCTCGAGACGCGTGCGCGCATCGGTCACCCGCGCCAGCCGGTTTTCGATCCGCCGCCGGCGCTCGGGATCGAGAAGGCCGCGGCGCTCGGCGTGATGGGAAAGCCGCTCGTAGACGGAGTCGCATCCGAGAAGAAGGCGATGCTCGGCGCGTGAGGTGAACATCCGGTACG
>JBHEPS010000192.1:527-4128 GCA_046260175.1 Thermoanaerobaculia bacterium
ATCATGACCGCCGCGTAAGCTTCGTCGCGGCGGAGGATGAAGGGCTCCTCCTCCTTTAGAAATGCGAGCGCATTGATTCCGGCGACGAGCCCCTGGGCAGCGGCCTCTTCGTATCCGGAGGTCCCGTTGATCTGGCCGGCCAGGTAGAGGCCCGGAACGCCGCGTACGGTGAGAGTGGCCTCGAGCTGCTGCGGATTTACGAAGTCGTATTCGACGGCGTAGCCGAGCCGGGCGATCTCGGCATTCTCGAGGCCGGGGATCGAGCGGACGACGGCACGCTGAATGTCCGCCGGAAGCGACGTCGAAATCCCATTGAGGTAGAGCCAGGGATGGTCGAGCCCCTCGGGTTCCACGAAGACGAGATGCCGCTCTTTCTCGGCAAATCGGACGACCTTGTCCTCGATCGACGGGCAGTATCGGGGTCCGACTCCCTGAATCTGCCCGGAGTACAACGGTGCGCGATGGAGGTTGGCGCGGATGAGTTCGTGGGCCTCGGGAGTGGTCGCCGACATCCAGCAATCGACCTGCGGAAGGGTGATCCGGTCCGTGAGGATCGAAAAGGGGCGCGGCAGCGCGTCCCCCGGCTGAGGAGTCATCCGGGAGAAATCGGCCGACGACCGAAGAACGCGCGGAGGCGTGCCGGTCTTGAGGCGCCCGAGCTCGAGACCGAGCCCGCGGAGCGAGTCCGAGAGGGTCTCGGCCGCCGGCTCGCCGAAGCGACCTCCAACGGTCTGCGTCTCTCCCGAGTGCATGAGCCCGCGAAGAAAAGTCCCTGTGGTGACGATGACGACCGGAGCCTGGAGGGTCTGGCCCGTCTGGAGCCGCACCCCCTCGAGGCGATCCCGCTCGAAAAGAAGGCGGTCGGCGATCCCCTCGACGATGGTGATGAGCGGCTCAGCCCGCATGGCCTTCTGGACTGCGGCGGCGTAAAGGTCGCGGTCGCACTGCGCACGGGGGCCCTGAACGGCGGGCCCCTTGGATCGATTGAGCGTCTTGAACTGAATCCCGGCCGCGTCCGCTACCTCACCCATGAGTCCGCCAAGAGCGTCGATTTCGCGGACGAGATGCCCCTTGGCGAGCCCGCCGATGGCGGGGTTGCAGGACATGCGGCCGATCGCCTCGGCCGACATGGTGAGGAGGGCGGTGGAGGCGCCGCCGCGCGCGAGGATGCGAGCGGCCTCAGCGCCGGCATGGCCGCCGCCGATCACGATGGCGTCGAATTGGGCGGGAAACATGGTTCCACGTGGAACGTGAGGGCAGGGAGAAAAATTACGGGAGAGAGAAGACGATAGGACGAATAGGACAGATAGGACGAATAGGACAAGTCAAAGGCGGGCCTCGCCGCTTTTGTCCTATAGGTCCTATCCGTCCTATTCGTCCTATAGGTCCTATCGTCCTGAAAACCGTTCCACGTGGAACACCCGCCCCACCCGCGTGGTCACTTCCCGATACAGAAATTCGCGAAGATTTCCCGCAGGAGCTCCTCGGTCGTGATCTCGCCGGTCAGCAGGCCGAGGGCTCTTGCTCCATCCCGCAGGTCCACGGCGACAACCTCTTCGCTCTCCCCACGCTGGACCGCCTCGGACGCGGCTTCGACCGCGATCCGCGCTTCTTCCAGCGCCCGCCTCTGCCGCTCGTTCACCACGGCTCCCCCACCCTCAGGCACCGCGTACTTTTCACGCACTTCAGTGCCGAGACGCTCGAGGAGCGCGGGGAGACCTTCTCCCGAGGTGACCGAGACTCCGAACGTTCCTTCGGGAGCAGGCGCGAGGTCGGTCTTCGTGTAGACGACGAGAGCGTCCGCGTGGCGAGCAAGCGACTCCCGGTCTTCCGCTGTCTCGCCGGCTGATGCGTCGATCAGGTAGACCACCATCTCCGCGCGAGTCGCGGCTTCCCGCGCACGCGCAACTCCGATCCCCTCAACCTCGTCGGATGTATCGCGCAGGCCGGCCGTGTCGACGACCATCACCGGCAGGCCCCCGAGCTCGATCGTCTCCCGTACCAGGTCCCGCGTCGTCCCGGGGATCGCCGTCACGATCGCCCGGTCCTCCCCGCAGAGGGCGTTCAGAAGCGTCGACTTCCCAGCGTTCGGCCGCCCCAGAATTACCAGCGTGATTCCGCCCGCCGTCGCCCGTCCCCGGCGGAAGGTCTCTTCGATCCCGCGGAGATTGCCGGCCAAATGGCCGAGACGCTGGAGCGCTTCCGCCGTCTCGATGAAGGTGTAACCCTCCTCCGCGAAGTCGAGCGCCGCCTCGAATCGCGACAGGATCGCGACGAGCTCCTCCCGCGCTGCTTTCGCTTCGCGGCTCAGCGCTCCCTCGAGATTGGCCAGCGCCAGCTTCGACTGCGCCGCCGTCCGCGAGGCGATCAGGTCGCCGATCGCTTCCGCTTGAACGAGGTCGAGCTTTCCGTTCAGCACGGCCCGCTCGGTGAACTCTCCCGCTCCCGCCAGCCGGACTCCCGCATCCCCCGCCGCGCGCAGAAGCCGCTCAACCACGGCGAGGCTTCCGTGGAGCGAGATCTCAACCAGATCGTTGCCAGTGAAGGAGCGCGGCGCCACGAAAAGAGTGATCACCGCGTCGTCGATCACGCCGTCGCGGTCCGCCAACCGCACCCGCGTGGCCCGCCGCTCTTCGAGCTTCCGCCCCGACCACTCCTCGGCCAGGGCTCGGGCCCCGGGCCCGTCCATCCGGACGATCGCCAGCGCGCTCCTCCCCAAAGGAGTCGCCGGCGCGATGATCGCATCCACTTCGGCTCCGCTCACGACTCCTGCGCGTCTGGGCCGGGATCCTCATCCCTGGCGATGATCGCGACGCGCTTGTAGAAGCCGTCGCCCCGCGAGACCGTCATCACGTCGCGGTCGTCTTTGAGCTCCAGATGAACGATCCGTCGCTCGGCTGGGTTCATCGCTTCGAGAAGCTGTTCGCCTCCCTCCGCGCGCACCAGGTCGGCCGCGTCACGCGCTTCCCGCCGCAGCCGCTCGGCCCGGGCATCCTTGAAGCCGCGGCAGTCGAACTCGATCTTCTTTTCGGTTACATTATCCCTAAGTGCTTTATTTCCAATGGTTTGCATTGCTTCGAGCAGCTCGCCATCCCGGTCGATCATCAGCCGCCCGTCGCGCCCGTACAACGTGACGAGGATCTGCTCGTCGTCCTCGATCGTCCGCGCTTCGAGGGCAAACCCGGCCAGCTCGAACAGGTCGTCGGCCCACTTCGCGACCGCGGCCGCCCCTTCGCTCTGCTCTTCCTGTGGCGGAACTTCCTCGTGATACGGACGGTCGTCCTCGCTCCAGCGCGAGTGCCGCTCGTACGGGCGCGCCCGATCGGAGTGCCCCATTCCGCGACCCCGTCCTCTCCCACCGTGGTCGCGATCGGGTCGATCGTTCCTCTGGCGGGGACGCGGACGATCGGCTGCGGCCGGACGCGGGGCGCGCTCCACCGGCGGTGGAGGGGGAGGCGGCTCGGAAGCTTCGGTATCGACGTGCGCGTCGATCACGACGCGTTTGAGCCCACCGAGGAAACCGCGCTTCTCGACCACGATCTTGTGGACGATCTGATAGCGCGGGACACCGAGGGTGGAGGCGGCTGCCTCGATCGCCTCC
>JBHEPS010000193.1:0-4091 GCA_046260175.1 Thermoanaerobaculia bacterium
GTAGTTGGTCGTGTCGAGGATGTTGAATCCCTCGACGATCACGTCGAACCGCCCTGTCGCGAGCTGGAAGGCTTTCGTCAGGCGGAGGTTGAACTGCGTGAAGCGCGGGCCGTCCTCTTCGTTGCGCCCGACGCCGGACGGGCGGTCCGAGTTCTTTCCGTCGGCATTGAAGTCGTAGCCGAGACGATGGGTCCACGGCTGGCCGGAGCCGTACTCCCAGACCGGCGCGACGGTGAGGTCCCACGGCGCGCGGAACACGCCGCTCAGGACGATGCGGTACTCCTCGTCGGCGCGGCTGCGTCCGTACTCGGCATCGATGTTCGCCGGGTCGTTCGGATAGCCGAAGGGGAACTCGGGGCTGAAGTCGTCGTTGATGTTGTTCTTATCGGCGAACGTGACCGAGCCGGTCACGATGTGCTTGCCGAGAACGGTTCCGTTGACGCCGAGAATGAGCGCCTTGTACTCCGAGTAACCGTCGTTGGTGTAGGTATTGATCTGGTTGTAGCCCGAGATGATTCGGCCGGGGTTCTGATTTCCACGCCAGTTCGCGTCCCGGATGATGATCTCGTCTTTTCCATCGACCCAGATCGCATCGGCGTCGAAGAAAAGCCCGGAGTTGCCGAGTCGGCGGGTCAGGCCGAGGCTGACCTGTGTCGACTGAGGCGCGCCGAAGGTCGTGTCGAGCAGCGTGATGTCGGGCGGAAGGGGAATGCCGGTGGTCGTCGGATTCGCCGGGTCGAGTGCGAGCGTGGGGAATCCGAGCAATGCCCCATTGATGCGGGTCCGGAGAAGCCGACCCGTGACGCCGTTGGCCTGGCGCTCGGTGAGTGCGGGAACCAGAAGCATGCGGCCGGTGAACAGCCCGGCGCCGCCGCGCACGACCCAGTCCGTTTGACCCGTGACATCCCAGTTGAATCCGAAGCGCGGCTGGAAGTTGTCGTCGTCGCGGTCGCGGCCGCCTGGAACGAGCGGATGGTCGATCCCGGGATTGTTGCCATTGGTGTCGAGGTCATAGCGGAGACCGAAATTGAGAGTGAGATTCGTCGTCGGACGGTACTCGTCCTCGATGAATGCCGACCAGATCGAGGTATCCATGCTCGCGTCGCCCGATCCCACACCGTAGGCATAGGCGAGGGGAAGGGCGCGCGTATCCGTGATGTAGATGAAGAGTCCCGTCTCGAAGGTATCGAGGCGGAACCTTTCATCGACGAATTGCACGCCGGCGCCGGCCTTGAGAGCGTGGCGCCCTCCGGCGAAGCTGTGGTGATAGGTGTCGCGGAGCTCGATGAAATCACCCTCGCCGAGAAGATCGCCGAGGATGTTGCCGCCGGTCTGGAGGGTCGTGCCGCTCGAGAACCATTCGGCGACCCCGTCCGAGTTGGTCGGCTCGAAATACTTGTGACTTCCGATCTGAGCGCGCAGCTCGTTCAGAGCCCGCGCCGAAAGCGTCCAGGTGTGTCCGCCCGAGGCGTTCCAGTTGTCGCGCTGCAGCTCCTGGCCGTAGCTCACGTCGGCGACGCCGCCAACGCGGAAGTTGTCCTCGCGATACTTCTCCCAGACGCCGCGGAACATGAGCGACTGCGCGTCGCCGAGGATGTGATCGACCGAGCCGAATACGAGATGCTGCTTGAAGGGATGTTCGATGTCGGCCGCGTTCGCCGCAAAGGCGCCGCCCGGACGGAACAGTGAGATGTTCTCCTCGTCAACATTCTCGTAGGCGAAAAAGAAGTGCGTGCGATCGATCGCGATCGGCCCGCCCACGCTGAAGCCGAGCTGGTGGCGGCTGAACGGGAGGCTGCCCACCTCGAGAGCTCCCGGCTCCCGGAGAGCGTCGTCGCGATAGAAACCGAAAACGCTCCCCTTGAGGTCATTGGTGCCCGACTTGGTCACGATCGACAGGGCGCCGCCCGACGAGCCGCCGACTTCGACGTCGAAGCGGTTCTGGATGACGCGGAACTCGCGGATCGCATCCTGGCTGAAGCGGGTGCGCGAGAGTCCCAGCGCGGGGTCGGTGTAGTCGACGCCGTCGACGAGAATCGTCGCCTGGCTGGCGTTGGGAGAGCCGCCGATGACGGGTCCGCCGCCGATGAAGCGGTATCCGCCGCGCTCGCGCTGCACGCCCGGGGCGATGAACGCCAGGCGCTGGAAGTCGCGGTCCGCGACCGGGAGCATCTCGATCTGCTCCGGAAGGATGTTGGTCGAGGCGTCCGTCTTATAGACATCGACGACCTCGGAGGCCGCCTGGACGGTGATCGTCTCGGAAGCCGAAGGGCGGAGCGTGAAGTTCACGCGCGAGGTCTGCCCGACGCGGAGGGCGATGCCGTCGACCCCGGCGCTGGCGAATCCCGGCAGCTCCGAGCGGATCTCCCAGGTTCCCGGCGGGAGCGAGGGGAAACGGGCGAGCCCGTTCGTTCCGGTCACTTCGACCAGCTGCTGACCGGTCTCGGGGCGCCGTGCGGTGACGGTGACGCCGGGAAGCGTGGCGCCGCTCTCATCGAGCACGACGACTTCGATGATGCCGCGGTCGACTTGAGCGAAGAGAGGAAGTGCGGTGGCGAGGACGAGCGATATCGTCAGTGCAACCTTGAAGAGAGAGCGAACGGCGGACATGGTAGAACCTCCGAGCCGGTAAGTTGAATGGTTGCTGAGGTCGGTCAAGGGGTGACTGAAATCCGAACGATTGATCTGTTTTTCCACAGTAAGCCTCCTCGCGACCCTTTGTCAAACGATCAGTTTCAGCGACTTGACACCATTGACAGCAGAGCAGAACATAGCGAGTGTTCGGTTTTTATCCCCTCCTATGAGCATTCTCACCCATCGCGTCGACGGCTCCGGCCCTCCTCTGGTCCTGCTCAACGGCGGGCTCATGTCGATCGCCTCCTGGGACTCGATCACCGCCCGTCTCGAGGGTGAGTTTCGCGTAGTGCGCTGCGACTTGCGCGGCCAACTCCTCTCGCCCGGACCCCGCCTCTCGATCCCGCGGCATGCGGCGGAGGTGGCCCGGCTCCTCGACCACCTTTCGATCCCGCGCGCCCACGTGCTCGGCACATCTTTCGGTGGAGTCGTCGCAATGCAGCTCGCGGCCGATCACCCGGAGCGAGTCGACCGCCTCGTCGTCCTCACGGCCACGGACCGTCTCACCCCCGCGATGATCGAAGCGACGGTAGGTTTCGAGCGCGCAGCCCGGGACGCCGCCGATGGCGGTGACGGGAGAAAGCTGTTCCGCATCCTCGCTCCGACGGCGTTCAGCCGGGCGTTTCTCGAAGCGCAGCCCCCTGATTTCGTCGAGGCCCGTGCGCGGCAGATCGCCGCGCTTCCTCCCTCCTTCTTCGACGGAATCGCGGGGATCATGAGAACCCTCCGCGAGACGCATCTCACGGATGCCTTTCCCCGGATTGCCGCCCCCACGCTGGTGATCGGCGCTGCCCTGGACGAGACTTTCCCCGTCGAGCACTCGCGCGCGATCGCCCAGAAGATCACCGGGGCGCGGCTCGTGGTGCTCGAGGGGTCGGGTCATGCGGCCGTGGTGGAGGCGACCGAAGCCGTCATTCGCGAGACGCGGTCGTTCCTGCTCGAAGGCGGCGGCGCATGAAGCAGAATCTGAAATCGGAACGGAGCCGGCGGATCATTCTCGATGCCGCGCTCGACCTCTTCTCTCACCGCGGGTATCGCGCGACGAGCATCCGGGACATCGCATCGCGCGCGGTGGTCTCCACCGGCAGCGTCTATCACCATTTCCCCGACAAGGAGGCGATCTACCGAACCCTTTTCGACGAGTACTGGCAGGCGCTGTCGGACCCCGAGTTCCCGGTGAACAAGGCCCTCGCAGCCGGCATCTTCCCCGATAACCTCGAAGCTCTCGGGAAGGCGGCCGAGCGATCGGTGCGCCGTTACCGGAAGTACGTCGCCCTCATTTACGTCGACGTCGTCGAGTTCGACGGCACCCATATTCGCCGCTTCTACTCCGATATGGCTGCGCGCTTCGAGCGGTTCCTCCAGACGCACGGGAAAGAGGAGATCGAGGCCCGGCTTCGCCCCGAGGTTTCGGCGGCCTCGGCGATGATGCTCGCGACCCGGGTCTTCCTCAACTA
>JBHEPS010000194.1:0-4074 GCA_046260175.1 Thermoanaerobaculia bacterium
CTGCTCGACAAGCCGCTTGTCGCGCTGCCAGCGCTCTTCCTTCAGCGTGTCCATCGAGAACCCGATCCGCACCGGGTCTCCCTCCGCGCGCTCTCGGGAAGCCGTCCCGCTCGAGGGCGCCTCGACACAGCCGGCCAGAACCACTGCGAGAATTGCGGAAAGCGTCGAAAGCAGAAAGCGTCGCATCGGGAATCTCCTTCTGCGCGGTTGTACCAGAGGAGAGGGGGCGGGGGGAAGCCAGAAGTAAAGCCAGAAGCCAGAAACCAGAAGCCAGAAGAAAAACCAAAACCGGCGGTAGGTCCGTCATCCTGAGGGAGCGCCGCCGGGATCTGGCCATCGCGCTGAGCGTGCGCGCGACCGAAGGATCCTGCCATTTTGAGATCCTTCGGGCGCGCTCAACGTTGTCGCACAACGGACCTCTTCGCGGCGCTCGCTCAGGATGACGGGTGCCTTCAGGTTTTTCTTCTGGCTTCTGGCTTCTGGTTTCTGGCTTGTCTTTCCCGCCCTTCCTCGGCTTCCTTCACCAGCTGCTCGATCGACCGATAGACGATCGGCTTGTCGACGTGCGGAGCCATCCTGACCTCGGGAACCGCGTGGACCTTCATCATCAGCTCCTCGAGCCGGTCCTCGCTGAGCGACTCGAGGATCGAATAGAGGCCACCCTCCTGCTCTTCGAGAGGATTGTGCGCCTCCAGGATCGTGGCCAGCTGCTCGATCCATTTCGGCGAAGGAGACGGGACGAGAAGCGCGGCGAGGGCGGCGTGGTCGCGGTGGAGCTGCTTTTCGAGCTCGGTGCTCCCCTTCGCCTTCCGTAGCTCGGGAAACAACACCCGCTCCTCGATGGCGATGTGCCTCAGCAGCCCGCGGCGGAACTCCTCGAACGCCTCCGGCGAGGTCGCGATCCCACTCGCGAGAAGTCTTCGCAGCAGCTCATCGAGCCGTTCGTGGTCCTGGGAGAGAAAGTCGTGGAGTTCGGCCATTTGCGTCCAGTGTAACGGGAGAGGGGCGAGGGGTGAGAGATGAGGGGGGAGGGAACGGCAACGGCTTAGGGCTCTTATCCCCCATCACATCCCCCTTTGCCCGTCATCACACCGATTTTTCGCCCTTTTCGGGGATGATCTCCCCTTATCGCAGCAACTGCGTCCCGGCACGAGATTACATTCGTTACCTCTTGCAAATCAGTTGCAAGAGACGCAGATTGTCACGAAGCGGTTACGACCATGAGTGTCGCTGAGAGCCAGCCGAAACGCCGCGCCAACGAGCTCGAAACGCTCCACCGGCGATGCCGTGAGCAGGGCCTCCGCCTCACCATCCAGCGGCGCGCCGTCCTCGAGGCACTCGTCGACGTCCCCGGCCACCCCCCCGCCGAGGCGCTGTACGCGGTGGTCTCGAACCGCCTGCCGGGCGTCTCCCGCACGACGATCTACCGCACGCTCGATCAGCTCGTCCGCGCCGGGGTGATCGGCCGCGCCTGCCATCCGGGAAACACCGTCCGCTACGACGGCCGCACCGATCTCCACCACCACCTCGTCTGTCTCGGTTGCGCATCGATCATCGATATCTCCGACGCGGATCTCGACCGCCTGCCGGTCCCCGACACGACCGAGCTCGGTTTCGAGGTCCAGAATTTCCAGGTTCAATTCCGCGGCTTCTGCCGCGCTTGTCGTGATCAAAGACGAAAGGAGGAACAATCATGAGAGCAGTGATCTACGGAATAGCAGCGGTGGTGCTCCTCGCCTTCGCTGCAGCCGTCGGCGCCGGACCGGCGACGACGCCCCCGCCTCTGGGGCTGCCGCCGCTCCCGATTCCGGACGACAACCCACAGACCCCCGAGAAGGTGGCTCTCGGAGACAAGCTTTTCCACGATATCCGGTTCAGCTCGGACGGAACGGTGAGCTGCGCGACCTGCCACGTTCGCGAGAAGGCGTTCACCGACGGGCCGCTCAAAGTCTCCGAGGGTGTCCGGAAGATGGCGGGAACGCGCAACGCCCCGACCATCATCAACGCGGCCTACTACACGAGCACCTTTTGGGACGGCCGTACGACCGGCCTCGAGGACCAGGCACAGCATCCGTTCATCAACCCGGTCGAGATGGAGCTGGCCGATCACGAGCCGATCCTCGAGATCGTCCGCACCGACCCCGCCTACAAGAAGGCCTTCAAAGAGGTTTTCGGGAAGTCGGGCAAGGACGTCACGATGACCGAGGTGACGAAGGCGCTCGCCGCGTTCCAGCGGACGCTGATCTCGGGCAACAGCCCGTTCGATCGCTGGTACTTCGCCGGCGAAGAGAATGCGATCACCGAGCAGCAGAAGCGCGGCTTCGACCTCTTCGTCAACAAGGGTCGCTGCGTCTCCTGCCACACGGTCGAGCAGACGACCGCTCTGTTCACCGACAACAAGTTCCACAACATCGGCGTCGGAATCAACACGATCCAGAACGACGTCCCCGAGCTCGCGCAGAAGTTCCTCACGGCGAGGATGACCCTCGCCGAAGTCGACGCGGCAGTCCTTTCGGACGCGAAGACCTCCGAGCTCGGCCGCTTCGCGATCACGAAGACCCTCGATCACCTCGGGTCGTTCAAGACCTCGACGCTCCGCAACATCGCGCTGACCGCTCCCTACATGCATGACGGAAGTGTCGCGACGCTGCGCGAGACGGTGGTGCACTACAACAACGGCGGCGTGACGAACGAGGGCGACCCGGTCAACGACTTCCTCAGCGGCGGCATCCGCCCGCTCAACCTGACCGACCAGGAGATCGACGACATCGTCGCCTTCATGGAAGCGCTCACCAGCCCCGAGTTCGCCCCGGAGGCGGCGAAAGCGATGGCCGAGCAGGAGAAGAAGGAGAAGGGACGATGAGCAGAACCCGACGCGAATTCCTCCGCACGGCCGGCACGGCAGCCGCCATCAGCGCCCTTCCGCTCAGCATGGTGGAGCTGGCCTTCGCCGACTCGACGAAGAACTTCACCTTCGCCTACATCTCCGACGCCCACATTCAGCACATCTCCGGGACGAAGTTCGTCCGCAACTGGGACCGCGGCCTGATCCGCGCGGTCGCCGAGACGAACCTGCTCGTTCCCAAGCCGGAGTTCGTCGTCTTCGGCGGCGACCTCGCCCAGCTCGGGACGAAAGCCGAGCTCGATCACGGCGCCGAGATGCTCTCGAAACTCAACTTCAAGACCTACGCCGTCATGGGCGAGCACGACTACTACCTCGACCTCGGTGAATACTGGTCGAAGCTCTACGGGGACCACTACTACAGCTGGGACCACAAGGGCGTCCACTTCGTCGTCCTCAACAGCGTCCTCACATACGACGAATGGACCTTCAACCGCTGGCCGAGCGCCGAGCAGAGGATGCTCGAGATGGCGGGGCTCGACAACCCGAACGGCTCGCCGTTCATGGTCGGTGAAAAACAGCGCGAGTGGCTGAAGAAGGACCTGGCGAAGGTCGACAAGTCGACCCCGCTCGTCGTTTTCTCGCACTCGCCCCTCCAGAAGCTCTTCAAAAACTGGAACTTCTGGACCGATGATGCCGAGCAGGTGCAGGCGATCCTCCGGCCGTACGAGAAGGTCAACGTCATCTACGGTCACGTCCATCAGATTCAGTACAACCAGATCGAGAACATCGCCTTCAACTCGGTAATGGCGACCGCCTGGCCGTGGCCATATCCGCAGAGCTACGCGCAGGCCGAGCACCACATGCCGAAGCTGACGATCCCGATGAACCGCGCCGACCCGTTCTTCGAGCGCGACGCCACCGGATGGCAGTTCATCGACGTCAACAGCGGGCGCGTCGGGCTCGAGTACAACCTCTACAACAACACGAGCCGCGTGGTGGCGTTCAACCCCGTCACCGGCCGTCCCGAAGACTCGCTGTTCCAGGAACCTGCGAAGCAGATCCCGCCGCAGGAGCACTACTAGGAGGAATGCATGATCCGAATCTTTGCGATCACAGCTCTCGCGCTCGCGGTCCTGGCCGGCGCCTTCGCCGCCTTCGACGCGCGCGCCGACGAGTTCACGAAGGAAGACCTCGAGCGGTGGGAGAAGGAGTACATGACGGTCGTCGAC
>JBHEPS010000195.1:0-238 GCA_046260175.1 Thermoanaerobaculia bacterium
GGGCAGCGGAACGCGACGGCCGATGTGCAGCGTCGCGGTCTCTCCCTCGCTGATGCGAAGCTGCGGCCGGGCGAGCAACTGGGCCTCGGTGTTCGACTTGAGGAAGTTGTACGCGATGGACGGCATCGTGAAGGCGAAGTCGTCCGTCCCGAGGTTTCTGAAGGAGTCGAGCGTCACGCCGGTGATCGTGTTCCCTTCGCTGTCGATCGCGTTGACCGAGCCGAGGCCGAGCCCGAGG
>JBHEPS010000195.1:248-4069 GCA_046260175.1 Thermoanaerobaculia bacterium
GTTCACGTCCATCTGGAGGAGCTCGACCGCGACCACGACTTCCGCCCGCGCCTTGTCGTTCGCCTCGATGATCTCCTGCGCGATCCGGACGCGATCGGCCGTGTCCCGGATCGTGATCGCGTTCAGAGCCTTGAGCGGAAAGACGTTCCGGGCTTCGAGCATCGTCCGGAGCACGTTGCTCACCTGCTCCGCGTCGCCGTTGGAGAGATAGAAGGTCTGGATGACCAGATCTTCGTACTCCCGGCGCGCCTGCGGGTTGTCCGGCACGATGATCAGGGAGCGCTCGTCGAGCACCTTGTAGAAGTGACCTGCGGCCTGCATCACACGTTCGAGCCCGGTCTGCGCCGTGACGTCGCGAAGCTCGATCGCGATCGGGTCGTCCTTCACCTGAGCGTCGAAGAGGATGTTGATCCCGAAGGCGTTGCCGAGAGAGCGATAGATTTCCTTGACCGGAGCCTCGCGAGGGAAGTTGAGCGAGATCGGCTCGTCGGAAGCGGGATCGAGTTGGGGCGGCTGCATCTTGGTCAGCCCTTTTGCCCGCGCCTTTTTCTCGTCGATCGTCAGTTCCTGGTTCGCGAACTTTCTGGCCTTCGCCGCCTCCGTCGCCTTGTGGAGCTCGACCAGGGCGAACTGATTCGTCGGGTCGAGCTTCACGGTCAACTCGAGCTCGAGGGCCGCCATCTCCGGCTGACCCGCCGCCAGCAGGGCCTTCCCGCGCTCGAAGTGCGCGCGCGAGGCCTCGAGCCGCGCATTCATCAGCGCGGCAACGTACTTCTGGTTCTCAGGGTCCATTTCGAGCGCTTTGGAGTACTGCTCGACGGCCTCGTCCCACTTCTTCATGGTCTGAAGCTCGCGGCCCCGCTCGTAAGCGCGGTAGCTGACGCAGCCCGAGGCGAAGATCATGAGCACGAACAGGCCGGTGAGAGTTCGAATTTTCATGTGATTGATTGTCATTCTTTCTCGAAGTCTCTACTTGGACGCAAACGGGCGCGGTAACGTCACGGGCGCCTACTTGCCGATCGGAATCCGCTTTCGAACATCCGCGGGAAATCCGGTGTAACCGATGTCGGCCGACTCGATTCCTATGTTGTGAAGGATGAATCGCCCCCCGAATGTCTCACCTTCGCGGATGTTGAGCAACTCGCCTTCTTTCGAGAACACCGCGATCGTGCGCGGTTCGCGCCCGAAAGAGCCGAGATACTTGTAGGGAAATGCGGGCGGCGTAGGTGGCGGCGGAGGCGGGGCGATCTCCGGCCCTTCCTGGCACGCGGTCCCGACCCCGTTCCGGTCGATGTCTGACTGGTCCGGATTCGGAACGTCCGGACAGTTGTCCTGATAGTCGGGGATTCCATCACCGTCGCGGTCGGGCGGCGGGGGAGGGGGTGCTGGCGCCCTCGGGGGGGGAGGGGGCGGCGGCTGGACGAATGCGAAGAGATTGCGCTTGCTCCGCACGGTCCTTCCATCCTTTTCGAGCCACTCGAGGTGAATCGGCTCGACCGTCCCCGATTCGGTGGTGATCGCGCGCGCTGGGCCGGGCCGAACCCGGCGCTCGGTCTCCATCTCGAGCGGGTCGGGAGCCGGCTCCGGTGTCTGCAGGGCGCTTCCCGGAGAGGCAAAGATCCAGATGAAGACCAGAGCCACCACGGCGGCGGCAGCCCAGAGCCATGTCCTCCGGTTTCCAAGGCTCATGACGCGCTCCTCGCGGGCTCGTCATCGGCGCGGAAAAGGGTCTTGAGGCGGAGGGTTAGGACGAGTTGGGAATCGCCGGAGCCGGAGGCGAGGCTGATTTCCTCAATGAACACGAACTCGTCCGAGTACTCGATCAGGTTGATCAGCCGGCGCGCCTGTTCGTACGTGCCTCGAACCGAAAATGAAATCGCGAGCAAGGCCGCGTCCGATCCCTGGTCGCGAGCGGCCTGCGTCTGGTTGTAGGAGGTCGAGGGTGGCTGCAGCTCGCTCCTTCGGGCCAGTTCCCGCATCTCGTTCAACAGGGGAACCAGCCGCTCCTGCGGCGTCGCCCACCAGTCGTTGTAGACGGTGTCGACGGTCGCTACGATCTGTTCGAAGCTCTTGACGTTCTGCTCAGCCGTGGCTCTCTCGGCTCGCGCCGTCGTCAGTTCGGCCGCCACCGCCTCGCGACGGGTTTCCAGGTCGTTTACGCGCTGCTCGAAACGCACGCGATAGGTGACGAAGAAGACCAGGTTCGCCAGAAAGATGATGCCGAGAGTCACGAGGAGCCATCGCTTTTCGCGCCAGATCATTCCCGCACCCCCCATGCAGCCGGACGGTACTGGGTCGAGATGACGAACTGGTGAAGCCCCCTGGACGAGCTCTGATTGGCGGGGAAGGGACGTACGAACTTCGGGCTCTGGAACATGTTCTGGATCAGCTCGACCATGCCGTCGTCGTTCCTGGCCAGGCACGACATCTGGAGAGTCACCTGACCCGACCGCTCGACGCTCGGCGACAGGCGCACGAGGCGTACGTCAGGTGGAAAGACCGCTTCGAGATCGTCCAGGAGCTGGTTCCACGAGAACGCGCGCTGCGCGATCTGCGTGTTCACGAACTCGGCCCGTCTCCGCAACTGGGGCGAATCGAAGCGGGCGGCCTGCTGGCGCGCGATCTGGATCGCCTCGCGCTCTTTCGCGATCGACGCCTCAATCTCGGCGATCTCGGCTCGCGTATCGCTCGTGGTGGCGAAGTATCGGTAGGCGGTCTGCGCGTTGTACGCGAGAAGGGCCACCGAGAAGATCGCCAGAACGGCGACGACGGTCCAGACAGGCCGATAGTCGCGGTAGGGCCGCGACGCCAGGTTGGGGTGAAGGGCTTTCACGCGGTGAACACTCCAGTGCAGGCGATCAGCTCGGCTCCCCACGCTTTCGCCTGTGGATCGTCCGAGTGAGCGAAATCCTCGAAGAGGGCACGGTGGACCGGAGCTTCGAACTCGGACTCGATCGAGCCGAGGACTCTTTCGTCGACGCCGTTACCCGAGACCCAGCTTTCCGCGATGGAGCTCCATTCGAGACGGCTCTTCATGTAGCTCGCCGAGAGGAGGATTTCCTGTTCGAGCGTGCGCGATCCGCTCAGAAGCCTCGAGCGGAGGAAGCGCGGACTCGCCCCGTGGAAAATCCCCATGGTGAACTCGCCCCCGCCTACGTGCAGAAAAAGCCGGTCCGCAGCCGCGTCCGCGACTTGCGAGGCGACCGCGTTCCAGACGTTCACTCCGACCGGCTCGATCAGTGACAGCGAGATTCCCGCCTCGCGGAACGCCGTCTCGATCGCGCCGAGAGTCGTCTCCATCGCGCCGACCGCGAAGACCTGCTGGCCGGCCCCGTTCTTGGAGAGCGGAACCCAGGCGAAGCGAACCTCCTCGGGGCGGACCGGCAGCGTCCGTTTCACGGCGAACCGGACGAGCTCGACCTGAGGGGTCTCCCGGTCACCTGCCGCGGGAAGGTCGAGCAGGTTGAGCCTGAACCACGAATCGGGAAGCAGCAGCGAGACGCGTTCGACGCCGCCCAGGTCCTTTCGCGCGCGGGCGATGGCCTCGGTCAGGACCGCTGGCCTCATCAGTCGAGGTGAGACCGGTGCCTCGGCGAACGGCGGCTCAGTAAATCGATACCGGTGGAGCGACGTCACGGCCGCGCTCCGCCCGCTCCTCTCGAAACGGGTCGCTAGCAATCCCTCGGCATCGAGGACAAAAACTTCTGTTGGAAATCCGTTGGCCATAACTCAGTCGACGAACGTAACCTTGTTGATCTCACGGAGCGTCGTCTTGCCTTCCCTCACTTTGGCGAGAGCCGCCTCGCGAAGAAAAATCATCC
>JBHEPS010000196.1:0-518 GCA_046260175.1 Thermoanaerobaculia bacterium
GTCCCGAGCCCCATCCGGCGTAGCCGACGAAGAGCCGGAACCGCTCGGGAGGCGCGACGGCCAACTGCTGAAGCACGGTCACGTCGCGCGAGAGCCTCACCCCGGGGGCGAATGCGACGCTCGACAGGTCGGCCTCCTCGGGGCTTTCCCCTTCCTCGTCCCATACCATCGTCCCGACGCCCGGTTGAACCGGCCCGCCGAACCATCCGAGCGAGGAGGGATCTCCGCCCCATTGCACGCCGAGTCCATCGACCAGTTCCTTCATCAGGATCTCGGTAGGGCGGTTCACGATCAGCCCGAAACTCCCATCCGGGCCATGCTCGAGCAGGAGCACCAGCGAGCGGTGAAAGAACGGATCGCCGACCTGGGGCATCGCCACCAGGAAAAGAGGGGGATCGAGGGTTTCGACGACGCTCGTCATTGGCTCATCTTACCGGCGCCCGAGCCGGGTGCGATCATCGCGCCAGAGTCTCGCGGATGCCGTAAAGCATGTTGTCCTCCACGGCGTAGAGAAACGG
>JBHEPS010000196.1:528-4065 GCA_046260175.1 Thermoanaerobaculia bacterium
GGCGCGAAGTGATCGAAATGCTCCTCGGCCCACTCCGCGTCCCAGCCGGCGTTCTTCACCAGCCCCTCGATGAAGAGCGCACGACGGCTGGCCAGGTCGACCATGCCGCACTGCGTGTGAGCCAGCAGCGCGATCGCCTTCGCCCCGCCGACCGCGATCGCATACGAGACCTTGAACTCGCTGTAGCGGAGGTTCCCGCCGCCGGTCCGGAGGATGTAGGCGAACTTCTCCGGAATCCGGAGGTGGTGGCGATGATCCATGCACATGCCGACCAGCATCTCGGCCGAGGCGTAGACGGTGTCGAGGTTCTCCCCGAAATTGTGGTGGCGCAGAAACGTCTCGATCGCCGTCCCTCGTACCGAGGCCGGGATCTCGTCAGCGGAGCGGATGGGAAATTTGCGTTCCATGAGGGGATGATAAGGGGCGTGGCCGGGGCTTTCCAGCCCCGGCTCGTGCAGAAGAGCGAATGCCGCTGAAACCGTCAGCCTGAGACCCCCTGGCCCCTCGCCCCTCGCCCCTACAACTTCGGCATTGCAATCCGCGCGAACTTCGCCCCGATCGCGGCGGGGTCGCCGGCGAGCTGTGTCGTGTCGACCACGAGGGTTCGGGGACTCTTCTGGACGACGAAGAGGCGGTAAGCGGTGTTCGCGGCCGCGCGGTCGCCGAGGTCGGAGACCGGCTCGAAGCCGGGGAGAGAAGCGGTGACGAGCTCCCAGGTTCGCGCCGGTTGGGAGTCGTAGACGCGCGCGACGAGGGTTCCGCCGAGGGGAGCGACCCAGGTGCAAACCGAGGCGCCTTCGCCCGTCTTTGACGGAGTTCCCGGATCGATGTCGGTGCCCGCGAGCTCTTCGAGCTGTGCGTCGCTCAGGAGCGTGCAGACATTCACGGGGGGAAGCTTCACTTCAGGCTCCGGCTCCAGCTCGGGCAGAGGCTCGGGAACCGGAGTTTCGGCGATGGTTTCCGTAGCCGTCGTCTCCGTGACCGGCGGCTCCTCGACGGGTGTCTCGATTGGCGCACAGGCGGCGAAAAGGGCGAGCGAGAGAACGAGAAGAACGACGGTTCCTTGATTCCACATGAGGGTAGGACTCCTGGGCAGGAAAGATGGGTCGCGAGCGAGGGTCGCGTCCGAAGGAGCGCATCGTACCACCTGGAGCGAACGGATCAATCCCCGATCCGGGCGCGAAGTGACAGTTCGGGAAGGATCTGTGGCGGAGGCATCAGCTTCCGACGTCCTGTCGAGGGGAGAGGGGAGAGGGGCGAGGGGCGAGGGACGGCCGTTGTCTCTGACTTTCCTTCTGCCTTCTGCCTTCTGCCTTCTGACTTGCCTTACTCGCCCCCCCCCGCTGGCCCCGCGATTGCCTTTGAAGAGGTACGAGAAAGGGCGTCGGAAGGGAGATCTCAATGAACAAACGCATGTGGATTCAGAAAGTTGGAGTCATGATGCTCGCGGGGGTGGTCCTCCTCCCGCTGTCCGTTTCCGCGGATTCGCGTCATGACCGGAGGACAGGCGAGCAGATCACCGTGCAGGCCCGGCGGGCCCAGTGGGATATCGATGGAACCGTTCTGTCGGTGCACTCGAGCGGAGACCGGTTCGCGCTTCGGACTTCCCGCGGGATCACGCAGATCGAGGCGAAGGGGGGCGTAAAGGTCCGCGACGGAAACCGCACCCTTCGAGTACGCGATCTCCGCCGGGGCGACCGGGTCGGAGTCGACCTGCGCAACGAGAACAACCGCAAGCTTCGCGCGCGTGAAGTCTTCCTGATCTCCGATCGCGGCTACCGCGACGACCGGTATCGCGACGATCGATATCGAAATGACCGATATCGGGACGATCGCTATAGAGACGACCGGCGCCAGATGATGCTCGAAGGGGAAGTGGTCACCCTCTCCGCTCACGGCGACGTTCTCGTGCTTCGGCAGTCCCGCGGAGGCAACGTCCGGGTCGACGCCCGCCTTCTGCAACAGAGGTACGGCCGCGACTGGGCGCGCTCGCTCCGGCGAGGGCAGCACATGAGGGTGTACGGGCAGTTCGCCCGCGGCAATATCTTCCTGGCGGATTCCTTCGACGGTCGCACCTGGGACGACCGGGGCCGGCGCTGAATCGGTGGTCAGAGGCCGGGGCGCGAGCCCCGGCCACTGTGGCCACGGTTTGGCTTCATCAACCGTGGCTCACCGCGGAGGAAAGATCTTTTCCTCCGCTCCCGGTTTCGGCCCATCCTGCGAACCCTGAACGCCCGCCACGGTTGATGAGGCCAAACCGTGGCCACACTGCTCACAGCTCTTCGAGCTCTCTGAGGGTCCTTTCGTTCTCGACGTCGCCCGTATTCAAGGTCGACTCCGGCTCGAACAGCAGGACGTGGCACTCCTCGTCGGCGATCGGAAGGTGCTCGACCCCGCGCGGGATCACGATCATCTCCCCCGGACCGAGGACGCGTTCGCCGTCCCGAAGCTGAATCCGCAGGGTGCCCTTAACCACGAGAAACAGCTCGTCCTCGTTCTCGTGCTGATGCCAGAAGAACTCCCCCGAGAGCTTCGCGAGCTTGACGAGCTGGCCGTTGAGCCGAGCGATGATGCGCGGGTTCCAGGGGTCCTGAAAAAGGGAAAGCTTCTCGGCCAGATTGATGACGTTCATGCGTGCGCCTCCTGTCTTCTCGAGTGGAGGGGAGGAGCATATCCGCTACGGCGCTTCGAAACGCGAGTCGGAATGAAGCGCGCGATCGAATGTGAACACTTTCGTGCAGCCCTCGGCCATGGCGCGCTCGGCGATGAGGTAGTCGGCGAAGTCGCCTTTCCCTCGCGCGTAGGCTTCGATCGCTTCCCGTACCTGGTCGGGTGCTTCGATCACGATCTGTGCCCCGCGACGGATCTGACGAAGCGCAGTCGCGATCTCGTCCCTGCCGAACTCATAGGCAAATGAGAGAACCCACACGAGCTCGCAAAGGACGATCTGCGGAATGAACAGTGGCTCGCCCCGCGCTACGGTTCTGCTGATAAACCCCGCGGCTGCTGCGGCTTGCCTGGGATCGTCCTCGACCAGATACCGGACCAGCACGTTGGTGTCGAGGGCGATCATCGACCGGTGGCTCCGCGCCGGATCGCGCGATCCATATCAGACAGAGAGACCTTTCGGCCGGGGCGTGGCTTCAGCACCGCGCGCAGCGATCGGAGATCCACCGTCTCCGGTTCAACGAGCACCGCGCCGCCATCCGCAATCTGAAAATCCAACCGGTCACCCGCAGAGAGTCCGAGGTGGTCGCGAATCTCCTTTGGGATCGTGATCTGCCCTTTTGAAGTCAGAGTCGCCTTCGCCATATCCTTACCAACGGCGATAATCCTTACGCTATTCCTTGCTTCGAGAGCTGGGGCTCGCCGGCGCGGTCAGGTGTGGAAAGGAACCTACACGTACTGTGTTCGAGTCACCAGCTCGTGCGGAGCGGTTGATTCCGTGACAGCCACGATCGTCGGCCAGTTCCCGTCCGGCTTTGCGCCTGATGCAAGCCTGCCCGCAAATTTTTTTGAAGAGGGGGTAGGGAAATC
>JBHEPS010000197.1:0-4053 GCA_046260175.1 Thermoanaerobaculia bacterium
GTCACAAAAGGATGAGAAGCGCGTCGAATCCCGCATCGAGAAGCTAGCCGCGAAGGAGAATGAAACCCGAACCGATTTGGCGGCTCTGCGTGAACAGGTTGAAGCTTCACAACAGCGACTAGACGATCTTAAAACGAAGTTGGCGAGCGCGCAGACACACCGTGAGGAACTCAAATCTGATATTGGCCCGTTGCAAGACAGCAAGTCCGACTTGAACTCGAGCATCGCTGGTGCAGAAGCGCGACTTGCTGAACTGCAAAATGAGGCGGATATCATAGAGAACGGGTTGAGGCGCACAAAAGGACAGCGCGCCGACGCGGCAGAGGAGTTGAAGCTTGCGAAAGAGCAAGTTGAGACACAAAAAGCGGAACTCTCGAGCCTGACGTCACAGATTGCCTCGGCGAGGGAAAAACTGGTCGAACTCGACGAACGACGCGCGGAGGTCAACCGGCTGCAGGCCAACATCGACCGGCTTGAAGCGAGACGGACCGCACTCGAAGAAGCCTTGCCCGATCTGGAAGACAGGGTCGAAGCGGCTCGCGCGAGGCTGGCCTCGACGCAGGCGGATGCCGACGCGGCACTCGAACGGGTTGCGGGTCTTACCGGGCGTGCATCGAGCATCGAGACTGAAATCGAGCGTTTGCAGGATCGCCGCGATACGCTCCAAGCTTCTGCCGAGACTGCGCAAACCACTGAGAAGGAAGCGCAGGATCAACTCGCCGATCTGCGGAACCAAATTGAGGCTGCGCGGGAGACATTAGAAGCTCTCGAAGAATCCGGTGAACAGCTTCCAGACAATGGTGGTCAGCCGCCTGACAGCGACTAGCAAGGAACCCGCTCATGCTCACAGATAACACGATACTCGTTCTCGCAATCGCCGGGGTCCTCTTACTGCTTGCGGTCGTTCATTCTTTTCTCGCGGCCCGCCATGATCGTGCGGTGACGGCCGCAGGTCCCATTGAGGAGCTGGCGGTCTATGAAAAACGGCTGGAAGAAAAACAGCGCATAATGGACGACCTGGAAGCAGAACTCGCGAAACGCCGCGAGGCGATGGCTGTCGCCGGGGATCTTCAAGCCGAGGTGGACGGCCTACGGCGTCAGAAGGAGGAATTGCTCGCCGAGTGGGAGAGCTTGCGGGAGAGGCGCGACGAAGTCGCCTCAGTGCGCAAGGAAACCGAGGACGCCGTAATTGAACGCCAGCAGCTCGAGGCGGAGATCGCACCGCTGCGGGCAGAGTATCTGGCCGTGAAAGAGCGGCTCCAGAAGGCGGAAGATCTGGTGGGGCGCATTGATGGGCTGAAGCAGGAGCACGACGAAATTTCCCGTGAGATCGCTGAGCTCTACGATCAGAAACGTGAACTCGAAGAAGCTGAAGACAGAGTGCAACGGCTCGAAAATCGCGCGCAGGAGCTCGAAACCGGAAACGCACGTCTGGAAGGCCGAATTTCCGCCCATGAGAACGAGTTGGGCGACTTGGAAGCCCGGGTCACATCTGAACGCGAGTCATTGGCAAAGGCGCAGACGGAACATGGCCGTGTCGGTGCCGAAGTCGCGGCACAGGCGCAGGACGTGCGCAGGATAACTGGTGAAATCGAAACGCTCGAGGAAACGCGCAGCACGCTCGATGCGAGGCTGGCATATCTGAAGGGCGAAATAGCCAAGAAGGAGGGGCTTTCCGTCGATGGTGAAACCGGTGAGTCCGATCCTCTGCGTGAGCTCAAGGAAACACCGCCCGTCATCTCGGCCATGAGCGGCTGGGACCCTGCACCGCGCGAGAACGAGGCCGACGCTATCAAGCGGGTAGAGCGGCGTCTTCGTGCGAAAGGGCTGGATTATCCCGCTCGGACTCTCCGTGCATTCCATACCGCGATGAAGGTCAACGAGACCACGCAGATGGCCGTGCTCGCGGGGATCTCCGGCACCGGGAAAAGCCAGCTTCCTCGGCAATACGCCGCTGGCATGGGAATCGGCTTTCTCCAAGTGCCTGTGCAGCCACGCTGGGACAGCCCGCAGGATCTCATGGGGTTCTACAACTACATCGAGGGCAAATTTCGACCGACGGACATGGCGCGTGCGCTCTGGGCGCTCGACGAGCTCAACAACGAAGATGCCGAACAGGATCGCATGATGATGATCCTGCTGGACGAGATGAACCTCGCGCGCGTCGAATACTATTTCTCCGATTTCCTCAGCCGATTGGAGAGCCGTCCGCGCCCGAGCGATGTCGGCGATGAGAACGAACGCAAGGACGCGGAGATCGAACTCGAAATCCCGAACATGGAACACCCGCCGCGCATTTTCCCCGGCTATAATCTTTTGTTCGCTGGCACGATGAACGAGGACGAAAGCACGCAGTCACTGTCCGACAAGGTGGTCGACCGTGCAAACATCCTTCGTTTCGCGGCACCGAAAAAAATAAACGATGGGCGCGCCGAGGGAGAGGTCGAACCGATGGTCGCCCTTTCCCGGAGGACGTGGGAGAGATGGGGCCGTTCGAGCGCCTCGGTCGATGAGGACAGCCGCATGACAGGCCGCCTCGAGCAGATGGCCGATCTGATGCGCGATTTCAAACGACCATTCGGTCACCGGCTCGGTCGCGCGATCATGGCTTATGCGGCCAACTACCCTGAGGTCGAAGGTGGTCGCGGCGTCAATGATGCCTTGGCCGATCAGGTCGAAATGCGCCTCTTGCCAAAGTTGCGCGGCATCGAAGTTGACATGGCCGGTCCGCAATTCTCCAAATTGATGACCTTCGTGGAGCGCGATCTTGGCGATGACGCTCTGGCACAGGCAATCGAAGGGTCGATGTCGCTCGCAGAGACCACGGGGCAGTTCGTATGGAGCGGGGTCACGCGCTGATGCGGCTACTGACGCGCCCATGGGCGGCTCGGTCGCTGGACGAAGGCACGGCGTTCGGACCAGCGGATTGCCTGCTTGGAGAATATCGGGGCGATGCTCCGCGTGACCTCGAACACGCGACACTCCTCAGTGGAAAAGTCAGAGGCACGACCACGGCGCTGGCCATCATTCCCTATCCCAAGCGCGACCACGCCTTTGCGCCTGCACGGCAGGGATTCCCCATTCGTCCGCGATCCGGACAGGATCCGGCTACAGAAGCCGAAGAAGAAGGGGCGGCGGCCCTTCAGCACATGAACGAAGTACTCGCGAGGATTCAGGAACTCGAGGAAGCCCTCGAAGACCCGAGCGACACCTGGGGCAGATTAAGGGAAGCCTGGAGGCGCGCCGAGAACGACGCCGATCCGAGAATGGCCGAAATCGTCCGACAGGCGCGCCGAATGCAGCCGGTGCTTCGTGAGCTCGAAAAGCGCATCCGCCGGGTGTTGCGCAGACATCGCGAACTCACCCCGCTTGACCGCGTCCAGGAGATGGATCGCGCATCAATGGTATGGCTAAGTCGACAACCCGGCCGAAACATTCCGGAGCGGGCCGGGGCGTCGCAGAGAATCCTCGCCACCGTAAGGCGTGAAAACTTTGATACGCTCGAAAACAGGGTTCTCCATGCCTATGCACGGCTGGCAACCGATGCGGCCCGCGAGTGGATGCGAGAACACCCGCGCGCGCAGTCCAGCGCGCGCTACGCGCAAGTCGACGGATTTCGAAAATCCTGCCGGATCGTCGCGAGAACACTCGCGGATCTCGGAGTCATGGTCGCGCATGCGGGCATAAACCCCAACTACGTTCTGATGCAGGATCGCAGCTACCGAGAGGTGCACAACGGCTGGCTCAGGCTTCTGTTACGTCGCAAGATCGAAGACGATCTCTGGGCATGGCAGGCGGAAACATGGACCGATTTTGCCGTGCTCGCGATCATCCTCGCCATTGATGAACTGGACAACGCCCAGCTTATCGCCCAATCGCCAATTTCATGGAATGGCGAAGCTGTCGGTGGACGCTGGTTCGATCAGGATCGACCGATCGCGGTTTTCTGGTTGCGAGACACGAACCGTATCGTCGAGGTGCAGGCGCGTCCCGAAAAACCCAGCGCGTTGCTGAGTATCGCACGCGCCCATGTGGCGCTTCGAATCTCGGACC
>JBHEPS010000198.1:0-4051 GCA_046260175.1 Thermoanaerobaculia bacterium
GGTCCACTCGTACGGCAAGAGCCTCGGAATTACGGTGCTTCCCGTGTACGGGGGCGCTCCGATTGGCGCGCAGCTGCATCGACTCCACAAGGGAGTGCAGGTCGTGGTCGGGACGCCCGGCCGGCTGATCGATCACCTCGATCGCGGCTCGCTCGACCCGGGAGAGATCCGTTACGTCGTTCTCGACGAGGCGGACGAGATGCTGAGGATGGGGTTCCTGGAGGACGTCGAGAAGATTCTCGGCCGGCTTCCGGAGGATCGGCAGACAGCGCTTTTCTCGGCCACGATGCCGAAGGAGATCCAGCGTATCGCGCAGAAGCACCTGCGCGACCCGGAGAAGATCGAGGTCGAGCACCGTCAGATGACGACGGCCTTGACCGAGCAGCGCTATCTCAATCTCTCCGAGGGGCAGAAGCTCGAGGTGCTGACGCAGATGCTGGAGATCGAGCCGGGCACCGCGGTGCTCGTGTTCCGGCGGACGCGGACCGGCGCTGCCGAGCTGGCCGAGCGGCTCGAGGCGCGCGGCTTTCCGGCGGTCGCCATGCACGGGGACATGAACCAGCAGCTTCGCGAGAGCGTGATCCGACGGCTCAAGAGCGGCCAGGTCGAGATCGTGGTCGCAACCGACGTCGCCGCGCGCGGGCTCGACGTCGAGCAGATCACGCACGTGGTCAACTACGACGTCCCCAACGACGTCGAGGCGTACGTTCATCGCATCGGAAGAACCGGACGTGCCGGCCGGACGGGACTCGCGACGATCTTCGTCACCCCGCGCGAGCGGCGGATGGTGCGTGAGATCGAGCGGTTCACCGGCAGCCCGATCAAGCCGATGAAGATGCCCACGCGCGCCGACGTCGCCGAGAAGCGCATCGAGACGTTCAAGGAGAGCATCCGCAAGGAGCTGGCAGCCGGCGATCTCGAGCTCTATCTCGGGCTGGTCGAGGCGATCGCGGAGGAGGCGTCCTTCGACATCGCGGAAGTCGCCGCGGCCGCGGCGCGCATTGCGAACGGCTCGAGGTCGCTCGTCCCGGAGCCCGAGCCCGCGTATCGCGAGCTGCCACCGCCACCGCCCTCCCGCCCGACGCGCCCCTCGGGGATCGACCGTCCTCCCCACGCGCGGCGCGAGTTCACGTCGGCCGAGCCCGGCCGTGCACGCCCGGACAGAAAGCCCCGTCGCGAGGATGGACCAACCGTCGCCCTCGAGATCTCGGCGGGTCACAACCAGGGACTCCGCCCCGGAGACATCGTCGGGTCGATCGCGAACGAGGCGAACATCTCCGGTAAGGAGATCGGCCCGATCGAGATCCAGGACGATCGAAGCATCGTCTACGTTCCCGCCGACAAGAAGGATCAGGTGATCGAGGCGATGCGGGGGGCGATGTTCAAGGGAACCGCTCTCGACGTGCGGCCCGAAGGAGAGGCAGGGTCACCCGCGGGTCCGTCGCGACGGCCGCGGAAAGCCTCCGGAAGCGACTTCCGCTCGCCCGCGCGACCGCCCGTTCGGGATACGCGTGGAGCACCGGCGCGGGATACTCGAGGAGCACCTGCGCGGGATACGCGGGGAGCGCCCGCGCGACTTCCCTTCGGCCGCCCCGCCGCCGCGAAACCGCGATCGCGGTTCGCGTCGGACGAAGAGGCGCCGAGCAGCAGGACCACGCGGGCGAAATTCGAAAAGACCCCGCATCGCGGCAAGGGGAAGCCGGCCGGCCGCTACGAGAAACCAGCTCCTGCCGGCGCGCCTCCGGGAAAGCGCGGCTTCTACTCGGATTTCGTCGGCGGAAAGAAGAAGAGCGGTCCGGGAAAGCCGGGAGGAAAAGGCCCGGGCGGGAAAAAGAAGGGAAGGTAAGTAGGATGAATAGGGCGGTTAGGCGAACCGGGGCTGGAACCGCCGGACGAGGTAGAATTCCGGAATCATGGCGAGAAAGATCGAAGAGCTTCAACGAGAGCTGCTGGGACTCGATCTCCGCGATCGCGCAGCGCTTGCGAAAGTCCTGCTCGACAGCCTCGAGGAGCTGCCACAGCCTGAACTCGATCGTCTTTGGGCTGAAGAGGCCGAGGCGAGATACGCCGATCTGCTGGCCGGGAGGACCGCGGCGACGGACGGCGATGAAGTCTTCGCGCGTGCACGCTCGAGGAAGTGGTGAAGCCCTACCGCTTCTTAGCAGAAGCGCAGAGCGAGTTTGAAGAGCAGATCCGGTACTTTGACGAGCAGGTCACGGGCCTGGGTGATAGGTTCATTCAGGCATTGGAAGATGCGGTGCTGCTGATTCGCCAGCATCCGATGGCCGGGGAAACGGTCAGCAAGAACGTCCGGAAAGCGGTACTCCGTGCATTCCCGTTCAACGTTTACTACGTGAACGCACGCGACGAAGTCATCATCGTGGCGGTTGCCGCTCATCGCCGGAGGCCGCAATATTGGCGCGTTCGAACGGGCGATCTCCACTCATGACTCGAGCGACCGCGATTCTCGTCACGCTCCTCGCCTACAAGGTGACGCTCATCCTCATCGGCGTCTGGGCGAGCCGCCGCACCCATGACGACGGCGACTTCTACCTCGGGGGACGCAAGCTCGGTCCCTGGGTCGCAGCCCTCAGCGCCTCGGCCAGTTCTTCCTCCGCCTGGACGCTTCTCGGGGTCAGCGGGGCGGCGTACGCATGGGGCCTGTCGGCGCTCTGGCTCTTTCCCGCAACCCTCATGGGCTTCATCATCAACTGGTTCTGGGTCGCCCCGCGCCTGATGCCGATGAGCCGGGAGTCGAGGAGCCTCACGCTCACCGAGTTCCTCGCAGGCGACGCGAAGCACCCTCTCTATCCCACCATCATGCGGTTCTCGTCGGTCGCGATCCTCTTCTCGTTCATGTTCTACATCGCCTCGCAGTTTCAGGCCGCCGGACATGCCTTCGCGAGCTCGTTCGGACTGCCGGCGGCGACGAGCATCGCCATCGGCGCGGCGATCATCGTCGTCTACACGCTTCTCGGCGGCTTCTGGGCCGTGAGCGTCACCGACACGCTCCAGGGAATGCTGATGGTGATCGCCGCCATCTTCCTGCCGCTCCTGGCGCTCGTCCATGCAGGAGGTCCCGCGGCGCTCGTCGCGTCCCTGCGCGAAGTCTCCGACACCGGCTCGCTCAGCCTCACGCACGGCTATCCCGGCATTCTCGGGCTCGCCTTCATTCTCGGAACTCTCGGCATCGGGCTCGGCTACCCCGGTCAGCCGCACGTGGTCAACCGCTTCATGGCGCTTCGCGATCCCGAAGCGCTCCGCCGCGGCCGCGCGATCGCGATCGCGTGGGCTTCGTTCATCTATGCCGGGATGCTCACGCTCGGCCTGTCGGGACGCGTTCTCTTCCGCGGCATCGCCGACTCGGAACAGATCTTCTTCGAGACGGCGAACCAGCTGCTGCCGCCCGTCGTCGCGGGAATCATGATCGCGGCGATCCTCTCGGCGATCATGTCGACGGCCGACAGCCAGCTCCTCGTCGCATCGTCTTCGATCTCGTGGGACTGGCGCCAGGCGGGGCGCAGGCCTCTCGACGAGCACGACGTGCGAGGGCTCCGGACGACCCGCGTCGTCGTGCTCCTGGTGAGCATCGCGGCGATCGTGCTTGCCATCTACGCTCCCGCCACGATCTTCACGCGCGTTCTCTTCGCGTGGCACGCCCTCGGCTCCGCCTTCGGCCCGCTCCTGCTCGTACGCCTCACCGGCGCCCGCGTCGATGCCCGCTTCGTCCTCGCCGCGATCGCCACAGGCTTCGGCCTCACGGTCGTCCTGTATCTCTTCCCGAACGCCCCGGGCGACGCGGCCGAACGGCTCATCCCGTTCATCTGCGCTCTCGCGATTGCATGGCTGGGAAAAGTGAAGCCAGCTCTCGCGCCGCGTGAAGACGCACCCAAGTCATCCTGAATCGGATGAACCACTGTGGCCACGGCTTGGCTTCATCAGCCGTGGCCGATCGCGCCACGAAGCGGTGATCCGGGCACTCCGGCTTACGGAGCGCGCTTCAACCGGAACATTTCTTCCCGCATCCCATCCTTCGTCGTCAGCGCGAGGT
>JBHEPS010000199.1:0-4024 GCA_046260175.1 Thermoanaerobaculia bacterium
CATCGACACCTCCGCGCGCTACGGCGGCGACGAGCGCTGGAGTGAGCGCTACATCGGCCAGGTGATGAAGAAGCGGCGCGCCGAGGCCTTCCTCGCGACCAAGACTCACGACCGCACCCGAGACGGCTCGATGAAGCTTCTCGAAACTTCGCTGAAGCTCCTCCAGACGGACCACATCGATCTCTGGCAGATCCACAACCTCTCCCGGATGGAGCAGGTCGACCAGATCTTCGCGAAGGGCGGCGCCGTCGAGGCGCTCGTCGAGGCGCGCGAGAAGAAGATCGTGCGCTTCATCGGCATCACCGGTCACGCCGATCCGGACGTGCTGCTCGAGGCAACGCGCCGATTCCCGTTCGACACCATCCTCCTCGCGGTCAACGCGGCCGACCCGCATCACCTCAGTTTCGCGAAAGAGCTGCTTCCCGCGGCGGTCGAGCGGGAGATGGGGATCATCGGGATGAAAATCCCGGCGCGGGGACGCCTGCTGACCAGCTGGAACCCCGCCGCCGCCTCGGGGTGGGGCGGTCCGGCCCCGCGGCCGGGAACGCTCACGATGGCGGAGGCGATGCGTTATGCGCTCACCCTCCCGGTGGCGACGGTGATCGTCGGCTGCGACTCGGTCGCCCAGCTCGAGGAGAACGTCGCGATTGCTCGCTCGTTCGTCCCGCTATCCGAGCCGCAGCTCCAGGCCCTGTCGGCGCGGGCCGAACCGGTCATGCGGCAGGCGCTGTTTTTTCGCCGGTGGGACGAGGCCTAGTCGGCGGGCTCTCCAGAGCCCGGACATTGACCCCCTTCTCGCCGACCGGGCTCAGGAGAGCCCGGCCACTTGAAGCGGGCGCGATTCTCGCGTCGTAGAATTCGCAGATGGAAGCATCCCTTGCGACGCAGCCGCTCGTGCGCCGGCTGACCCGTTTTCTGGCCGAGCTGATCAGTGAGACCAATGGCCTCTCGCTCGAGCAGACCCTCGAACTCGCGGGCCACTCGTTCATCGCGGACGAGGATCCGGAGATCGGCTCGCTCGTCGGCGAGTTTCACGAGCTGCTCCGCCAGTTCCGCATCGACGAGATTCCGATCTCCCGCCTGCTCGACCACCCCTTCTCGGAAGCCATGCGCGCTTTCTTCGGCGGGTTTCCGATCCCTTACCGCGACGAGCACACCCACCTGACCGGATCACTCGATGCCGAGTTCATTTACCCGAGACTCGAAAAGCTTCTCGGCGGGCCGGAGCGGGCGACTTACGAGGCGAAGATCACGGAGGTCTATGGCGAGGAAAGCCTGCCGATCCGCAACGTCGGCGATGTCGACCGCCTGATCCGCCTCGGGGAGGATGATCGCTTCGACCGGTACCTGAAGATCCTCTACCTCGCCAAGCTCGTGCTGACCGACCGGCAGGCGCATCGGGACGCCGCCTACCACATGGCGAAGCGGCTCCACGGCGCTTACAACGTCGGAGCGCTGCGGCTCAAGTTCACGCTCTTCCGCTCTACGACCGAGTCGAGCGAGCAGATTCCAGGAATCGACGACCTCTCGCCCGAGGACGTCGTGCTGGGGCTCTACGAAGGATTCCGAAGCTTCCAGAGCGAGGTTCCGTCGTTCGAGTTCATCCTGTCGCCGAGCTTCCGGAAGGAGCCGGGCTTCTACGACGCGGACCGCTATCCATCCAAGCGGGCGCATTTCGACGACCAGGTGCGGCAGATCATCCTGATGCTCGGAAGGTACCCGGAACTGGTCCCCGTCATGAGGGAGATCGACACGGTCGGCAACGAGAAGGGGTTCTACCGGAAGGCCCACTTTCAGGAGATGCGCGTGGGAATCCGGAAGCTGCAGGCCTACGGCTTCCGCACGCGCAGCCATCACGGCGAGACTTGGAGGACGCTGAGGCAGGGAGTGCAGGCGGTCGACAACGCCATGAACATCTGGCACGTCGATGCGATCGAGCATGGCCTGAGCCTCGGGATCAACCCGAACTTCTATTTCCATCGGGTTCTTCAAAGGGTGCTCGAAGCGAACCGGAAAGGAGAGCCGCCCCGGGCAGGCTCGCCTGAGCTCGAAGAGCTGGCGGACATCCAGTGGGACGGGCGCGAAGCGATCCGCGACAAGATCTTGAGAGGGGAGCGGCTCACCGGGCCGGAGACGACGCTCTTCACGAAAGCGAAGTTCCATCTGGCGAAGGAGGTCGAGCACTATCAGCACGACGTCATCAACCGGATGATCGATAAGCGCCTGTCGCTCATCTCACTTCCCTCATCGAACCGCAAGCTCACCGGCCTGCTCGAGGACGACAAGGATCACCCCTTCTCCTGGTGGGAGAAAAAGGGAGTGCGGCTCGGCGTCGGCACCGACAACTACGTCACGCTGAGCTCCGACTTCCTCCGGGAGATGCTCATCCTGCTTTACACCGACCCGCTGGAGCTCAAGATCACGAAGCTCCTGATGGTTGCGACGGGCGAGTCCCGTCGCCCTTACCTGAGTCACCTCCTCTGGAAGATGCGCAAGAAGCTGCAGGCGGAGTAGTTACCTCGCTGCCCGCGGAGCGCTGGGACGGGACACTCGAGTTCCTTATGGGCCGAGCGGGGACGAGCCGTGATGCGCGCCTCGCGTTCGTGAAAGTCGAGAAAACCCAGGCAGATCGGCCGCGGCGCGCGTCGTCAGCCGCCTCGCGCCCGGAATATCATCCAGGCGAGGATGATGACGACCGCGATGAGGACGATCCGGGCCGCTCCCATCAATCTCGAGCCCGCGACTTGTCGCGTTCCCTTCGGTTTGATTCCAGTGACCGCGGCGACGGCCGCGAGGGCGACTGCGAGGCCGAGCCATACGATCCAGTCCATGGAGGATCACGCTACAAGATGCAGGCCATGAATCTCTCTTCTGGCTTTTCTCGCCCCTACCCCCTGGCCCCTAGACTTTCCGCTTGATGAAAGCGTAGATCGCAACGGCTACGGCGATGACGATCAGGATGTGGATGATCCCGCCGACGATGTCGAAGACGAGGCCGACCAGCCAGATGGCCACGAGCACGGCCACGATGAGCCAGAGAATGTTCGCCATTGAAGATTCCTTTCGTTTTCCGAAATGGGCTGACGGGAGGTCCTTTCACGAACCCTGCCGAGGAGGGATTCATCACGCGAAGGGGTGACCGATCACACATGCCGGCGCGGGGAGCGGGTGAGATTCTAGTCTCATTCTGAGATTGAGTCTCAGAATTGACGACAAGGAGATTCCCCCCGTGCGCAGCCTTCTCTTCTCCCTTCTTTTCCTTCTGCTGGCGACCTTTTCCGCCGGCGCAGCCGACCCGATCTCTCTCTCGGACGCGACCTTCCTGGTCGAAGAGGCCTTTCGGGCCGACGCTCCGGTTCTTCAGCATGCATTCGGGTTCTCCGAGCGGGCATGGAACTACACCCTGACCCACGAATGGGCCGGAACTTCGCCCCACCTCGTCGGATACTCCGTCCCGCTCGAGTTGGGCGAGAGGGGCGGCGAAGTCGCTCTCGGCGCGGCTTCCCTCGACTATCGCTACCAGGCCGGCGGCCGCGATGAAGACGTCTTCGGCTTCGCCCCCCGGATGTCGCTCATCGTTCCCCTCACCTCCGGCGCCGCGACCGGAGTCGCGGTATCCGCGCCGCTCACGGTCCGTCATGGCAGCCGCGTGGCCTCGCACTGGAATGTGGGAGGGTCGTGGACGCCCGAGCACGACTCCATCGCGAGCCGGGAAGCGTTCGCCGGCGCCGCCATCGCCCGTGTGCTGAACCAGCGAACCGTCGGCGTGGTCGAAGCCACGGTCACCTGGACTCAGGAGATTTTCGACGGATCGCCTGCCTCGCGATCGCGAGCGATCGTCGTGAGCCCGGGAATCCGCCGCGCGATCGACGTCGCTGGATATCGCCTCGTCCCCGGAATCGCGATCCCGCTGACGATCGAGGGCGGCGACCGCTCCCTCGACGTCGCGTTCCACGTGATGTTCGAGAACGCGCTCTTGGGAGACTGACGCGAATCGGCCAGGTATGCAGGAGCGGAGGAAAGG
>JBHEPS010000002.1:0-7857 GCA_046260175.1 Thermoanaerobaculia bacterium
GGATCTCACAATGGCAGGATGACGGAGCAGGCTTCTGACCAGCCTTTGCTTTTCCTAGTCCCTAGTCCCTAGCCCCTAGCCCCTGCTTTTTTCCCTCGCCCCTTCTCGTCATCCGAAGAGGGACAGTCGCGGAAGGCCGAACGTGGTCCTGATCATCCGCCTCGTATTCGCGTCCCTCGTGCGCTCGGCGACTTTGGGGTCGAGGCGGTGGCGGGCGAGGCTCGTTTCGACTTCGGTGCGGATCGCGTTGGCCTGCTCGGGGGAGAGGGTCGCCTCCAGCTGGGCGATCAGATCGCTTTCGATGCTCATGAGGAGGTCCTCGATGTGCGGAACCGACTCGCTTACTGGAATCGCCTCGACTTTTCCGGCCGCCTCGGCGATCACGCGCGCGGCGGATGGCTCGGCCGCGTTCTCACTCTCGCGAAGGCGCCGCGAGAGCTCGGCCAGCGGCTCTTCCGGACGCGCTTCCGGGACCGATTCGGAGGAGCCCACCTGTAGCTCCTGTCGGTCGGCCCAGATCTCCTTCACCGCGTGCCGGCAGTACGAGAGGCTCGAGATCACACCCTTTCGGCCCGAGCTCTCTTTCTTCTCGAAGCAGGTATCGATGGCTTCGAGGATGACCGGCAGGGGGATCCCGTCTTCCTTCCATCCCTTGAGAAGAGACCAGTCCTTTGCGGAGAAGACGAACGGTGTGCCGCGGCGCGCGGAGAAGTGAGACTCCACTTCAAGGAAGTAGTCGTCCGGGGAAGGGGGCTCGTTAGTCAAGAATCTGCTGAACCGTCTCGATCAGCTCCCGAATTTCGAAAGGCTTGCCGAGGACTGCGCGGATCGGAAATTCTTTCAACCCTTCCGCGCGAATGGGGCCGACGGCGGTAAGAACGATGACTGGAAGCTCGTCGAGGATCCCATTGTCTCTGAGGTGCTCGAGGACCTGCCAGCCGTTCATCCGCGGCATCATCAGGTCGAGCATGACGAGATCCGGCAATTGTTCGTCAATGCAGCTGAGCGCTTCGACGCCATCCCTCGCTTCGCGGGTGTCGAGCCCGAGGCGCTTGAAGACCTGATGGAGGAGATTCCGGATCGGAGCGTCGTCATCGACGATCAGCACTCCGCCTCGAGCCGCCTTTTCGGCGCCCGGGACTTCCCTCCGCTCCTGATCACCCGTCATCGACACGCGCTATCCCCGGACCAAAACCGGACTCGGCGGTTTCTCTCTACCCCATTTTTGCCACGGCCTCGCGCGAGCTTGCGACGAGGGCCTATACTCGCCTTGTTCCGTTTCGAGTTTTCGGAGGGTCGCGGCATGGACATGGACAATCTCCGGTCGGCTGAGGTGACGATTCTTACACCTCTCTCCCCACCGGCAAGAATTACTCTCGAGAAAAATCCGGTCACGATCGGACGGGCCTCGGAGTGCACGATTCCCGTCCAGGATCGATACCTTTCGCGCAAGCATGCCGAAATTGTGCCCAGCGAAAACGGCTGGTCGGTTCAGGATGCAGGAAGTGCAAATGGGACCTTCGTGAATGGAACACGGATCGAGGTTCCCTGGCAGCTGCGCAGCGGGGACCGGATCCGGATCGGCGACACCGAGATCGTGTTCGAACAGGACGGGTCGTCTTCCGGGTCCCGGCGCTCGATCTCGGTCACGGGGGCGACTCTTTCTCCGACCATCTCGATCCCCTACAGCGAGATCCTCGACACCTCACCCGGGTCGACGACCGATACCGAACGGCTGCAGATGCTCAACTCCCTTGCGCTGGAGCTGATCGAGGACCAGCCGCTCGGAACTCTGTTCGGCTTCATCACGGACCGGATTCTCGATCTTCTCGCACCCTCACGGGTCGCGATCGCGACCATCAATGAGGATGACGGCTCGCTGGAGCTGATGGAAGTGCGCCGCAAGGAACGTCACGACGACTCGCCGCTCGAGTTGAGCCGCACCATCGTTAATGAAGTGATCGAGCAGAAGAAGGTCCTGGCGTTCGTGGACGCTCCGTCCGACGAGCGGCTCGCCGGCGCCATGTCGATCGTAGCCCTCGGAATCCGCTCGGCCATCGTCGCTCCGCTTCTGGTCTCGGACGAGGTCTGCGGCGTCCTCTATCTCGATTACCTCCAGATCGGGCGTGCTCTGACCGACGACGACGTCCGGTTGGTCGGGCAGGTCGCCCGCGTCGCTTCGATGAAGCTCGAGACGACCCGGCTCCGCGAAGAGGCGATCGAGAAGCGGCTGATGGACGAGGAGATGCGGACGGCGGGCAACATTCAGCAGCGTCTCCTCCCCTCCGAGCCACCGACCGTGCCGGGCTTCACCCTCGCCGGCTCGAACCGCGCGTGCAGGATCGTCAGCGGCGACTATTACGATTTCGTCGAGACGGCCGGGGGAGTCTGGTTCGTCATCGCCGATGTCTCCGGGAAAGGCGTGACCGCAGCGCTCATCATGAGCTCCCTCCAGTCGGCCTTCCGGATTTTCCTGAAGATGAACTTCACGGATCCGGGTGAGCTGGTCGCGAGCATCAATGCGGCCCTGAAGGAGACGATCCCGAATACGAAATTCGTCAGCCTCATCGCGGGGCGGCTCGACCCCGCCACCGGTGAGATCGAGTTCACGAACGCCGGTCATCCGCCGCCGCTGCTGGTCCGGCGCGCCGGGGTGGAGCGTGTCGGCAACACGGACCTTCTCGTCGGTCTCTTCCCTTTCGCCAAGTATCGGACCCAGAAGGTCTCTCTCGACCCGGGCGAAGCGCTGGTGCTGTTCACGGATGGGGCGGACGAGTGCACCTCGCCCGCGGGGGACGAGCTCGGAGTCGGCGGCGTGATCGGACTGGTGGAGTCGCTGTGGGGAACGGGCGCGACCCGGATCTCCGACGAGCTGAGGGCTGGCGTGGTCCGGCACGCGGGAAGCGTCATGGATCTGAAGGACGATCTGACCTCGGTCGTCGTCGCGAGAGACTCTTCACCGGCGGACAGCGCGAGTTGATCCTTAAGGAACCTCTGCACCGGGCACGGCCTGTGTACAATCACGCGGGACCAGCCCGATGAGCTCTGAACGCCTTCCGGACAGCCTCTCGATCGACCTCGTTCCCACGGAGCGACTGGTCGAGATCATTCAGAACCAGGACCGCACGGTTGCCGAGGCGGTCGCTTCCCAGCGCCCCGCGATCGTTCGGGCGATCGACGCCATCGCCGATCGCCTTCTCGACGGTGGGCGTCTGTTCTACGTCGGAGCGGGAACTTCCGGCCGGATCGCCGCGGTCGATGCCTCCGAGATTCCCCCGACATTCGGCACGGCGCCGGACCTTGTTCAGGTGATCATGGCGGGAGGAGAGAGAGCTTTCACCTCCGCGGCCGAAGGAGCGGAGGACGACGAGGAGGCCGCGGTCCGCGCGATCGACGAGCGCGTTCGCGCCGAGGACGTGGTGGTCGGCATCGCGGCATCGGGAACGACTCCCTTTACGGTGATGGCAATTCGCCGCGCGAACATGCTCGGCGCTCTCACGCTCGGCGTGACCTCGCGCGCGGGATCGCCGCTCACGCGCGAATCCGACATCGCAATCGCGGTCGAGACCGGGCCCGAAGTCATCATGGGCTCGAGCCGGATGAAGAGCGGCACGGCCCAGAAGCTCGTGCTGAATACCATCTCGACGGGGGTCATGATCCGGATCGGCCGGGTCTATTCGAACCTGATGATCGAAATGCCGGCGACGAACATCAAGCTTCGCGGCCGGGCCGTGCGGATGATCGAGCTCGCGGCGGGAGTCAGCCGGGCGGACGCCGAGAGCGCCTTTGCGGATAGCGGATCGAACGTTAAGGTCGCAAGTGTCATGGCGAAGCTCGGCGTCTCCCGCGAGGAAGCGGAACGGCAGCTCGCATCCGCGGAAGGGCGGTTGCGCGAGGTTCTCGGCGACGCGCGCGAAACCGAAAAATGAGCAATCGTCGCATTCTCCGGGGGCGTGGCTTCGTCGCGGGGGCGATTCACGACGACGTCGTCGTGGTGATCGAGGATGGGCGGTTCGCCGACGTGCGGCTCGCGGTCCGCGCCAGCGATCCCGAGCCGAACGTCGGGGGCGGGCTCATGGTCCCCGGCTTCATCGACCTTCACGTTCACGGCGCGGCCGGCGCCGACTTCATGGATGGAGACGCGGAGGCCACGCGCCGCGTCTGCGCGGCTCATCTGCGGGAGGGAACGACCGCGCTGGCCGCAACGACGCTTTCGGCATCGCGCGAAGCGATCGCCGGGGCTCTTCGCGCCGCGTTCGCCGTCGCGGCTGAGCCGGGCGCGGGGGAAGCCGCGATCGTGGGAGTGAACCTGGAGGGGCCGTACCTGAGCCCCGCAAAAGCGGGAGCCCAGGATCCGGCATCTCTTCGCGCCGCCAGCGTGGAGGAAGTCGATTTCTGGCGGTCACTCGGGCCGGAAGGGCTGCCGTGGATCATGACGGTGGCGCCCGAGGTCGACGGCGTTCTCACGCTCATCGAGGCGTTCCACGACCGCATCTTCTTTTCGATCGGCCACACCTCGGCCGACTTCGCGCAGACCGTTCGCGCCATCGACGCCGGCGCCCGGCACATGACGCACCTGTTCAACGCGATGCCGCCCCTGCATCACCGCGACCCGGGTCCGATCGGAGCGGCCGTTCTCAACGAGCAATGCTCGGTCGAGCTCATCGCGGACGGCATCCATCTGCACCCGGCCATCCTTCACATGATGGCCGAGCTGTTCTCCGGCCGCGCCGCACTCGTCACCGATGCGATGCGCGCATGCGGGCTGTCGGACGGAACGTACAAGCTCTACCGGCACGAAGTCCGCGTCAGCGACGGCGCGGCCAGGCTCGCGGACGGGACGCTCGCGGGGAGCATCCTCACCATGCGGCAGGCGGTGCGGAACATGGTCGAGCTGGCCGCAGTCCCGATCGAGTCCGTCCTTCCGTTCGCGACCGAGGTCCCGGCCCGGCTTCTGGGCATCGACGGATCGCGTGGATGGCTCGCGGCCGGATACGAGGCAGACCTCGTCATCCTCTCGGACGAATTCGAGATTCAGCAGATCTTCTGCCGCGGACATGAGGTCTCGCCGGAATGAAATGGATCGTCGTCGAGGATTACGATGCGATTTCCAACCGCGCCGCCTCGCGGTTGCTGGAAGCGATCGAGACCGATCCGCGGGCCGTGCTTCTCCTTCCGACCGGCAGCACGCCGGAGGGGATGTACCGTGAAATCGTCAGCGCGTGCCGCACGCGCTATCGCTGCTTCGGCGACGTCACCACGTTCAACCTCGACGAGTACGTCGGCATCCCGCCGGAACACCCTTCCAGCTATCGCTCCTACATGCGCGAACGGCTGTTCCGGCACGTCGATATCGACCCCGCCCGCATTCACATCCCGGACGGCATGGCGGCATCGGTCCGAAGCGCGAATCCTTCCCTCTCCATGGATGATGCGCTCGATCTCGAGTGCGCCCGCTACGAGCTCGCGATCGCCGCGGCGGGAGGCATCGGCCTGGCGCTCCTCGGCCTCGGCCGCAACGGTCACATCGGCTTCAACGAACCGGGCTCCCCGGTCGTTTCGAAGACCCGCGTCGTCACTCTCGAAGAATCCACCCGGGACGCCAACGCGCCGTTTTTTCCCGAAGGAGAAGTCCCCCGCCGTGCGATCACCGCGGGAATCGCGACGATCCTCGCGGCCCGATCGATCGTTCTGCTCGCCGCCGGCGACGCGAAGGCTCCCGCCATCCGGCGGCTCGCGACCGAGCCCCCCGATCCCGCCTTTCCAGCCTCCGCACTGGCCCAGCATCCCAACGTCACCGTGATCGTCGACCGGGCCGCGAACACCAGGGGCTAGGGGCTAGGGGCTAGGAAGAGCAACAGCAAGATCAGGAGCAACCAGCGTTTCTGACTTTGTCTTTACTTCTGCCTTCTGCCTTCTGACTTCTGCCTTTGCTTTTCCTGGTCCCTAGCCCCTAGTCCCTAGCCCCTTGCTTTTTCACGGCACCCTTTTCGCTTCGCCTCCCACCAATGGGATCCCGATGGCGTTGGTTTGCGGCCGTGATGCTCCTCTTCACCGCGTTCATCGCTTATCGCGTCGCGTTCGTTTACACGGTGCGGAGCGGCTCGTGCGAGCCTCCTCCGGAGCTCGAGGATCGACCTCCCGCCCGCGGGGTTCCCCCGATCGACGTCATGAGCTGGAACATCGAAGGGCATGCCGCACTGCTGGACGGCGACCACGTCGCTGAGATCGCGGCCGGGATCGTGAGAGCGCATCCGGCGATCGCCGGCCTCCAGGAGATTCATCGCGGCACCTGGCAGTCTCGATTCAGAGACCAGATCGGTGAGCTCACGGGTGCGACCGGCATGGAGGGGTTCTTCGGCCGGAGTTACCACGCCGTCCGGGGTGAATATGGGAACGCCGTGCTCAGCTCCTTCCCCGTGGAGCGCGTGATCGTCCATCCGCTCCCGAGTATCGGAGAACCGAGGACTCTGCTCGAAGCGCGAATCGTGATCGAGGGGCAGGAGATCGCGTTCTTCGTCACCCACCTCGTGACCTGGGGACGATTGAACAGCGTCACGCGGAGCGAGCAGCTCGAGTGTCTCGCATCGCATTTGCGGTCCGCTGCCGTTCCCTGGATCCTGGTGGGCGATCTGAACGCCCCGCCGTCCGCGGGAGAGATCGAAAAGTTCATCGTTTCCGCCGGCGCGCGCGAAGCCGGACCGGCCGAGACGACTCATCGGTTGACTGGAAGGCAACTCGACTACATCTTCACGGATGCGGGATGGGAGACGGTTCGGCCAAGGACACTCGAGGGTGTCTCCGACCATCTGGCCGCAGTCGCGACGCTTCACCGCCCGGGCGAGGGAAGCCGGGGCGGACAGGGAGAATGAAGTGAGCTCGAAACAGGGAGAAAAGCGAATGGTAGAGATTCCTCTATGGATCCTCGTCGCGATCGGCATCGCGCTGATCGTGCTCATCATCCTGTTCTGGTCGGTCAAGCGGCGACAGGAAACTCATCTTCAGGTCTCCGACCCCGGAGAGCTCGGAGCGATGATCGAATCGATCGCCGGCCTTTCTCACGGCTCCATCGTGGAAGGAAATCGTATCCGCGTCGTGCAGAACGGAGCGTTCTTCGACGAGATGCTCGAAGACGTCCGGAACGCCCATAGCTCGGTCCACTTCGAGACTTTCGTATGGTGGACCGGAGAGATCAACGACAACGTCGCCTCGACTTTCTCGGCCAAGGCGAAAGAAGGAGTCCCCGTCCGCGTGCTCCTCGATGCATCCGGCTCGTCCCGCATGGACGAGAACCTCTGGGAGCAGATGAAGAACGCGGGCTGCAAGGTCGCCAAGTATCATCCCTTCCGCATCTCCAACCTCGGGAAATACAACAACCGGGACCACCGCAAGATCGTCGTCATCGACGGTCGCATCGGCTGGGTTTCCGGACACGGCGTCTCACAGGAGTGGACCGGTGACGCGCAGGATCGCGAGCATTGGAGGGACACGGCGATCCGCGTCGAAGGGCCGCTGGTGAACCGGCTTCAGACCGTCTTCTCGGAGAACTGGATCGAAGAGACGGGGGAGGTTTTCGCGGGAGATCAGTACTTCCCTTCGCTCGAGGAAGTCGGGCCGACGCCCGCTCATGTCGCCTACAGCTCTCCCGCGGGCAGCGTTTCCTCGGTGGAGCTGCTCCATCTGCTCGCGATCGCCTCCGCGAGAAAGCAGGTGCTGATTCAGAACCCCTACTTCCTCCCGGACCCTAAAGACATCGACATCATCATCGAGGCAGTCGCGCGGGGGGTGGATGTGAGAGTCATGATGCCCTCCGACTCGGCGACCGACGCCGCAATCGTCCAGCACGCGAGCCATCAC
>JBHEPS010000002.1:7969-25295 GCA_046260175.1 Thermoanaerobaculia bacterium
GTCTTGAGCCTTTGACCTTTCTTCTGGCTTCTGGCTTTCGGCTTCTGACTTCGCCTTTTCTTCTGGCTTCTGGCTTCTGGCTTCTGGCTTTCCCACGCCTCTGGCACCCGAATCTGGACGGGCCCTCGGACGCGGGTTTAGACTGCCCGCGAGCCCATGGTCTCTCTCCCCTCATCCGGAGCTTCCGAGATTCGCGTCCTCGACGCGGACGAGCAGGACCTGGCCCTCGAGTTCCTCCAGCTCGACCCTCTCAACAACGTCTATTTCATCTCCCGGATCCAGGACGAGGGCGTCGGGCTGCGGGGACAGACGGTGGCCGTCCTCGCGGGCGGCGAGATCGTCGTGCTGGCCTCGCTCACAACCAACGTCGTCCTCGCCGGCCGCGAGAACCTCTCCGCGGAACTTCGGGAAGAAGCGACGGCGCTGATTGCCGGGCGCATCCTCGGGAGATCTCTTCCCGTGCGCGCCATGATCTCGGACGCCAGATTGGTGGATGCGCTGTGGCGCCGGCTCGAGAAGAGGATCAGTCCACCTACCGTCGTCCGGCTGCGCCAGCCGGTCTACGCCATCCCCCGCGGCCCCACCGCCCTCCCCGATCTGGAGCGGCTCCGCTACGCGGTCGAGAGCGACCTCGCCTCCCTCGTCCCCGCGTGCGCTGCCATGCACGTGGAAGAGGTCGGAATCAGCCCCCTCGATCGCGATGCCGTCGGCTACCGGAACCGGATCCGTGAGCTGATCCAACGCCGCCGGTCCTTCGTTCTCGTCGAGAACCGCGAGATCATCTTCAAGGCGGAGCTCTCGGCCGTGACCGACGACGCGGTCCAGGTCATGGGCGTCTGGACCCGCCCCGCGCGCCGGCGAGAGGGATACGCGCGCGTCGGAATGGCTGAGCTCGCGGGCCACACCCTGCGGCAGGGAAAGGCGATCACGCTCTTCGTCAACGACTTCAACCATCCCGCAATACGCCTCTACGAAGACCTCGGGTTTCGACGCATGGGAGAGAATCGCGCGTTGATCTGGTAGAGAAGCAGGGGCTAGGGGCCAGGGGCCAGGGGCCAGGGACTAGGGGCTAGGGACTAGGGGCTAGGAAGAACAACAGCAACACCAGACTCGGATTTTGCCTTTGCCCTTCCTAGCCCCTAGCCCCTAGCCCCTAGCCCCTGCCTCCTTTGCCCTTCCTAGCCCCTAGCCCCTAGTCCCTAGCCCCTGCCTCTAGGCCAGCCCTTTGCACGACTCCGCCACGCCGGTCCGGCGACAGGACCTGTGAAAGGACTTCTGTACTCATGGCGGAAACAGGCACCGTGAAGTGGTTCAACAACGAAAAGGGCTACGGATTCATCGTCCGTGAAGGGTCGGAAGAGGACGTTTTCGTCCATCACACGTCCATCCAGGACCAGCCTGGCTACCGGACGCTCAAGGAAGGCGAGCGGGTGGAGTTCGAGCTTCAGGAAGGGCCGAAAGGTCTGCAGGCGCAGAACGTCCGCAAGCTGACCTGAAAAGTCTAGGGGCTAGGGGCTAGGGGCTAGGGAGAAACAAGAGCACGCGATGCAAGGTTCATTGGCGTGTCTTTGCTTTTCCCTAGCCCCTAGTCCCTAGTCCCTAGCCCCTGCCTTTTTGCCCCTCGCTTCTTTCACATCCGTGCCGGAAGAGGAATACCGAGCAGATCGAGAATCCCCTTCATGGTCTGGCGGAAGATCTCCGCGCACGCGGCCCGCTTCTGCCGCTCCTCCTGATCGGGCTCATTGAGGATCGGGAACTTGTGGTAGAAGGTGTTGAACCGCTGCCCGAGCTCGAAGGCGTGGTGCGTGAGGGTCGACAGCTCGAGCGACTCGACGGCGCGCCGCACCACCGCCGAAGTTTCCGCGCTTCCACGGACGATCTCCCAGATCTCATCCGGAATCTCTCCCCTCGCCGCAATCTCGTCGAGCGAAGCCTCGTCGAGGTTCGCCTCCACTCCCCGCTCGCGCAGCTTCCGGAAAATGTTCTCGGCCCTGACCGTGGAGTACTGGAGGTAAGGTCCGGAGTCGCCTTCGAAGGCGAGAGCCTCGCGGAAGTCGAACGCGATGACCTTGTTGCGGCCGTACTTGAGCATGAAGTAGCGGAGGGCGCCGACGGCGATCTGCCGCGCGAGAAGGCGCATCTCCTCTTCCGGGGGCCGCGTGTCCTCGCGTCCTTCGAATCCCTCTTTGACCGCCTCGAGAGCTTTTTCCTCCAGGGTATCGAGCAGGTCGTCGGCCTTCACACCGAGGCCCTTGCGTCCGGACATCTCCACGAACGCCTTCGCGCGATCTTCCTCGCTGAGCTGCAGCCCGAGAGCGGCGGCGGTGGCCGGGCTGAGCGCGACCATCTCGTAGGAGAAGTGAATCGAGTTGTCCGCGGCCTCGGAATGGCCGAGCAGCCGAACGCCTTCACGCACGATCTTCTGCAGGTACGCCTGGCGGATGTCGATGACGTTGAAGACCTGGTCCGCTCCTGCGAAACGAGGCGCGTCGGGGTTCCCGTCGCCGTCGCTCGTCGTCTCCCAGACGATGCGGCCATCGTCCCTGGTGAGAAACGGGCGATACTCGAAGGTCCTGTCGAGAAGCCCGAATTTCCAGAGCTGGTAGGCCATGTCCTTTCCGACATACGTGACCGTGCCGTTCGAGCGGACCAGGATCTTGTCCGGCTCTTCCATCCCTTCGAACTCGGGCGAGTCAGCGAGCTTCATCACCCAGCACCCGGCATGTTTCCCCTCGGTCTCGTAAACGACCGCACCGCTTTCCTTGAGCAGCGCGAATGCACGCTCCCAGAAGTCGCGCCGGATGATGTCGCTCTCTTTCACGAGCAGGTCGTACTCGATCCCGAGCCGCGCAGCGGTGCGCAGATGCCAGCTGACGATCGCGTCGGCCACGAGCGATGCGATCTTCGCCGACTCCCCTTCCTGCTTTTCGATCCGATGCAGCGTGTCGCGCTGCCACTGAACCGCTTCCGGATTGTCCTTATAGTTGCGGACCGTGCGCGAATAGAGGTCCCAGCAGAAAAAGTCGAACCGCGACTCGGGGTCGTCGATCCTTCCGCGGATCTGCTCGACTCCCTCACCCAGGATGCGCTCGAAGCCAACGACGACGTCCGCCACCTGGACGCCCGTGTCGTCGATGTAGTTCTGGGTCTCTACGTCGTGACCGAGCCATCGAAGGCACCGCACCAGAGTGTCGCCGAGAACGGCATTGCGCAGATGGCCGATGTGCGCGGCCTTGTTCGGGTTGATGTTGGTGTGCTCGACGGTGATCTTCCGCCCGGTGCCCGCCGGAGGGGCGAGGACGCTGCGGAGGTGCATCGCCGTGAAGAGCCCTCGATCGAATCGGAAGTTCAGGTAACCCGCCCCCTCGACCGTGACCGCGGAGATGAGCGTCGGCAGCTCGAATCCGTCGGCAATCTTCTGCGCGATCTCGCGGGGCGGCTTCTTCAGCTGCCGGGCGAGCTCGAGCGCCATCGGGGTCGCGAGGTCCCCCATGGCGAGTCGCGGGGGAGGCTGAAGAATGACGCGGTCGACGGCCACGCCCCAGACGGCCAGGGTCCTGGTCGTGAGCGCTGCGGTCAGAGAGGAGACGATGTCTTCGAGATTCATTTGCCGTCCAGGTCGGAACAGTGAGTCGAATCGTTCCAGGTCTTGAGGACCCAGCGTTCGGCCCGCCATTCGAAAATATTCAGGGCAGCGTTGTCCTGCGCCAGCCGCCGGGCGGCATCGAGAGGAAGGTCGAGTAGAGAGGTTGCCGCAACACGGATCGCGGTGCCATGGGAGACGACCGCGGCCGTCCCGCCCGATCCGTTCTCCGCTTTGCGGATCTGCTCGATCGCGCGCTCCATCCGGTCGCGCACGTCGGCGAACGATTCGCCTCCGGGACACGGCTCGTGCGGATCGGAGGCCCAGCGCCGGTAGAGCTCGGGATGATCCCTTCTCACGTCGAGAAAGGAGACGCCTTCCCAGTCGCCGCAGTTCATCTCCTTCAGGTCATCGAGGACTTTGGGCTCGAGCCCGATCTCGCGGGAGATTGCCTCCGCCGTGGTGCGGGCGCGCGGGAGAGTCGAGCACCAGAGCGAGCTCGCTCCGACCTCGCGGAGCCGGCCGGCCACCGCGGCCACCTGCGTCTCCCCCTGAGGAGAGAGGGCGCTGTCGCGCCAGCCCTGAGCGACCCCGCGCAGATTGTCGAGGGTCTCGCCGTGGCGGATCAGAATGAGTCTGTTCATCTGTCAGGAGCGCAACAGGCTGCGGGCCGTCATCTCTTCCGGCTTCTCGATCCCGAAGATCTCGAGGATCGTCGGAGCCACGTTCTCGAGGGCGCCGCCCTCTTCCATGCCCGACCACCTGCGCCTCGGATCGAACACCACCAATGGCACGGGCGAAGTGGTGTGTGCGGTGTGAGCCTGCCCCGTTGCCGGATCGAACATGATCTCGCAGTTGCCGTGATCCGCGGTCAGCACCATGACGCCGCCGTTCTCTTCCACGACCCTCATGATCCGTCCAACCTGTACATCGGTCGCCTCGACCGCGGTCACCGCCGCCGGCATGACTCCGGTGTGCCCCACCATGTCGGGATTCGCGATGTTCATCACGATGAAGCGGTACTTTCCGCCGCGAAGCTCCGCGAGCAGCCGATCGGTCAGCTCGCCGACCGACATCTCCGGCTTGAGGTCGTATGTCGCGACCTTGGGCGAGGGGACCAGAATCCTCTTCTCACCCGGGCTCACGTAATCCGAGCCTCCGTTGAAGAAGAACGTCACGTGCGCGTATTTCTCCGTCTCGGCGATCCGGAGCTGCTCCCACCCCTGCCTCGCGATCACGTCCCCGAGATGGTTCGAGACCTGGTTCGGGCCGAAGATCACGGGAAACTCGAAGTCCTCCCGGTAACGGGTCATCGAGATCAGGTCGGGCTGCACGACCATGCTGCGGTCGAATCCCTGGAAATCAGAGTCGCGGAAGGCGGAAACGATCTGGCGCATCCGGTCCGCGCGGAAATTGAAGAACAGGATGGTGTCGCCCGTGTGGATCTTTCCCCTGTGCTCGCCTTCGGGCCCGAGGACGGCGATCGGCTTCATGAACTCGTCCGTAATGCCCGACTCGTAGAAGCGCTCGACGACCGTCGTAGGGTTCGCCGTCTCGATCCCCATGCCGAGGGTCATCAGGTCGTAGCCCTGCTGAGTCCTCTCCCAACGGTGGTCGCGATCCATCGTGTAGTAGCGACCGACGATGGTCGACAGCCGGACCTGCGGAAAGTCGGCGATGTACTCCTGGAGGCGGTTGAGGTTGGCGAGTGCCGAGCGGGGAGGCGTGTCCCTGCCATCGAGGATCGCGTGAATGGATACGCTCGGCAGCCCGCCTTTCCGCACGTCCATGCCGTTCTCGACCGCGGCCCGGATCAACCCGTGGAGATGCTCCTGGAGCGAGTGGACTCCTCCGTCCGACAGCAGACCGACGAGATGAATCGTCTTGCCGGTCTTCTTCAGACGATCGCAGGCTTCCACCAGAACGGGATTGGAGTTGATCTCACCGGAGCGGACGGCCTTGCTGATCCGGACGATGTCCTGATGAACGACGCGGCCGGCGCCGATGTTCAGATGGCCGACCTCGGAGTTCCCCATCTGACCGTGCGGCAGGCCCACCCGCTCGCCCGATGCTTCGATCGACGCCCAGGGACTCTCGGCGAAAAGGCGAGTCAGGTTCGGGTGGTCCGCCTGCGCGATGGCGTTCCACTCTTTTCCCTCACGGCAACCGAAGCCGTCCAGGACGACGAGAATGACGAAAGAAGGCTGAGATGTCATCGAACCTCTGAGCTTCGCTGGCGCCCGAACGGCGCGGGCTTGCGGAGTCCCTCGCTGTCGGACCGCGAACGGGTCCGGACGAGCCCCGCCCGGAAGGAGGGCAACATATCAGAAAGCGGGGGGATCGTTGAAAAGGACGGGAAAGAGGGGTCAGGCCGTCTTTTCGCGCTTGAAAACCATTCCGATGTGGTCGGTCGCGCCCGTCTTGAAGTTGATCGACGTGATGCTGACCAGTTCCCACCCCTCGTCACCCAGCCGGTTGAGCTCCTCGGCGCGTCGCGGGTCCATCGAATAGTTCTCGGAGCGCACGTTGATGATCTTGTACTCCCACCTCGTCATGATCCCCTCCCCTCCCTGAGGGCGCTTGGCCGACTTGTTATTTCCCGGGTCGAGCGAAGTCTAGCACAACCCCTGCGCCGATCCGCGCAACCGATCGAGACCGGCCGAACCCGGACCTAATCTCTTGCGGCACAGCGATTTGGAAAGACGTTTCGTTGACTTCCGGTTCCCGCACAGGTAACGTTTCCCCGAGATACCGGAGGGGACGAAATGGCGAAGAAGATCCTTCTCGCTGACGACAGTATCACCATCCAGAAGGTCGTGGAGCTGACCTTCTCCGACGGTGATTTCGAAGTCGTCGCCGTGAACAATGGCGCACGCGCAATCCAGCAGCTGCAGGAGTCGCGGCCCGACATCATCCTTTCAGACATCATCATGCCGGAGAAGAACGGCTATGAGGTCTGCGAGTTCGTCAAATCCCATCCTGACTACAAGACGATCCCCGTAGTCCTGCTCACCGGCACCTTCGAGCCGTTCGATCCCGATCGCGCCGAGCGCGCCGGTTGCGACGCCGTCGTCACCAAGCCTTTCGAGTCACAGAGCCTGATCCACAAGGTCGAGGAACTGATCGCCGCCGCCGCTCCCGCAAAGCCTCCGGTCCCGGAGGCCTCCCCCTTCGACGAAACCGCCGTGGGTGGCCGCCACTCGCGCGAGATGATGTTCGCACCCCCTCCCGCCGAGGAGCCAACCTCGGACCTCTCAGACTCGGGATCCTCTCCCGCTGACGAATCCCCGGCAGACACCCCCTCCGAGAGTCCCATGGCTGAGCCGTTCGGTGAGACCGGGCAGCCCGCGCCGGACGAGATCTTCGGCCTCTCCTCGGACACCTCCTCGTCTGCCGCGCGCGATCCATTCGACGAGACGGGTCCCCCTTTCCCGCCTTCATCCCCTGAGCCCTCATGGCCCCCCTCGGCTGCCTCCGAGCCCAGCCCGCAGGAGAGCTCGGAAAGCCCTCTCTCGGGAGACGCCTTCGATCTGCCGTCGCCCTCGCTCCCCGAAACGGGCTTCGGCGACGTTTCCGAGGGCGACGAAGAATCCGCTCCCGCGGAGCCGGCCTTTGCGCCACCCGAACCGCCCTCCGGCGAGCAGGTCTGGTCCGCTGCCACCACGGCTTTCCCGAAGATGAGCTTCGATGACCTTCGCAAGGCCGCCGAGGAGAACCAGACGAGCGCACCTCCGCCCGAGCCCGAAGCCCACGCCTGGCCGGGCGAGGAGACCCCCACTCCCAAGACGTCTTTCGACGACCTGCCGGCAGCCGAACAGAGTCAGGAAGCCATTCCTCGGCCCGAGGCTGAGGAGTCCGGCTGGCCGGGCGAGACGGCTGCGCCTCAGCCTGAGGCAGAGGGGTCCGCCTGGTCGGCGGAAACGACCGCGATCCCGAAAATGTCATTCGCTGATCTGCAGAAATCGCAGGAGCCCGAGCCCGAGGCAGAGCCTCCCGCCGAGGCTGCGTCGCTCCCCTGGGAGACCTCCTCGGCGCCCGAGCCGTCCGACGAGGCTCCGGAATGGCCCACCTCCGCCGCCCCGAGCGACGAGCCGGCGGGTGAACAGCCGCCCGCATCGGGTGACTTCGGCTTCGACTCTCCGACTCCCGCGGAAGAGCCGGCTCCTTCCGAGCCGTCACCCGCAGCCGAGGAGGAAGGCGAGGCCTGGCCGGCAGCTTCAATCGAAGAGGAGACTCCGGTCGCTGACGATTCCAGTTTCGCCACCCCCGTCGCGACGGGCTTCGAACGCGAGGCCGCCGAACAGGAGCCTGAGGTTGCGGCAGCCGCCGCGAGCGGTGGATCGCTTTCCGAGGCCGACGTCGACCGCATCGCACGCCGAGTGGTGGAGCTCCTCTCGGACAGCGCGGTTCGCGAGATCGCGTGGGAGGTCATCCCCGACGTCGCGAACGCGATCGTGCGCGATCGGATCCGAGAGCTCGAAGCCGCCGATTGATCGGCGCTCGAGTTGATCTGAAAAGGCGGCCTCGCAGGCCGCCTTTTTCATTTCGCTTCGGATTTCCAGAGCACGTCGGGTTGGTCCGCCTTCCGGTTCGCCCAGCGCGCGGCGACAAAAAGCGCATCCGACAGCCGGTTCAGGTACCGGATCGTCAGCTGGTCGTTTTCGTCGTTCTGCCTGAGGGCGATGACGCGGCGCTCCGCCCGCCTGCAGACCGTCCTGCCGAGATGAAGCGCCGAAGCGGCCGGGCTCCCTCCGGGGAGGATGAATGCGGTCAGAGGCTCGAGGTCTGCTTCCATCGAGTCGATCCACTGCTCGAGCAGCTCGACCCGTACTGGATCGACGGTACTGAACCCTCCCGGTAGGGACCGGCTGCGCCCGTCCGGTTGCGAGGCGAGCCATGCGCCGAGCTGAAAGAGGTCCGCCTGGATCAATCGCAGTTCCCGGTCGAGATCGGGAACCGTCACGAATGTGCGCGCGAGTCCGATCACGGAGTTCAGCTCGTCGACCGTCCCGTACGCCTCGATCCGCGGATCGTCCTTCGACACCCTGCCGGGTCCGAGCAGCGACGTTTCGCCCGAATCTCCTCCGCGCGTGTAGATCTTCATGCCCGGCATGATGCCACGACGAGCCGCATGCTTCCAGGGAACCTCAGCACAAGTCGGAGGGGTGCGAGCCTCAGCGCCGCTCTCCGCTCTTGAGCCACGCGGTCCACCAGAGGTCGCGCACCATCGACGCGCCGACGGCCAGCCTCTCCGCCGCGAACTCCCCTCCTCCCGCTGCTCCAATCGGGCTGTCGAACGCTCCGGCTGTATCCAGCGTGTAGAGCTCGTGCACTTTCGCGTTGGACTCCCGGATCAGGGCGACGGCCGACGCGAAGTAATCGTCTCTTCGCATTTCCTCGCTCATTCGCGCGACGACGGCCTGAAGATCGATCTCCCGCGACACGAACGCCGACTCGAACCGCGAGTGGGTCTCGCAGTCGGTTCGGTAGCCTGTCCCGGGATCGCCGACCCAACCGTTGTAGTGAATCGTGGAATGGTGGGGATTCGCCGCGTCCTCGACGTAGTGAGCCAGGATCCCGGCCGTCACGACGATGCTCTGCTCGAGCTGATTCCGCGCGACTCCTTCCTCCGCTCTTCTCCAGTCTCGAAACTGATCGGTCAGCTTCTCGCTGAGCTCGGCGATTCTCCAGATCACGAAGCCGGCCGTATCCGGCTTCAGGCCGAGGCGGTGGGCGGTGCCTGATTCGTAGAGAGCAGCGATGAAGTCGTACCGGCCTGGAGGCAGCTCGAGCTCGGCCACGTATTCGTAGTCGAGAAAATGATCCGGGCCATTGGCGTCGTCGAGCGAGGCGCCGGCACCCCTCCAGCGATCCGGGTCATTCGCGAGATGAATCAGGCTGGGGTAGGCCTGGTGAAAGAAATGCGGAAGGTCGGTGGGCAGCCCCCACGTCGCGGCCTCGGTGGCCAGCTCATGGCCCCGGGATCCCCAGGCGGAGGCGTCCGCCGCCACCAGAAGAACCAGGGAGAGCGTCAGCAATGCGGCTGTTCGAATCATGCGCCTGATTCTAGCGGCTCCCCACTTTCCTCCGCATGGAATTCCCCTTCGGGGGACGCCGTTGACCGCTGTCGGGAGATCACCTACAATCCCGCTCCCTTCGGACGTCCTCAGCCGAAGTCCGGCAGATCATCGGGGCATAGCTCAGCCTGGTTAGAGCGCACGGTTCGGGACCGTGAGGTCGGAGGTTCAAATCCTCTTGCCCCGACCATTTTCCGCCGGAATCGCGGCCTCTCGCCCTCGCGTTCTCTACAGCGAGGTCATCCCAATATGCGAGCTCCGGTCGTTCCCCTCCTCTTCCTTCTGTTCGTCTTCTCCCCCCTCTTCGCGCAGACGGAGTTTCAGGAAGAGCTCCAGGTCGACCTGGTCCTCGTCGACGCCACGGTGACCGACTCGAGGGGAAACCAGATTCTCGGGCTCGGGAAGGACGACTTCATCGTCGAGGAGAATGGCGAGCCGCAGCAGCTCCTCTCGGTGGACTACTTCACCAACAGGACCCTGCTCACGAGCCGCGAGGATCGCGCCGCTTTCCCGGTCGAGCGAGTCCGGCAGGAGAGGTACTTCGTCCTCTTCTTCCACGAGCTGGGCGACCCGTCGGCCATTCCGGGATTCACGAGCGAGCTGAGACGGGCGACGCAGGCCGCCCGGAAATGGATCGACGAGGACCTGCAGCCGCAGGACAAGGTCGCGATCGCCGGGTTCGACATCCGGCTGAAGGTGTACGCGGACTTCACCAATGATCAGGAGATTCTCAGGTCCGCGCTGAACGATGTCGTCTCCTTCTCGCGCGGTCTGACGGCCGCGCCCGGATACGCTGAAGAGCCCTCGATCATGCGGGCCATCGACATCGAGAAAATGGTCAATGAAACGGGACGCGTTTACGACGGTCTCGAGCTCCTCGCCGATGCGCTTCGGCCGATTGCGGCTCGGAAGATCATGCCGCTCTTCTCCTATGGGATCGGCGATGTTCGCCGTGGCAGCAGCACGCTGCTCGAGAACGAGGAGAGCTGGTATCAGCCGATGATCCAGGCGCTCAACAGCGCGAACGTGACGGTCGATTCAATTTTCCTTCTCCGCAACGTCACCTTTTATGCTCCCGAGCAGACGCTCTCGCGCATTTCCTCGGAGACCGGCGGCGATTACTACAAGAACTTCACGTCGTTCGAGACTCCGCTCGGAAGGATCGAGAACGCCGCCAGCGGCTATTACCTTCTGACCTATCGGATCAGGAAGCCCGAGGGAGCTGAGGGATACCAGAGGATCGACGTGAGGCTCAGGAATCCGGAGTTTCGCGTGAAAGCGCGCGAAGGCTACTCGTACTGAACGGGCGGCTCGATCCGCCATCGAACGGCGGCGCCGGACGTCAGCTGCGCGATCTTCCAGAGCTCACGCGAGGGAATCGTCATCACCTGAAGATATCCGCCGGTGACCGGGTGATCGGGACCCATGACCAGAAGGCTCCCGTCGGGGTGCCACTGCACTGAGCCGAATTGCAGCGGCGTCGATGGGAGCGAGGCGGGGGGGCGCTCGCCTTCCCCTCCGGTCCGGACGAGCCGGACGCCCGTTCGGTCCATCCGGTCCGTGGCGACCCAGGTGACGCTCTGCAAGTCCTCGAGCCGGCGGGGATCGACGATCGCCGGACCTGCGATTGCACGAATCTCCTCAGGAAGCTTCCTCGCGAGACCCCTTATTTTTCCCGATCCGGCGTGTGATTCGTTTCGGGTCAGGATCTGACCCACGCGAAGTGGGGGCGGAAACATGCCGGGCAGCTCCACGACCCCCCAACCTCCGGAGACGGCGAGCCATCCGCGCGCGCCCGGACCGATCCTGCCGATCGCAAGTTCGGATCCTTCATCGACGACGATCACCCGCGGGTCGTCTACCCTTCTGCCGTCGACGTTGAGGTCGGCCGCCGCTCCGCTCCATGAGAGCGATGTGCGCGCGAGAAACCGCAGCTTCGGGCCGCTGAGCGCGCATTCGATGACGGCGGCATCCGGCGCATTTCCGACCGATCGATTCGCGATGCCCGCTGCCTCCGGATCGAACGGGCCTCCCGGGAAGGCGCCGATCTCGAGATTCGATGCGCGGGCTGGGCCGGCGAGGAGCGAGAGAGTCCCCGGCGCGACAACTTCCGCGACCGGCTCCCCATCGGCCGCAGGGGCCCGAAGCACGACCCGGCCGGATGCCTCGATGGGCCCGGGAACGATGCGAATCTCATCGCCCGGGCTCAACAGATTCGGTGGAACGCCCAGCGGATTCCAGAATGCGCCATCGCTGCGACCGATCAGGTTCCATCCTCCGGGCGAGCTGCTGGGATAGAAGCCCGCGGAAGGTCCCGCCACGGCGAAGCTGCCTGCGGGGACGAGCGCGCGCGGCGTGTCGAGTCTCGGCAGCTGCCACTCCGAGGGCCATCCGTCGAGGTAGGCAAACCCCGGAAGGAACCCCAGAAAGCGAACCCGCAGGGAAAGGCGCGCGATCGCTACGATCAGTCGCTCGCGCGAGAGTCCGCTCCGCGCGATGAGCCGGGGGAGGTCGGGAGCATCTTCGGCCTCGAACGAGACGGAGATCTCCCGGCTTCGTCGTGGTGGGCCGGCGTCGTTGCCGGCCGCGCTGCCCAGGCGCGCGGCGAGCTCCGCGCGGAGATTCGGGTCGTCTGACTCGAGAAGAACGAGCAGGGAGGAATGGCCCGGGATCGCGGCGGTGACGCCGGGCAAAGTCCGAGCCTCGACCGCGAGCCGGGTGAGATCGCCGCCGTTCTGGTGCGCGATCAGCAATCCCCGATCCCCAGCCCCTGCACAGGTGAGCCTCGAGCTCTCCAGCATGGGCCCGATTGTGACACCAGTCGCGGATTTTCCGTTGCTCGCGATAAGCTTCGGAAAGTCCGACGCTGGACGAGGAGGGGCCTTGGAACGTAAGAAATTCGACCTCGAAGAGATCGCCCGACAGGCGATGCGCGAACAGGGACTCATTGCAAGCCTTCCCCGGGCTGCGCAGGCAGAGCTCGAGCGGATTCAATCACCGGCCGAGCCCGACGATGACGTGATTCGCGACATGCGCGAGCTCCCCTGGATCTCCATCGACAACGATGACTCGCTCGATCTCGATCAATTGGGATTCGCAGAGGACCTCGGGAATGGCCGCATCCGCGTTCTCATCGCGATCGCGGATGTCGACGCTCTCGTTCCCCAGGGTTCGGAGCTCGACAAGCACGCTGCCGTGAACACGACCTCGGTTTACACGCCGGGCCACGTCTTCCCGATGCTGCCCGAGAAGCTATCCACCGATTTCACCTCACTCAACCCCGGCGAGGATCGCCTCGCCGTCGTGGTCGAGATGATCGTCAGCGACGGAAGTGTCGAGGGAGAGAACGTCCTCCGCGCTCACGTTCGCAACTACGCGAAGCTCGCGTACGAAAGCGTGGCGGAGTGGCTGGAAGGTACGGGCGAGATGCCCGCTGCGATGGCAGCATTCGAGCCCGCCGCAACCCAGGCTCGCCTTCAGGACGAAGCAGCCGCGAAGCTCCGTGGTCACCGGCAGGAAGAAGGCGCGCTCGACTTCGAGACGATCGAGGCCAAGGCAGAAGTGTCCAATGGCGAAGTCGTCGCCGTGACGCGCCGGCAGCAGACCCGCGCGCACAAGATCATCGAAGACTTCATGATCGCGGCGAACGGGATCAACGCGCGCTATCTTCAGCGCCGGAAGATGTCGACGATCCGGCGCGTGGTCCGGTCGCCGGAGCGGTGGGAGCGAATTGTGGCGCTCGCCGAGGAGCACCGGCACAAGCTGCCGCAGGACCCCGATCCCATCGCGCTCGAAGAGTTTCTTCTCATCCAGAAAGAAAAGGATCCGGTGACCTTCCCCGACCTCTCCCTATCGATCATCAAACTGATGGGGCGGGGAGAGTACGTCGCGCAGAGGGCCGGCTCGGAGCCTCCCGGACATTTCGGCCTGGCCGTGAGGGACTACACGCACTCGACGGCGCCGAACCGTCGTTATCCCGACCTGGTCACTCAGCGCCTCCTCAAGGCCGCCATCTCCGACGAGCGGCATCCGTACACTTTCGAGGAGCTCGTCGCGATTGCGGACCATTGCACGAAGCAGGAGAACGCCGCCGACAAGGTGGAGCGGCTGGTGACCAAGGCGGCGGCCGCCATTCATCTCCAGCATCGGATCGGAGAGGAGTTCCATGGGGTGATCACCGGAGCTTCTGCGAAAGGGGTCTGGGTTCGGACCTTCGATCCTCCCGTCGAAGGGAAGGTCGTTTCCGGCAGCCGCGGGCTCGACGTCGGAGACCGGGTGAGGGTGAAACTCGTCGGCGCCGACCCCGAGCGAGGGTTTATCGATTTCTCCAGACGGTGACAGCGCGGGCGAATATTGACCGAAATCGAGCGGTTCACTAGACTGCGAAATCCCTCCGGGGGGCGACGTAGCCAAGTGGTAAGGCAGAGGTCTGCAAAACCTCTATTCGTCGGTTCGATTCCGACCGTCGCCTCCAATTTCCCCCTCCTTGTCTAATGGCTCTTCACCGATTCCCCGTGCCCCGCGATTTCGCGTTCGAGCCTACCGTGCGCTCGCACGGCTGGTATCTGCTCGAGCCCTACCGGTGGGACCGGGAAACCAAGACCCTTCACCGGGTCGAGTCACTCGGTCGCTCGGTGTTCGAGCTCCAGATCCACCAGCGCGGAGACGCGCTCGAGATCGCGAGCGATCGGGAGCTCGGCCCCACCCACCAGCGCGAGCTCCACCGCAAGCTCGCGAGAATGTTCCAGCTCGATCTCGACATCGACGAGTTCGCCCGTTTGAGCGGCGACTCCGAGACCCACCGATGGGTGGCCCTCACCGGGTTCGGCCGCATGCTCTGCGGAGCCACCCGCTTCGAGGACGCCGTCAAGATCATCGCGACGACGAACACCACGTGGAAGCAGACGATGCGGATGGTGGAGCTACTGGTGGGGGAGCTCGGCGCACGCTCGAAAGGGGGCGCTTCGGCCTTCCCGTCCCCCTCTCGAATCGCTTCTGCGTCGGTCGACCAGCTGCGCGAGCGTTGCCGGCTCGGTTACCGGGCCACCACCATTCACGCGCTGGCGCGCGGCGTCGCCGACGGCGCGATCGACCTCGATGCTCTCCACGATCCAACCGCGAACGCCGGCGCGCAACTGCTCGCATGGAGGACGCTCCCGGGAATCGGTCCCTATGGCGCGGCGCACCTGATGGCCCTCGACGGCCGCCACGATTTCATCGCCGTCGACACCGAGTTCCGGCGATTCGTTCGCGACCGCTATCACCGCGGCCGCGCGGTCGCCGACGCAACGATGCTTCGCCGTTATTCCCGCTGGGGCCCCTGGAAGTATCTCGCCTACTGGGCGGAGCTGTGGGAGAGCGCGGCAGATTCGCTTGTCAAGTACGAACCGCCCTCTGAATAGATTACGCTTTGAATACGTTTTGCGAGTCACCACAGCGCCGCTTCACCCGCACCAGGGGTGAGGCAGCATGGACCGCGGGAACGCGAGCCCGCAAAAACGAAAAGGCCAACCCTTGGACGATAAAATCAAACAGCTCCTCAAGGAGCTCGGCGACGCGATCAACGAGTCGATCTCCGCGTCGGCCGACGTGAACGAACGAATCCAGCAGATCCGCGACGAGGGGTACAACCTCTACGTCCTGCTCGACGCCACCATCGGGCTGAACCGCGAGGATGAGCCCGCCGAAGAAGAGGCCCGTTCGGAGCAGCAATTCATCGCTGCACCGCGGTCCGAGGATGTGCGGTTCCGGATCGACATCAGCGATCTCGGATTCCTGCGATCCATTGGAATCGACCCGACCCGCAAGGTCAGAAGCGCCCGCCGCATTGAAGGAAAAACCTCAAAACCCGACGAATCTTCATGACGTCGCCCCCGCCGCGATGCCGGAAGCACTCGGCGAACTGGCGTCCCCTCCGTTTCGCGTCGCCCAGATCGCCGAATGGGTTCACGACCGCGGCGTCTCGAGCTTCGAGGCGATGACCAACCTCCCGGCGGCGCTGCGCAACGCGCTCGCCGCGAAGCTCGGCGTCCAACTGCCACGCATCGAAAGCACCACTCCTCCCGGTCCCGACGGGAGTGAGAAGTTTCTCTTCCGTCTGGCGGACGGCGCCCTGATCGAGTCGGTCTTCATGCCGATGAAGGACCGCACGACGCTCTGCCTTTCCTCGCAGGCCGGCTGTGCGGTCGGTTGCACCTTCTGCGTGACCGGCTTTTTCGGCGCGGGACGCAACCTCTCGCCGGGTGAGATGACGGGGCAGGTCCACCGCATTCGGCACGAACGCCAGATCCCCTGGACGCAGATGAACGTCGTGTTCATGGGGATGGGCGAGCCGCTTCTGAACCTCGAGGGCGTGCTGCCCGCGCTCGAGATCCTCTATCGCAACGTGTCGCCACGGCGGATCACGATCTCGACTTCCGGCATCACGCCCGCCATCGCGGAGCTGGCGCGGCTCGAGCGCAGGCCGAATCTGGCGGTCTCGATCAACGCACCCGACCAGGCGCGCCGCGAGCAGATCATGCCGATCACCAGGAAACACCCGCTCCGCGAGCTGATCGCCGCCCTGCGAGCATTTCCCCTCGAAAAGGGGCGGGAGATCACCGCCGAGTACGTCCTGCTGGCCGGATGGAACGACTCGCCCGAGGATGCAGGGGCTCTCGCGAGGCTGCTCACCGGTCTGCGCGTGAAAGTGAACGCGATTCCTTTCAATCCCGACCCGAACCTCCCCGCCTGGATGCGGCGGCCCGGGGACGGAGCGATCGACCGGTTCTCCGCGGAGCTCGTTCGCCGCGGGGTCGCGGTGACGGTCAGGCGCTCCAAGGGCGACGAGATCGCCGCGGCCTGCGGTCAGCTGCGCGGGAAAACCGACCGGCCGCGCCGACGCGCGGGGAGCTCGGACCGCCGCGACGCCTAGGGAACCTAGGGAACCTCTGCGGCGTCCACGGACGGCACGAGAAGCCGCAGCTTCTGGGGATTGATCGAGAAATGCACGGGCGTCCGCGTCACCGGCTCGCCGTCGGCATACACATCCATCGGTTCGCGGGTTTGAAAGGTGAACTCCGTCCCCTTCTGGTAATGGACGAACGGCCGCTTCAGATGGCCACCGCTGTACGCGAGAGGGAGCGTTCGGACCAGATCCATCTTGCCGCACTTCCCCACGACGCAGAGATCGAGCAGGCCGTCGTCAGGGACGGCATGCGGCGCGATGTGAATCCCCGCTCCGTAGCGAGGGGAGTTCGCCACGACCAGAAACATCATCTCCTGGTTCCATCGCGAGGCCCCGTTCTGCACGGCCACGTGATGAGGCTCGAACTTTCTGAGCACCTTGAAGATCGAGGTGAGGTACAGCGGAGTTCCCCGAAGTCTAGACGTGCTCTCGTTCGCGACCCGGTTGACCTCGGAATCGAATCCGAATCCGGCGACGCAGACGTAACGGACGTCATTCGCCATCGCGACGTCGATCGGCCTGATCTGTCCCCTCATCAGAACCTCGCACGCCCCCTCGAGGTCCTCGGGGATCCCCACGGTTTTCGCGAAATCGTCGCCCGAACCGAGTGGGAGAACCCCGAAGGTCGCCCGATCGAGGTCGAGCCGCCGGAGCACCAGATTGACGGTTCCGTCCCCTCCGCACGCCACGATCCGGTCTGCACCCGAGGAGGTCGCATGC
>JBHEPS010000002.1:25304-36423 GCA_046260175.1 Thermoanaerobaculia bacterium
CCTCAGGGTTGTAGAGAAGGAGCAGGCGCATCGTGGGATGTTCTCACGGAACGGCCGGGGGGTTGCAACTTCACCCCTTCCGCTCCCGTCCAAGCCAGTGCCCCGACCCGGGGAATGCAAGTGATCAGGTGCCGCATGAAGTCACGTCTCCAACGAGCTCTGCTCCCTCTTCTCGCTCTCGCAACCCTTCTCGCCGGATGTCGCGGCGATGGCGACGGAAGGATCATTCCTTCGGCCGAGGCTCAGACACAGACCTCGGCTCCCGCCCTTCCGCCGTCCGTAGGGCCGGCCCGCAGGACTCCCATCGTTCTCGCAGCGCATGCCGCGCTTCCGGCCGTCGTCAACATCCAGATCGAGTCCGTCATCCGGCGCCGTTCGTTCGATCCTTTCTTCGGCTTTCCCGGAAGGGACCGCCTTTACCGCGCACAGTCGGTCGGCTCCGGTTTCATCTGGGCTTCCGACGGAACGATCGTGACGAACGCTCACGTCATCGAAGGCGCGTCATCGATCACCGCGAACCTCTACGATGGACGCCAGCTCGAGGCGCGCGTGATCGGCGCCGATCCCGACAACGATCTCGCGGTTCTCAAGGTCGAGAGCGAAAGTCGCCTGCCGACGCTTCCTCTCGGGACCTCCAACGACCTGCTCATCGGAGAGACCGTGATCGCCGTCGGCAATCCCTTCGGCCTGAGCGGAACGGTCACGACCGGGGTGATCTCGGCGATCGGCCGCTCGGTGCCCTCCGAGGATCAGAACCGGACCTTCACCGACTTCGTCCAGACGGATGCTTCGATCAATCCGGGCAACTCGGGCGGACCGCTGCTCAATATCGAAGGGAAGGTCGTCGGGATCAACGTGGCGATCTACGCGCAGGCGCAGAACATCGGCTTTGCCATCCCCGTCGATCGGGCGAGGAAGATCGTCGAGGATCTCCGGCAGTTCGGCGAAGTTCATACGGCCTGGATCGGGATCAGCACCGCAACCGTCACCCCCGAGGAGGCGAGGCGTCTCGGCCTGGCCGTCGCCCGTGGCGCCCTCGTCACCAGGGTCACCGGCGGGTCGCCCGCCGATCGTGCGGGGCTCCGGCCGGGTGACGTGATCACGGGAGTCGGCAACGCCTCGGTCGAGTCGCGGGAGGCATTCACGACCCTCACGGCCACCGCGGTCGCCGGCTCGCCGATCACCCTCAGGATCAACCGCGCGGGAGCCCCGATGGACCTCCGCCTCGTCCCGGCGGACCCGCCGGCCTCGCTCGGCCTTCAGGCTCTCGAGGAAGTGGCCGGGCTCGAGGTCGCCGAGCAGCGCGGCGCCGTCGTCATCACTGGAGTCAGCCGCGGATCGCGCGCCGAACAGATGGGGCTGCGGCCGGGAGATCTGGTGGTTGGCGCCAACGGTCGCGACGTCCGCTCGGTGCGCGAGCTCAACGAAATCCTGATGCGCGCGGTCGAGCGGTCATCGATCGTCCTCTCCATCGCCCGCGGACGCTACGTTTACACGCTCACATTTCCGATGAGCGGAACGAGCCTGTAGGACGATCAGCCGAAGAGTGAGAGCTGACTCGCCGGCGAGGCGACCGCTGGCGGCGGCACTCGAAAGACGCGGCGCGGACGCTCGCGCATTCCTAGAAGCAGCAGGAGATTCGCGCGCAGCCATTCCCGCGCCTCGCAGTGATAGCGGAAGCTCCGCTCGGCCCGGTGGAATCTCCGGTTGTGGCTCCCTCCGAGGACGTGGTGGAGCATCTCGTGAAAGACGATCGACTGCACGAAGTAGCGGGGGACTTCGGGTGAGTTCAGGAGCGGATGGATGCGAATCGTCGCCGTCGGACGGAAGTAGGACCCGAGCCGGATGCTCCGCCTCTTCTTGCGGGTGATTTTGCGACCCCATCGGATCACGGGGATCGTCGCGCCGGGAAAGTACTCGGCGGCAATCTCAGTCAGCATCTGGCCGAGGTCGTACCACGAGTCGATGCTCCCCCCATCCATCACACGGAGCTGTTCCATGGTTCAGTCCGCACTCCCCCGGCCACGCAGGATCGCCACGGTCTGATTTTCGCCGGTGAAGTACTTTTTGGCAACGCTCCTGGCCTCTTCCAGGGTGATTCCCCGCAGTCGGTCGAGGAAACGCTCGCGAAAATCGAGGCCCAGCCCGAAGAGGTAGCACCACGTCAGGTCGCTCGCGATCGCGCTGTTGGTCTGCAGCCGGATGCGAGTCGTTCCCGCAAGGTGCGCCCGCGCGCGATCGAGATCTTCCCGCAAGATCCCCTCTTCGCTCAATTTCCTGAACTCCGCGAGCAGTGCGTCGATGGCCTCCCTCTCCTTCGCCGCATCGCTGGCGATGTAGCCGATGAAGGCGCCCGCCAAACGTGATGAATAGTCCGAGGCGTAGACCGTGTAGGCGAGCGAGCGGCGGCCGCGAAGCTCGGAGAAGAACGTGCCGGAAAGGCCCGACGTGACGTCCTGAATCATGCGGAGGACCGTCCAGTCGTCGTGCTGCGGCGGAACGCTCGGAAACCCGATCACCGCGGCGCTCTGCCGCCGCGCCCGCGTTTCCACGAGCTCCCTGGAAACCTGCGGCGGCTGCCACGGCGCCACCGCGCGGGGCAGCGCCGTAGTCTTCGTCAGGCCGGAGAATCGTGATTCCATCAGCTCTCGAACCGCTTCGGCCTGTACGTCACCCACGACGATCGCCAGAGCGGAATCCGCTCCGATCGTCTCCCGGTACCAATCGAGCAGGTCTCCTCTGTTGATTCCGCTCACGCTCGACACGTAGCCCTTCGACGGAAACGCGTAGGGATGCGGTCCGAAGAACGCCTCCGAGAAGAGCTGGAAGGGGCGATCGCTCGATGAGTCCATCGACTGCCGGATCGCCGAGATCTGCAGGTCGCACTCGCGCTGAAGATCCCCCGCGGGAAAAGTCGGCGCGAGAATCATCTCCGCGAGCAGGTCGACGCCGGAGGAAAGGTGAGAGCGGAGAATCTCGAGTCCGAAACTGAAATAGTCGTCGCTCAGCCGGGTCGCGATGCCCGACCCGAGATACTCGATGCCGCGGTCGAGCTCGTCCCCCGTGCGACGCGCTGTCCCTCTGCGCATCATTCGAGTCATCAGTGCCGTGATGCCGGCGTTCGCCGAGCACTCGCGCATCCGCCCGCCGGCGAAGGAAACTTCGACTGCCACGGAAGGGGTTCCGGGACGCTCCTGGACGAACAGCGTCATGCCGTTGGTGAGCACGAATCGCTGAATCGGGCGGGCGCCGCCAGCGGCCGGTACGATCGGGCCGGGCGCCGGAGCGGCGATGGACTTTGGCTCGGTGAATCCCCCTTCGCCCGCAGCCGAGGAGAGCGAGGTGAGGACGAGGGGAGCCTCCGCGGCCGCGGTGCCGGCCGGACGATAACGGTGAACCGTCAGATTCTCGAACGTCAGATAGCGGTTCGCGACCTCGCGAACCTTGGCGGGTGTGACACCGGCAAGAGCGGCGAGATGTTTTCCCAGGCGTTCGTACCCGCCGCGGGACTCCTGCCAGGCCAGTGCCGCCGCCCGGCCGAGAGCGTCCTGAATTCCGAAGACCGTATCGGCCTCGATCCTGTTGCGGGCGAGTGCGAGCTCGAATTCGACGGGTCCGTATCTCTTCATCGCCTCGACTTCGCGGACGATCGCCCGCTCGACTGCCGAGATCTCCTCGTCATCGAAGGAGCTGCGGATGGTGAAGATCCCGACGTCCTCCCATGTCGAGCTCGAGGCGGTGGCGCTGCTCGCCCCGCCGGTCCGGACCACGTGGCGATAGAGGCGCGACGACCGCCCCCCTCCGAGGATCTCGGCCAGAATCTCGAGCGCGGGCTCGTCCTCGCTTTGCTCGCCCGGGGTGTGCCAGCCGAAGACCGAGAACGATTGCCTGATGTCACCGCGGGATTCGGAAAATCGGAACTCCCGCTGCGGCGGTTCCGTGGCTCCCCGCTCCTTCCTCACCTCGCCCGCCGGGATGGACCCGAATGCGTTTCCGACCGTCTCGAAGACTCGCTCGCGGGTGATGTCGCCCGCGACAGCCACGATCATGTTCTCGGGACGGTACAGCCCCTGGAAGAACTCGACCAAAGCGTCACGGCGGATCGCGCGGAGCACTTCGTTCGAGCCGATGCGCCATCGGCGCATCCGGTGACGCTGAAAGGCGGTAGCGTACATCCTCTCGGTCGCGACGGCGGCCGGGTTGTCGAGCTTTCGGTTCGACTCTTCGATGACGACTTCCGCCTCCCGGGCGAGCTCCGCGGGATCGAAGAGCGGCGAGAGAATCGCGTCCGCCTGAATCTCCACGCCGCGCTCGAAAGCGGCCGACGGAACGACGAAGTAATAGTGCGTCGCATCGTAGATCGTCGCGGCGTTCGTCGTTCCGCCGAGGGCCGAAACGTGCCGCGCGATCTCTTCGGCCCCTGGAAATCGCTCGGAGCCCTTGAAGAACATGTGCTCGATGAGGTGGGCCATTCCGGCGACTTCGTCCGCTTCGTGAAAGTAACCGGCCCGCACCCAGCAGACGATTGCCGCCACGCCGGTTCCCGGCTGCTCGGATGCGAGAACGGTCAGCCCGTTCGGAAGGACGGCCCGCCCGACTTCCCTGAGAACCGGTTGAAGTAGTGTCATCGAGAGACTCCCCCGGATACAGGAACGTCCGGCTGGCACGAGCCACGCCGGACGTCGGCAAACAGCCGTCTGAGCACCGTCACTCCGAGTCGGATCCTCGCGCGCCCGACATCATCGCGTTGATGTTCGCGGCCGCGGCCGCGGCCACCAGCGAGGAACCCGCCGTGATGATCTCGTTGCCTTTCTTCAGCCCGAGAAAGACTCCGACGCCGACGCCGAGCACGACGGCGGCGATCGGAAATTGCGCGATCTGTTCTTTCCAGGACTCGGGAACCATCTCCTCGATCTGCTCGAGGAGGGCGCCCGGCCCCTCGTTGGCGAGTCGCGAACCGAGATCGCTCACTCTTTCCCGGATATCACCATCGAAATTCAAACCGCCGGCGGCGCTCTCGTAGTCGTCCGAATATCGATCGCTCACGTTCACTCCTCGTCATCATCACTGCGCAGAAGCAATCCGAGCAGAAATCCCGTGCCGACCGAGAACAGCAGGGCCTTCCCGGGATTCTCCCGCACGTACGCGCGCACCTGCTCCATCACACCGTCGACGTCGACCTCGGATACTTTCTCCCGGACCGAGCCGTACGTCTTCTTCGCCTGGTCGCTGGCTTTGGAGTATCGCTCGCCGATGATCTCCTTTGCCTTGCCCATTTTCGAGTTCGCGGTCCGGGAACCCTTCCCCGGAGCGTCTGACGACATTCCTTCTTCCTGCATAGCTCCTCCAGCAGACTCTGATTCAATGCTTTCGCGAGGTTTCAGTCAAGTAGCGCCCCCTGAACGCGACCTGGACGGCTCGCACCGCGAGCGCCAGCGCCGCGATCGGCAGAAGGTAAGCCCATCCACCGAAGGTTGCGCCCGTCAAGAGCGCGAGCAGCCAGACGATCAGGATCGCCGGGATCGCCAGCGCCAACCAGGCATTGCGCCCCGTCCGGGGTGCTGCGAACCCCGTGCCGCGGCCCGGACCCCTGGCTCCCGGGGTCAAACCACGACCTCCTCTCCGAGGTCACTCCGGATCTGGAACATGTTCATGATGTCGCTCCGGGTGACGATCCCTACCAGATTGCCCTGCTCATCCACGACCGGGAGATGGTCGAGCGAGAGCGAGATCATGTGCTTGAGCGCAGTCGAGGTGCGCATCGTCGGATGAGCCAGCCGCGCCGTCGGAATTCGCTTCATCACCGAACCGGCCGTCCGCTGATGCCGGTCCGGCTTCGCGACCCCCGACACATCCTCGAGCTCGACGATTCCGATCACCCTTCCTTCCGAGCTGAGGACCGGATACGCCGTGAATTTGTGAACCCAGAACTTCTCTTCAACCAGCCGCGACACCGGCTCCGCCTCGCTGACGACGAGCGTATTCGTCCCCATGATCTCCGACACGCGGATTCCCTCGAGCACGTCCTCGATCAGGACGTGGCGGTAACTCTGTTCCGCAGCGTTCCGCACGAAGATTCCGATCAGGATGTACCAGATGCCGTTCAGCCATCCCCGGGCCGGATCGATGAAGATCGTCACGATTCCGACCGCCATCAGCGCGTAGCCGAAGATCTCCCCTCCGCGGGCAGCCCAGGCGGTCGCCTTCTTGTGGTTGCGGGTCTTCCACCAGACCGACGATCGGAGCAGCCGTCCACCGTCGAGCGGAAATCCCGGAACGAGGTTGAACAGGGCGAGCGCGAGGTTCAGCCGGGCTGTCACCTCGAACAGCGAATGAAGCGCCACCCACCCACCGGCCGCCGCCACCGACTGCGCCTGCAGAAAGGCGAACCAGAGAAAGATGCTCGCCACGGGCCCCGCGGCAGCGACCTCGAATTCGGTCTTCGGATCGGTCGGCTCCGAATGCATGTGGGCGACCCCGCCGAAAATGAAAAGGGTGATGCGCCGGATCGGAAACCCGAGCCGGTTCGACACGAGAGCATGGGAGAGCTCGTGGAAGATGACGGACGCGAAGAGGAGGATCGCCGCAGCCACGCCGAGAACCCAGGCGAGGATCGGCCCGAAACCCGGCTCCTGGATCCGGAAATAGACCCGGCCGAAGGTCCAGACCACGAGAAAGAAAAAGATGAACCAGGAGTAGTCCAGGTATATCGACACTCCGAACGTCCGGAAAAGCCTGATCTCCCCGCTGAATACCCTCAACGCCTCACATTCTCCCCTCGGGATGGGTCCGCTGCCAACTGAATGCCATCAGCGAGGCCTGGCCGGTTTTGAGGAACTTCAGGGGGTCCCGGGGCCCTGGCTTCCGCGTAAACTTGCGTGATCTTTTCCCCCGACGCCATGGGAATCCCGATCCAGCTCACCGACATACGCCATCGCTACGGCAGAACCGAGGACACTGCCGCGGTTGAGGCGCTCTCCGGGGTGACCCTCCGGATCGAGGGGGGTGCATTCGCGGTCCTCATGGGGCCGTCCGGAAGCGGGAAATCGACGCTTCTCAACCTCATCGGCGCCGTCGATCGCCCCACGGAGGGGTCGCTCAAGCTCGGCGAGCGCGAGATCTCGAGCATGTCCGAGCGCGAGCTGACCCTGATCCGTCGCGAATCCATCGGGTTCGTCTTCCAGTTCTTCAACCTGATTCCGACCTTCACCGTTCGCGAAAACGTCGCCTTCCCCCTCCACCTCCTTCGAATGAAGGACACCGAGGTTCGCGACCGGGTCGGCGAAAGCCTCGAGTCGGTCGGGCTCGCGCACAGGGCTGGCCATCATCCCAACGAGCTCTCCGGAGGTGAAATGCAGCGGGTGGCGATCGCCCGAGCCATCGTTCATCGACCGCAGCTTCTGATCGCCGACGAGCCGACCGGAAACCTCGACACGCGAACGGGTGAAACGATCCTCGACCTGCTCAGCGAGGTTCATCGCTCCCACGCCCCGACCATCGTCATGGCCACCCACTCCGACCGAGCCGCGGTCCGGGGAGACTACATCCTGCGCGTCCTGGACGGCGCGGTCGGTGCTGCGGAGCCGGTGGGGTGAGCGTTCCCTTCGCCAGAATCCTGAGCGGCCTGGTGCTCCGCCCACTCGTGAGGGAACCGCTGCGCACTCTTCTCACCGTCGCCGGGATCGCGGTCGGTGTCTCGGTGATCGTCGCGATCCAGCTCGCGAACCGGAGCGCGATCCGTTCGTTCTCGGACTCGATCGACGCAGTGTCGGGACGGGCGAACTATCAGATCATTCCCTCCGCGGGAGAGCTCGACGAGGCCGTGCTGCGCGAGCTTACGTTCCTGTGGGAAGGGGGTGGGCGGTTCGCTCCCGTCATCGACACCGAGGCCGTTGCGAGCGGCGACGGGCAGCCGATCCGGCTTCTCGCGGTCGATCTGATGTCCGACATCCACTTCCGCGATTACCGCTGGGCGCGAATCTCGACGGGCGAGAGCGAGGCGCGAACCGCGGCCCCAGAAAATCCGTCGATCGCCGAGCTCCTGACGCTTTTCACCGAGGGATCAGCAGTCGTTCCGCTGAACTTCGCTGAGGATCGCGGCCTGGGGATCGGGCACCGGATCGAGGTCCGCTATCGCGATCGCGTGGTCCCTTTGACCGTCCGCGGGATTCTCCATCCGGAGGGCCCGGCGACAGCGTTCAACGGGAGTCTCATCATCCTCGACATCGCGGTGGCCCAGCATGCCCTCGGCCTCACGGGGCGGCTCTCGCGCATCGACCTCATCCTCCCCGAGCCGGTTCCCGCGGCGATGAGACGAAGCCTCGAGCAGGCGCTCCCGGCCGGCGCCCTGCTGGAACGACCTTCGCGACGAAACGACCGGGTCGATCGGATGCTGCGCGCGTTCCGGGTCAATCTGTTCGCCCTCGCCGCGGTCGCTCTCCTGGTCGGGGTCTTTCTCGTCTACAACACGGTTCTGATCTCCATCCTCCGGCGTCGCCGGGACATCGGAGTGTTCAAGACGCTCGGCGTCGCTCCCGCCCAGATCTTTCTCGCGTTCCTGGCCGAGGGGGCCACGTTCGGCGCGATTGGCTCCATTCTGGGGGTCGGACTGGGATGGCTGCTCGCCACCGGAGCCGTGGAACTGGTCGGCAGAACGGTGAGCCAGCTCTACGTCGCGGGGGGAGGAGTCGGGCCGGTGGAGATGACCCCGCTGACCGCGATCTCGGGCCTGGCGGTCGGCCTCATCGTCTCGATCGCTGCCTCGGCTCAGCCGGCGCTGGAGGCGGCGCGCCTCCGCCCCAGCGCCATGATCCGCCCGGGCCTTTACGTGAGGCTTTCCCCCTCCCGAACCTCCCTTCTCGGAGGGGCGGCAGCGGCCTGCTTCGCTCTCGCCTGGCTGTTGAGCCGCCTCGGTCCCATCAGGGGCCTCCCGCTCGCCGGCTATGCCGCCGTGGTGGCGTTGATCGCCGGCTTTTCGCTCCTCGCACCCGGAGCCCTTCAGGCGGCGAGCCGCGGGCTGGAAGGGATCTTCGCGCGTCTCTTCGGCGTTCCCGGCAGGCTGGCCGCATCGTCCATTCCCGCTTCGCTGCGCCGCACGGCGGTCGCGACGGCGGCGCTTTCGACCGCAATCGCGATGATGGTCTCGGTCGCGGTGATGATCGGAAGTTTTCGGGACACTGTGGATGACTGGGTCGCACAGACCGTCCAGTCGGATCTCTGGATCCGCCCCGCGGCGGGGCTCTCCAACTCGGCGGTCGCGACGCTCCCTCCGGAACTGGTCGACCAGGTCCGGGCGATGCCGCAGGTCGCGTCGGTCGACCGCTTTCGCGGGCGCGAGGTGATCTGGAACGACACGCTCATCACCGTGGGAAGCGGCGAGCTCCGGACCTCGCTCGACTACGGATCGCTTCCCATGGTCGCTCCTTCGTCGTCGAAAGAGGCACTCGCCACTGCGCTGGAGCAGAGAGGCGTTTTCGTTTCGGAGTCACTCGCGCTGAAGAATGACCTGGATCCCGGCGAGTTCATCACGGTGCCCACTCCCGGGGGTCCGGAGAGATTCGTGATCGCCGGCATCTACCGCGATTACTCGAGCGACCGGGGCGTCATCGTCATGGACCGCTCGGTCTGGCTCGAAACGTTCGGAGATGAGGACAGCAACACGGTGTCCGTCTATCTGCGCGAGGGAGTCGATCCGGAGACGGCCCGGCGCGAGATCGAAAGAGCGGTCGCCGCGAAGTACTCCGCGTTCGTCATGACCAACGCCACGATTCGCGAGAATGTGCTTCGCATCTTCGATCAGACGTTCCTCATCACCTGGGCGCTGCTGGCGGTCGCGCTGACGGTGGCGGTGCTCGCGGTGGTCAACACCCTGACCGCGATGATCCTCGAGCGGCGACGCGAGATCGCTCTTCTCCGCGTTCTCGGGCTCGATCGCAAACAGCTCTCCGGAATGATCATCCTCGAGGCTTCGATCCTCGGCATCGTCGCCGGCGTTCTCGGGCTGATCTGCGGCTGGCTTCTCTCCGCGATCCTCATTTTCGTCATCAATCGCCAGTCGTTCGGCTGGACGATCGAGTTCTCCCCTCCCGGAGAAATCGTCGCGATCTCGCTCGCCGTAACCATCCTGGCGACCATCGTCTCCGGCCTCATTCCGGCCCAGCTGGCCGGCAGGATTCCGCTGGCGACCGAGCTGAAGGCCGAGTAAACCATCCCCCTCCCTCCCCTTTCTCGATATTCTTCCCCGCATGAATAGACTCCTGCTCGTCGCGCTCACCGTGGCTCTCGCGGCCGCCCCGCTCGAATCAGCCGATCTGAGCCCCCAGGTCTCCGCCCGCCTTTCGGCCCTCGCACTCGACTGCGTCCATCGCGAGTATCCGAACAAGATCGCTCACGTCATGCACTCGGACGACGACGCACGCCCTCCGCGTGAGCTCACGCCGTCCTTCTACGGATGCTTCGACTGGCATTCCGCGGTCCACGGCCACTGGCTGCTCGCCCGTCTTGCCAGGCTCCATCCAGACGAGCCGTTTGCGGCAGACGCGAAGAAAGCTCTCGGGAAGAGCCTGACGTCGGAGAACATCGCGATCGAAGCCGCCTACCTTCAGGGCGAAGGAAGAGCGAGCTTCGAGCGTCCCTACGGCCTGGCCTGGCTGCTTCAGCTCGCGGCCGAACTGCAGGAGTGGGACGACCCGGAAGCCTCGCGGTGGGCCGCGGCTCTCGCGCCCCTCGAGAAGGCAGCCGTCGAACGGATTTCCATCTGGCTCCCGAAACTCTCCAACCCCGTGCGATCGGGCGAGCACTCCCAGAGCGCCTTCGCTCTCGGCCTGATGCTCGACTACGCCCGCAGCACCGCCGATGAAAAGCTGGAGGCTCTCCTCGAGGAGCGTATCCGCAGCTTCTATCTGCGCGACCGGGACTGCCCGATCGAGTACGAGCCGTCAGGAGAGGATTTCGTATCGCCATGTCTGGCTGAAGCCGACGCCGTTCGCCGCATTCTTCCCACAGCCGGATTCGCGGCGTGGCTCGGCTCTTTTCTCCCGACGATCGGAGTCGAGGGCGGAACCGGCTGGCTTCGCCCCGCCGTCGTCACCGACGTGACCGATGGGAAGCTGGTTCATCT
>JBHEPS010000002.1:36433-36733 GCA_046260175.1 Thermoanaerobaculia bacterium
CGATGGAATCGCCTCCGCGCTTCCGAAGGACGATCCGCGCGTGGAAGGAATCCGAGCGGTGGCGAAATCCCATGGTGACTCCGGCCTGAAGGCCGTCAGCGCCGAACACTATGAAGGAGGCCATTGGCTCGGAAGCTTCGCGACTTATTACGTTACCCGGAGGGGAACGAACTAGGGATAGACCTATAGGACGAATAGGACGAATAGGAATAGGGGTATAGGTAGGACGGGCGGAAAACGATTCTCGTCGGAAGCCGCAACGTTGCCCGATAATCTCCTATCGGTCCTATCGGTCCTATT
>JBHEPS010000002.1:36743-71736 GCA_046260175.1 Thermoanaerobaculia bacterium
CGTCGGCGGCCGTCATCCACGAATCCTGCAAAGTTTTCCACTCGCCTCCTCAGGATGACGTAGCTGCTTTCTGACTTTGCCTTTCCCTGGCCCCTGACCCCTAGTCCCTAGCCCCTGCTTTTCCCGGCATCCTGAACGGCGAAGCGTAGCCCGTCAGCTCGACGTAACCCGCGCCGCGGACCTCCGCGCCCCGGGACCTCCCCCTGACCTGCACCGCCCCCTCCCAGTAGGTGATCCCGGTCGAGGCTGAGGTCACCAGCTCCTGCGCTTTCATCTCTTCGCGAACAGTGAGAGAGAGCCCCAGCCCCGGAACCTCGATCCGCCATCCCATGGGGTATACCCCGCCGCTTTCCGGCGATTTCCACGATCCCATGGGCCGGATCGTGAAATCCGAGTCGCGAAGATGTAGTACCTTCCCCGCTGTATCGATGAAGCTTCCCGACGAGGCGGGATCGACGCCTCCCGCGTTCGTGCGGATCTGATAGAGCATCAGCTCCGTCCCGTTCTCGAGCTGAAGCGAGAACCAGTCCCACCCCGACTGCGTCTCGTCCAGAATCGACGTGCTGAATTCGTGGTCCATCCACGACTCCCCTGCAACGTCGAATGACTCGCCGTCGACGACGAGCTTTCCCTCGGCTTCGAGCCGCGTCATCGAGTAGTAGTGGGAGGCAGCCCCGGCCTCTTTCCCCTTGACGCTGACACCATCGGTACCGTGGATGGCCGGAGGCTTTCGGGATCGCAGGACCAGATCCAGACCGTCCTTCCCGCCGGCCGCCCGGATTCTCCAGCTCCCGTCCGGGGCGGCTCTCGCCGACCATGACTCGTTGAACACGTCGAGATTGCCCCGGGCGGCGCCGGCGGTGAATGGGCTCACGCGATTCACTTTTTCATAGAAGCGGAAATCCCGGCGCGCGATATCGGTGACCGCGAAGTGAGCCAGCGCCAGATTCTCCAGCTCCCACGCGCTGGCCATGCCACCTCCGGCGGGGTTCACGCCGACGCGAAAGAAGGTCAGCTCGTACCCGAAGCGACGCCCCGCGGGACCGATCAGATGACCCGTGAAGTACCACCATTCGGTCTGGAACTCGTCGTGGGAGCCGTGATCGCGGGGAAACGAGAACTCCCACCCCGGAACGGCCTGGCGGAAGGAGGCTGCCGGCTCCTGAGCCGACAAGGAGAGGGAGGAGAACAGGAAAGCGAAGCCGATGAGGAGTTTGCAGCGCATGAAAGGGAGTCTCGAGAGGCCGTCGCCGTATAATAACGCCGCCCAGATGAGTGAACAGCCGTCGGGCCGTATCCGGCCGAGTTCCGCCTCCGCTGACGATTCGATTCCGATCGAAGTCGATGATCTCCTTCTGCTCGCTCGTCGCTACGCCGACCAGAGGATGTTCGACGAGGCGATTCACCTGTACGAGATGGCGTCCAAGCTGCGGCCGGGATCGGCGACGATCAAGATCCGGCTCGCCCGGATCCGTGAGGTGCAGCGGCAGGCTGAACAGGAGCAGTTCGCCCATCTCCGTGAGTCGCTGCTCCTCGACAATGCGCGAGAGGAAATCGACGCTTCGCAATACGTCGGCCTTGCCCAGTTCTACATGGCCCGGGACGAGACAGGAAAGGCCATCGAGCTTCTGGAGCTCGCGAAACTGAGCGCTCCGAACAATTTCCGTCCGTGGCAGATCCTCGCTCAACTCTATTTCGCGCAAGGCGAGTGGGAGCTCGCGGTGCGGGAGATCGAAGAGGGTCGACGGCTGAACCCTTTTGACCGCGGCCTCGCCGAGCTTTCCGGACGGATCCGGTTCGAGTTGAATGAGTTCGACCGTTCCCTCGAAGAGTTCATCGATGCGTTTCTCCTCTCGACCGATCAGAAGGGAGAGGAGACCGGGCCGCTGCGACGCATGATCAACACGGTCAAGAAGGTTCTCGAGCTCGATTCCAGAACCCTCAACGCCCGCATCCGAACACGCGTCGACTCGCTCCAGGCGATCACCGAAGCCCTCGAGCATCGGAAGGGCCGCCTTCACGGGAGCGAGCAGAAAGCGGCGCTGGCAGGCATCGCTCAAAAGGTCGCGCGGGATGCGGACCGGCGAAAGATCTCCGGGATCGTCTCCGAAGAGTTGCGCGGGCTGGATGTTTTCGAGCATCTGACCGACATCCAGCTCTCCCGGATCGCGCGCTTCGTCAAGCTGCGCGACCTGTCGACGGACGAGTTCCTGTTCCATGAGAACGACCGCTCCATGGATTTCTATGTCGTCAAGGACGGGGCGATCGAGATCCGGAAAGATACGCCCTTCGGCCCCCAGCATCTCGCGCGCATCGAGCCGAAGGAAGTTCTCGGCGAGATGAACTTCATCGATCGCACGCTGCGATCGACCGACGCGCTGGCGCTCGCCCCGACCACCTGTTACGGGTTCTCGTTCAGCGCGGTCGACCTGGCGATGGAGGCGAGTGCGGAGCTCGCCGTCGGTCTCCACTGGGCGTTCTGGCGATCGCTCGCCGAGAAGGTTCGTGAGGCCAATGAGCAGCTCAAGCTCTTCTTTCAGGAAGAAGGGAAGAAGGCTCCGGGAAGAAAGGGAGCCGAGGCGCGCCGCGAGACCCAGCAGGTTCGGGTGGCATCCGAGGACAAGGTGGGCCTTTTCCGGGAACGCGGCCTCTCCGCGGCGGAAATGAAGCTGCTGGCGACCTTCTCGTCCGAGGAGCGCTTCCGGAGCGGATCGATGGTCTTCCGCGAGGGGGAGAAGGGCGACAAGCTCTACATCGTCCTCGACGGCCGGATCCGAATCTCGAAGTTCATCCCCGGCGTTGGCGAGGAGGCTCTGGCCGTGCTCGACCGGGGGGACTTCTTCGGCGAGATGGCCCTGATCGACGACAAGCCGCGCTCCGCAGACGCCAAGGCGCACGAAACCGACGCCACCGTGCTTTCGATCGAACGCGCCACACTGCGCGAGGTTCTTTCGATGGATCCCGCCGCCTCCCTCCAGTTCCTCAGTCTTCTCTGCCGGATGATCAGTCACCGCCTTCGCGAGATCAACGACAAGATCGTGCAGTGGAAGTACATGTCCGGTGGATTCTGAGCACGCACGATAGACTGTTCCGATGACGGCCGTTCTCGCGTCCTGGCTGCTGTTCGTCCTCTTCTTTCTCGGCCTCTGGCTGGCGATCCACAACCTGCTTCCTTTCCTCTCGTACGCCGTCATTCGCGCGCGGGACATCGCTCTGGGGCAGATCGAGAGTCACGAGAAGCTCGCCACCTTGCTCGGCCGGCGTGAGACCGGCTGGGAGCGATGGAAATCGTGGACGCCCGTCGTTTCGATCCTGATCGCCGGCTTCGCCGCCTCGGCCGTCACCGGGTGGGTGTTCGCGCAGCTGGCTGAAGCCCTGCGCGAGGCGAGTCCGCGGCTGCTCGAGATCGATCAGCGAGTTCACGGCATCGCCGTCAACCTTCATACCCAGGCAGGCACCGACTTCTTCACGTTTTTCACGGTGGTCGGGACGCCGGTCGGCCTGGCGATCCTCTGTGTCGTCGTGTCGGTGCTGCTCGCGATCGAGAGAAGGTACCGGTGGGTGGCGTATCTCGCGGTCACGACCGGAGTCGGCGCGCTGCTGAATATCTCCCTGAAGGCCTACTTCGCGCGCGAGCGCCCGGACCTCTCGGTCGCTCTCCGGCATGCGAGCGGGTATTCGTTCCCCAGCGGCCATGCCATGGGCGCAGCCGTCGTTTTCGGCGCGCTGGCATACATGGGCGTCCGGCGATTCACGACCTGGCGAGCCCGCAGCGCCACTCTCGCGATCGCAGCCACATCCATCATTGCGATTGCGCTCTCACGGATCTACCTCGGCGTTCACTGGATTACCGACATCGTTGCGGGCATTTCGGCTGGGACGCTCTGGGTCGTCACCGCAACGCTCGCGTACGAGACTTTCCGCCGTGTACGGCTCCTGCGGTCGAAGGAGGAACGATCCGACTCAACGCGCCGGGCTTAGATCCGCCGCTCTGCTCGGCCGCCGGTCCCCATAGAGGTCACGCACGATCTGCCCGATCGAGCGGCGCCCCAGCGCCTCGTGGGTGCAGTTCCGCACCGTCTGAAACACCCCGATCACGGACTCCCTCGGGCCATCGCCGGGGTCGCCGGGTGGAACCTCCCGTCCTCCTCCTTCCATGTGGAGGACGACCTCTTCGACCGAGATCCTGTCCGGATCGCAGCCCGGTACGTACCCGGTCCACTCGCCGCTGATCGAGCGAACCAGCCTGGCCTCCTCGAGTTTCTTGAGCACCCTGGCCATCTGCACGTCGGTCGACTTGAACAGCTCGGCCAGCCGATAGGAAGACAGAGGTTCCTCCCGTTGCTCGAACCTTCTCGTGATCTCGATCAAGGCCCGGAATGCGTAGAAGAGATCGTAGGCTTGCCTGTCCTCGAGCTGTTGCTCGCTCGCCCTGAGAATCCCCTGCAGATTCTGGTAAACGTAGCTCACCGCGACACCGAGAAGAATGACAATCCACATCAGTTCGAGAGAAAGGAGGAAGAGGATGAAGAGCCCGAAGGCTCCGTAGATGACGTTCAGGCGTCCTTCGAAGAGCGTCCTGACGTAGTACGCGAACCCGAAGCGGACGAGCTCGAACAGAAGCGCGGCAACCAGAGCGCCGATCGCCGCGGATGACAATTTGACCCGCGTAGCCGGCACCAGCCAGAAGAGCATCGTGAAGGCGAGGAAAATGACCATCAGCGGAAAAACGGTCGATAGCGCCTTGTTGTAGATGATGCTCGACAGGAGAGATCCGCGTTCGACCGCGGCGATCGAGGTGAAGGAGAGCCCGATCAGCACGGGACCCCAGAACAAAATCATCGTGAACGCGCGGATGCGCGGACGATATCCACGAAGCGTCTCCACCTTCCAGATCTGGTTAACGCTTCCCTCGACGGCCATGAACAGCCGGAAAGAAATGAAGAGAAAGACCACGCCGCCGACTCCCGACGCCGCGCCCGCGTTCTCGAGAAATCGGTTGATGTGATGCGCGAACTGGGTCGAGTCGTAGGGGATGACGAGATTGAGAAACTGGTCGAGGCGCGAACGGAACTCCGGCAGAGCCGTCTTAAACCACTCTCCCAGCCGAGTGGAAAAAGCCACCAACAGCGGTATCAGCGAGAGAAGGGTCGTGTAGGCCAGCGATGCCGCCCGATTGCTAATTTCGGCCTTCCAGAACTCTCGCCACAGCTCCCGGATGAAGAGAAACAGCTCGACCATCCGGATCTGAGCCTTGACCTTCCCCTGCGCGGCGCGCCGGTGGACGAGAATCGCCTCCTCGGTCCAGCTGTCCCAGAACCACTTCCGGGCCCTCTGCACCCGCTCGGACAACGGACGGTGGGCAGGCTCCTCTTCCTTCTTCTCTTCCTGTCCAGTCATCGGCTAAGCTCGAAACCCGGGAAGGGGCTCCCAGGGCTTCTCCAGCACAAATCGTACTCGATCGCCCCCCCATTGGCCGAATGAGCGCGTCGGAAGGCGCGCGGGGTGCCCCGCAGTTTGCATCAGAGCGGAAACGATGCCGTCCAAAGAGCCAGTACTGGTGCCCGAGATCGTCGAGCCGGATGAGATGCTTCCGCCCGACCTGATCGCCCTCCGAAAATTCGCCTGGATGCTGGACGCCGCGGTCGCCATTCCCGGCACCCGCAGACGCATCGGCGTATCGGCCGCGATCGGGTTCGTCCCCGGAGTCGGAGACGCTGTCGGCGGGTTTCTTTCCGCCTGGATCATCCTCGGGGCCATCCGTCACCGGGTCTCGACCCGCAGGGTCATTCGGATGATCCTCAACGTCGCCGTCGATGTACTCGTCGGCTCCATCCCACTGTTCGGCGACCTCGCGGACATCTTCTTCAAGGAAAACCTCGGAAACATCCAGATTCTGATCGAACACCGCGACCGAAAACGCCCCCCGCGATCGGCTGGCGACATGTTCTTCGCCGCCCTGATGGTGATCGGAATCTTCCTCGTGCTCGCTCTCGGCGCCATCATCATCGCGCTCGTGGCCATCTACTGGCTCCTCCGGAGCGGGTTCTGATGTTCAAGCGGAAGTACCCTCACTACCCGCTGCGGTCCGCGGTCCCCCTGATCCGCCGAAAGAATCCGATGGAGTACCGGATGAAGCACCAGTTCGGCATCCGGGAGGAAGCGTTCGTGCAGACGATGCACGCGCTCACGGGGTCGGCGCTGATTCCGGGGAACCGCGTCGACGTTCTCCGCAACGGAGTCCAGATCTTCCCCTCGATGCTGGCCGCAGTCCGCTCCGCACGCCGTTCGATCACGATGGAAACCTACATCTACTGGGACGGAGAGATCGGCAGGACCTTCGCCGCGGCTCTGGCCGAGCGTTCGCGGGCGGGAGTTCAGGTGCTCCTGATTCTGGACGCCGTGGGATCGGCTTCGATGTCGCCGAGCCTTCTCGATTTCCTCACACAGAACGGCGTGGACATCTCCTGGTATCACCCGATCCGGTGGTACACGCTGTCGAGGGCGAATCACCGTACCCATCGCAAGCTCCTGATCGTGGATGGCAGGATCGGATTCACCGGTGGAGTCGGCATCGCGGACAACTGGGCTGGCGACGCCGACAGCGAGGATCACTGGCGGGAAACGCAGGTCAGGGTCGAGGGACCCGCAGTCACGCAAATGCAGTTCGCTTTCATGGACAATTGGGTGAAGGCACGCGGGCTCGTTCCCACGGGGCTCGATTTCTATCCGAGGGTCGATCCAGCCGGAGATTCGCTGGTCAACGTAATCAAGTCATCACCCTCGGAGGGTGTCTCGACCGTAAAACTGTCCTATGCGATCGCGCTCGTGAGCGCGAAGGAGCGAATCTGGATCACGAATGCCTATTTCATCCCAGACCGGGACGCCTTGCGAGCTCTCGAAGGTGCGGCGCGAAGGGGCGTGGACGTGCGCGTGATCGTCCCCGGAAGATGGACAGACGTCGCGGTCGTCCGAGCCGCCAGCCACTGGCACTACGACAGGCTGCTCAAGCGCGGCATCCGAATCTTCGAGTATCAGGGAACGATGATCCACGCGAAGACGATGGTCGTCGACGGGGCGTGGACCACCATCGGGTCGTCGAACTTCGACGAACGGAGCTTTCGGCTCAACGACGAGATCAACGTCGGGATCTACGACGGAGGCATCTCGCGGCAAATGGACCGGATGTTCGAGGAAGACCTCGCCCGGTCGGTCGAGATCTTCCTTCCCGGCTGGCGCAAGCGATCCTGGTTCTCGCGGGCAAAGGAGTCGGTCGCCGGATTCCTCAAGCCGCAGCTTTAGAACCAGGGGCTAGGGACTAGGGGCTAGGGACTAGGAGGGACAAAATCAACAGCCAGAACCAGAGCCAGGAACCGGGACGTTGCCGTTGCTTCTCCTAGCCCCTAGCCCCTAGTCCCTAGCCCCTGCTTTCTAGCCCCTGTTCTCGTACTGCTTCGCGTAATACGCCTTGTACTCCGCGCTCTTTTCCTTGATCGAGCGCCACCACGACTGGTTCTCGATGTACCAGCGGACCGTTTTCTCGAGCGCTGCATCGAAGTCGGTCGACGCCTGGAATCCGAGCGCCGCCAGCTTCGATGAGTCGAGCGAGTAGCGGCGATCGTGACCCTGCCGGTCCGCTACGTGACGCACCAGCGTCGGCGGTTTTCCGACCAGTTCGAGGATCTTCTGGGTGACCTCGCGATTCTCGCGCTCGTTTCCCCCTCCGATGTTGTACACCTCGCCCGGTTCGCCGCGGTCGATCAGGAAATCCACCCCGGCGCAGTGGTCGTCCGCCCAGAGCCAGTCGCGAATGTTCCTCCCGTCGCCGTACAGCGGGAGCGGAAAGTCGTCGACCGCGTTCGTCACGAAGAGCGGAATCAGCTTCTCCGGGTACTGGAACGGCCCGAAGTTGTTCGATGCCCGCGTGATGACCACGGGCATGCCGTAGGTCTGTGAGTAGGCGAACGCCATCCGGTCGCCTCCCGCCTTCGAAGCGGCGTAGGGATTTCGGGGGTTTATCGGATCCATTTCGGTGAAGGACCCTTCCTCGATCGAACCATATACCTCGTCGGTCGAGATCTGGATGAACTTCGTCAGCTTCGGCGCATGCTTCCGAGCCTCTTCGAGCAGCACGAGCACGCCATGAACGTCCGTCTCGATGAACGTCCCCGCCTCCATCAGGGAGCGATCAACGTGCGTCTCGGCCGCGAAGTTCACGACGACGTCCACACCGCTGCCGTCGACTCCCCGGTAGGCTTCCGCCACGTCTTCCGGCCGGGCGATATCCCCCTGCTGGAAACGGTAGTTGGGCTTTCCTTCAAACTCGGCGAGATTCTCCCGGATCCCCGCGTAGGTCAGCTTGTCGAGGTTCACGACCTGCGCGTCGTCCCCGTACTTGTTGAAGAGAAACCGGATGAAGTTCGAGCCAATGAAGCCAGCCCCGCCCGTCACGAGATATCGCATTTGTTCGCCTTTCTGAATTTACGCCCTCTGCAATAATCGGACGGCCGGTTCTAACATGTTTCGCTCCTCCCCGCCACATCCGACGGCATGGGCGGGCTGAGCGGAGCTTTCCGGGGCCGCTCTTCTCCCCACCAGCTACAATCGGCCTCCACGGAGCGCCTGATGAAATTCCTGATCAAAAACTTCCTTCGCGGCCTCGCAATCCTGATCCCGATCGTGGCGACCATCTGGCTCGTCGTGATCACTTTCCTCACGATCGACCGCTGGATCGAGGCCCCCTATCCGGGAGTCGGCATCGGCGTGACCGTCCTGCTGATCCTGGCGGTCGGCATGCTCGCCGGAAACGTCATCGGAAAAAAGCTCTTGGGGCTGACCGAGATGATCTTCATGCGGGCCCCTCTGGTGAAGATCATCTATCTCGCCATCAAGGACCTCGTCGAGGCCTTCGTTGGCGACCGCAAGAAATTCAACCGTCCCGTCCTCGTCTCTCTCCCTGCGATCGAGGCGAGCGCTCTCGGCTTCGTGACGCGCGACCGAATCGACTTTCTTCCCGGCAGCGATCTGATTGCCGTCTACTTTCCCCAGTCCTACAACTTCGCGGGGAACCTGCTGCTCGTCTCCGCGGCTCGAATCACACCGATCGACGCGGACAGTACCCAGGTCATGGCCTTCATCGTTTCCGGCGGCATCTCGGGAGGGGCCCAGTCCGAGGAGATTTCCACTACTCCACGGGTTCCATCCGGATCCTGATCGAGGAGCCGGAGCGAACTTCAGCCGCGCTTCCCTCGAGGTCACCCGGTTCGCGCGTCCGCGCCAGCCCGTCGCCGTCGAGCCGCGCTACGATGCGCATCGTTTCGGGCAGCACCGATCCCACCATGAGGTCTGCCGGTCCCAGCGCGAGCCGCGCCGGTAGCGACTGAATGCTTTCCCTGCGCACGGCCACGGGATCATCGGAGCCGGAGGGATAGACGAACACGAAGACCGTTCCCCCTCCGCGACGACCCGTATCGAGATCGATGATGACCCCGTTTTCCATTGCGGCTGCGGGAGCTTCCGACGCGGACGGAACGAGCTCGGTCAGTATCCCTTCGAGAGTCGCGGCCTCGGCGGGAAAACGGGTCATCGCCTCCCGCATCGTCGACTCCGCCTCGGCGGCCGACCCATTCTGGACCTGGATCAGTGCCAGATGAACCCACGTCTCGGGGTTCGACGGATCTCTCTCGATCGACCGCTCGGCCATTCCGAGCGCGAGCTCGGTGTTTCCGGACGCGAGCTCGACGAGCGAGCCGTAGCTCAGCGCGCGGGGGTTTTCGGGATCCCTTGCGAGCACCTGACGGGTCTGCTCGGCCACGCCGGCAATGTCCTGGTTGATCAGCATCGCCTGGGCCAGATCAAGGCGCGCTTCCAGGTTCTCGGGATTCTGCGCAACCGCCTGCTGGAGCGCGCCGAGGTCGATCATCGGCGATCCCGCGGCCTGGGGGGCGGGAGACATCGAGCCCCCGGTGAGAGAGCCGCCCTCGGGGCGATCGAACGCTCCCCTGGTCACGAAGATCACGAGAACTGCAATCGCGAAGACCGTCCCAGCTCCCCAGAGGAAACCGGGGAGGACCGATCGCGGAGGGGCTGGCTGGTCAGCGAGGGCCGGCTCGGAAGAGAGGTGAGAATCCGATTGCGGGACCACGGCGAGCTCTCGGAGGGCGAGAGCGGCTTCGGTCTCCAGCGCGCGCCGCTCGCGTGCGAGCTGCTCAGGGGTTCTCTTCGAGGCGAGGTCGTCGAGCTCTCGAAGCTGCTGGATCAGGCCGTCGAACCTCGCACGGTCATCCCGCGCTTCGAGCGCGACCTCACTCGGCGCGGGAATTGGTTCGCGCCTCGAAGAACGCCAGTAAACGATGAGCCCGATCACCACGCCGAGGGCGAGGACGACGAGTGCGGGAATCCAATCTGTAGACTGTTCCATCGCGCGTCAGCTCACGTCCCGGACTCGACCGGAAGGCCTTCGGTGGTCTTCATCAGCTCCTGGACGGATGCCGGCTCCCCCTCGGTCGGGGCCTGATACTCATTCCCGTGCGAGACCATCAGCCTCTGACTTTCGAAATATCCGCTGCGCGTCATCGTCCCTTCCACGACCACTCCGATTCCTTCGCGGAACATCTGCGGCGGAACACCCGCCGATCGAACGTGGACGATCTGGTTTCCGTCCGTGACGTCGAACTCGAGGCTTGCGCCACCCAGCTCCTTGATCGAGTTCGCGGCAACCTGCCCTCCAAGCCGGATCGAAGCGCCCACCGCCTTGTCACCCGCGGCGTGGACCTCGCTCGGTCCCCAGTAGTAGACGAGGTTCTCGCCGATGCCGCCCAGCGTGATGATCAGAAATGCGACCGCGGCCACACCGAGCGCGCCGAGCGCGAACCATCGATTCCTGCGATTCAGTCCTGCCATGGTCAGAGCTCCCTGTCTTTTCTCGATCGTTCGGCGCGGTAGCGTGCGATGACCGACCCGGTATACGCCACGAAAATGAAGGCCGAAAGGCCGTAGGCAGCCCAGACGAACCCCCAGCCCCCTTCGATGACACCGCTCATTTCGCTCCCTCCACGGCAAGCGCCGTATCGGCCATCTCGGGCTCGGGCGGTCCGAGCTCGTCCTCGAGCCTCATCGCCGCAACGCGCGTCCGGATCGTGATCCACCCGATCATCAGCGCGAGAACACCGAAGGCGTTCAATCTCAGTGGGAGAATGAACTCGGGCGAGACCGTATCAGGACTCGACTGAAGCTGATGAAGCGAGTTCCACCAACTAACTGAAAAATAGACGATCGGCACATCCACGAAAGCGACGATCGTCGTCACCGCCGACCAGGTCGCCCGCCGGTTCGGATCGTCCACGAAACGCCGCAGGGCCAGAATCCCGAGAAACGCTACCAGCATGATCGCCGTCGTGGTCAGCCTCGGGTCCCAGTCCCACCACACTCCCCACGTCGGCTTGGCCCAGATCGAACCCTGCATGCAGAGCATCGCCGACAGCACCACGCCGACTTCCATGCCCGCCTCCATCCGCGCGTCCCACTTCCAACCGCCGCGGATCAGGTACATCAGGGCACAGATGAACGTGAACGTCAGGGCCAGCATCGCGTTCCAGGCGGTAGGAACGTGCATGTAGAGGATGCGGTAAACGTCCCCCATGAAGACTTCCGCCGGTGCGCGGAAGAGCCCGATCCAGGAGCCGATCAGCATCAGAACCAGGCCGATCAGGAGGAAAATGTAGGGGGTCCGCGTGTGGTTCACAGCGAGGGCATACGCCCGAGTCCGGTTCTCTTCTTTCATCTCTCAGGAGTCCAACCTTCGCGCCTGCAGATTCATTCGCCTGTCTCTCCATCCTACCGTCTCGGAGCCCCCGCGGACAGGCTTTCATGCGATCACCCCCTCCCGAAACCCACCGCCACCGGGTGCGATAGACTTCCTCCCGGACGATTGCCACTAGAAGCGCACCGCGCTCCCCCCGCGGGGAGCCCTGAAAGAGTCCTCATGCCGATCACTTCGAGACACGCCTTTCTCGCCTTCCCTCTCGCCTTTCTCGTCCTCGCCTGCGCTCAGGCGCCGGCCCCGATCCCCGCCCCCTCCTCGGCGCCTGTGATGGCGACGGCCTATCCCGTCACGCCGCCAGAGGAGGCGGTCGTTCTGAGGCTCGAGGACCGCCGCGAGTTCGATCCGGCGATCGTCCAGGCGTGGGCGAGCCACGACAATCCCGCGCATCGCCGCCGCATTGCCGTGGCCCTCGGACGGATCGGCCCGGCGACGTTCCTCGACGAGGATGGCGACGGGATACGCGACGAGAACGAACCGATGGCCGGCGTGACAATTCTTTCCGGCCTGGCGAACGACAGCTCCTCCGAGGTCCGGGAGGCGGTTGCCTTCGCCCTCGGGGAGATCGGCGACCCTGCCGGGATTCCGGCTCTGCTCGCGCTCGCCAACGACCCCGAGCACGCTGGCGTGTCGGCCGAAGCGATCGAAGCTCTTTCGAAGCTCGCCGCCGTATTGCCTTTCCAGACCTATTCAGAGCTCATATCGCCCTCGCGCCCCGTCGGTGTCCGGGCCCGGGCCATCCGGTTCCTGTTCCGCTTCGAAGCTCCGGAAGCGGCGAACCTGGCCGCAACCTGGCTGGCGGAGACGGATGCGGACGTACGGAGAGAGGCGGCCTATTCGCTCTCGCGCCGCTCCGCTCCCGAGGGGCGGCATCGCCTCCAGCTCCTTCTGACCGATCCCGACACTCTGACGCGCTCCTACGCGGCGCGGGCGCTCGGGCGCATCGCCGACCCCCAATCCGTCCCACCTCTTCTCGATGCCGTTTCGGACGTCCACCCGTGGGTACGGATCAACGCGCTGGTCGCCCTCGACCAGATCGCCGCCGCCCACCCCGGCGCGCTCAATCCGACTCCAGCGGAATTGCTCGGCCTTCTTTCTCTCACCCGCGACGCCGACCCCGGGGTCCGCATCAGCGCGATCCCCCTCCTCGGCAGGCTGGCGACAACGAATGACCAGGCGCGAAGCCGCCTCCTGAGTCTCGCGGCCGAGGGCGCCTCCTGGCAGAGAGAGGTCGCCACGGCTGCGGCCGTCCGCTACCTCGCGGCCACTCACGGAGGCGAGATCGACGCGCTTCTCGAGACGGACTCGAGGTTCATCAGGATCCGCGCGCTCGAGGCCACGGGTGACGACGAGGCCGGCGCCCGCATCCGCGAACGCCTTTTTCGTGATCCCGACCCCGCTGTCCGCACGGCAGCTGTTTCCGCCATTCCAGCCTCCCGTCTCTCGGCGATGGAAGCGGAAATCGAGAGGGGGCTCGACGACGACGACCCCGTCGTGCGCTCGATCGCGGTCGGCAGATTTGCCGAGCTACCAGGAGTCGATTCACCGGCCAGGCTCGCCCGGCTTCGAGCCGCGCTCGCGCGGGCGGGCGAAGACGAGATGAATGACGCCGCCGTAGCCGCTGCGAGTGCGATCGCGGCGATGGAAGAAGCCGAGGCGCTTGTGGTCCTGCACGAGCTGGTGGGAAGCAGCGACCCCGTTGTTCGGAGAATCGCCGCGGAATCGTTCGAACGGGCAGGCGGGCGGCGACAGTACACTCCGCTCCCCATCGAAAAGCCGCTCTCCTGGTACGAAGACGTCGCCCGATGGGCACAGGAGTCCCATTCCGCGACGCTGCAGACCAGCCGCGGGGTCATCACCCTCGCCCTCATGAGCCGCGACGCGCCTCTGACGTCATGGAACTTCGTCGAGCTGGCCCGGAAAGGGTACTTCGACGGAACGAGCTTCATGCGGGTGGTCCCGAACTTCGTCGTGCAGGGCGGAGATCCTCGGAATGACCAGTCCGGCGGGCCAGGCTACGCGATCCGGGACGAGATCAACCTTCAGAAATACACCCGCGGCGCGGTGGGCATGGCCCTCTCCGGCCCCGACACGGGCGGCTCTCAGCTCTTCATCACACACTCCCCTCAGCCCCATCTCGACGGGGGCTACACGATCTTCGGCCGCGTGGCCGGTGGCATGAGCGGTGTCGTCGATCAGCTCGAGCGTGGCGACATCGTGACAGCCGTCGTCATCGATGAAGGAAGGATCGACGAGATCGACGAGCGGCTCGCGGCAATCGAGCAGCCACCGCTGCCGGTCGAAGTCGGTCCGACGTCTCCTGAGCGCCTTCTCGTCCTTCCGGAGTATCGGGAACGGATGATGGAGTACGAGCCGGACCCCGCCGTCGTCGAAGTGATCGCCGCATCGGTTCAGGAAGGCGACCGGATCGCCGTCTACCTGGGAACCTGGTGCTCCGACAGCCAGCGTGAGGTTCCACGTTTTCTCAAGATCCTCCAGCTGGCCGAGCAGGACTATGGGACCTCGATCCCCGTCGACTGGATCGCGATCGACCGCTCGAAAAAAGAGCCCGCTGCCCTGGTCGAAGGAAAGTCGATCGAGCTCGTCCCGACCTTCATCTACTACCGCGGCGGCGAAGAAATCGGTCGGATCATCGAGCGTTCGGAGGGGCTTTTCGAGGACCACCTTCTCAGGCTGGTCGCGGCTCCGTAGCCGAGTCTCAACTGAGGGAGCGAGCTGGTCGATGGGCCCCTTTTTGCAACCGGCAACCGCCCGGAGGGCAACGATGACACATGCGGAGGATCTGGAGCAGCAGGTAGCGAATCTCCAGAACGAGAAGAAGCTGTTTTTCGACACGATCTACCGCTCGTACACGAGGCTTGCGGAGGCGGCAGACGCATGTCCCCACGAGGAGACCCGCCGTCGGATCAACGACGCCATCACCGACCTCGGCAGTATCATCGGCCGAACCGAGGCACGCGAGAGCCCTCGATGATCGCGGCGCGGCGTGCTGAGGTCGCTCTTACCCCCTCCTTTCCATAGACTTTCGCCCAACGATGAAGCAGTCAGTCGTGATCACCGCCACTCTCCCCGAGGAGGCGACTCGGATTCTCAGCCGCCGGTACGAGGTCACCTCGCATCCGACCGAGCCCGCGCGTTCCGAGGAAGAGCTGATCACCCTCCTCGCGGAAGCGGATGGCGCGATCACGCTTCTGACCGATCCGCTCACGCGGCGTGTGCTCTCCTCCAATCCGAACCTCCGCGTGATCGGAAACTACGCGGTCGGCGTCAACAACATCGACCTCGAAGCGGCCCGTGAGCTCGGAATCGAGGTCACCCACACTCCCGGCGTCCTCACCGATGCCACCGCCGACCTGACGCTCGCCCTGCTGCTCGCGATCAACCGCCGGCTCATCGAAGGGGACCGGGTCGTGCGCGACGGTGCATTTCGCTATTGGGATCCGCTCCTCCTTCTGGGCGGCTCGCTCCAGGGGAAGCGCCTTGGGATCGTCGGTATGGGACGCATCGGTTCAGCCGTCGCCCGGCGCGCGCTGGCTTTCGGCATGGAGATCGCCTATCACTCACGCTCCTCCCGCGAGCTCGATTTCCCGGCCGAGCGCCTGGAGCTCGAAAGCCTGCTCCGGACGAGTGACTTCGTCTCGATTCACACCCCCCTCACACCCGAAACCCACCATCTGATCGACCGGCGTGCTTTCGAGCTTATGAAGCGCGACGCGTGCATCGTCAATACCTCGAGAGGTCCCGTGATCGACGAAGGAGCGCTCGCGGAGGCTCTCGAGAACCGGACGATTCGGGGCGCTGCTCTCGACGTCTACGAGGAGGAGCCGGAAGTGGAACCCCGACTGCTCAGTCTCGACAACGTCATCCTGCTTCCCCACCTCGGCAGCGCCACCTTCGAAGCCAGAACCGAAATGGCCAGAACCGTCGCTGAGGATGTCACTGCAGTTCTCGAAGGAGGCAGACCGCGGTTCCCGGTCCTGTCGCCCGATCGCTCACCCGCTCCCGGGGAGCCCGAGGAGGATCATTCATGAGAAGAATCGACAGAAGCAAAGCTCTTCTGGCCGTGATCGACGTTCAGGAAAAGTTCGCTGGTGTGATCGAAGGATTCGATGCCGTTCGGCGCAATGTGGAACGGCTGATCCGCGGTTGCCACATTCTCGGCGTGCCTCTGGCGATGACCGAGCAGTATCCAAAGGGGCTCGGCGAGACCGTGGCCGAGCTGAAGACGACTCTGGAGGAGACCTACGCCGTGAAGCCCGTCCAGAAGATTTGTTTCTCCGGCCAGGCGTGCGACGAGTTCGCGGAGCAGCTCATCAGTGCCGGCCGGAAGCAGATCGTGCTCGCCGGGATCGAAACGCACGTCTGCATCTGGCAAACGGCGATCGATCTGCTCGACGCGGGCTACGAGGTATTCGTCGTGGCGGATGCGGTATCGTCGCGAACGGCGCAGAACCGGGAGATCGCACTCAGGCGGCTCGAAGCCGAGGGAGCGAAGCTGACGAGCACGGAGATGGTGCTTTTCGAAATGACCGTCGAAGCAGGTACGAACGAGTTCCGCGCCATCTCGAAGCTCGTGAAGTGACCGCCGGCGCCTTGTGCTGCGGTTCCCTAGCGCATTCCGACGATCTCCGCGGTTTCATCGACCAGGTCCATTTCGACCGCCTGTGGCCGTCTGGGCAGCCCCGGCATGAGCATCATGTTGCCGGCCGTCATGACGATGAATCCGGCGCCCGCGGCCAGCCGGGCATCGCTGATGCGAAGCGTCCAGTCAGAGGGCGCTCCCAGAAGCTTCGGGTCATCGGAGAGCGAGGATTGCGTCTTGGCGACACAGACCGGCAGGTTGGTGTAACCGAGCGAGGAGTACTCCTTCAGTTTCTTCCGCGCTGAAGCCTCGATGACCACATCTTTCGCTCCATAGATTTCCCGCGCCAGGGTCCGCAGCTTCGTCTCGTAGGGCCAGTCCCGCGCGTAAATGGGGCCGACCTTGGAAAGATCGCAGCTCCGCGCGGCCTGGACGACCTTCTCGCCCAGATCGAGGCCGCCGGCTCCCCCTTCCGCGAAGAACTCGGTCGCGGCGACCTCGACTCCGCTCGACTGACAGAAGTCGACGACCGTCTGGATGTCGGATTCGCTGTCGGTCGTGAAGCGGTTCACGGAAACCACGACGGGAACGCCGAATTTCCGTACGTTGTCGATGTGGCGCGCGAGGTTGTGGAAGCCCGCCATCAGCGCCTCGGTGCTCTCGATCGGCACGGCCCCGCCGTCGGACCCGTGCGCCCTCAGAGCTTTCACCGTCGCCACGAGGACGGCAACCGAAGGCTTGATCCCGCACGAGGGGGAGACGATGTCGAAGTATTTCTCGGCACCCAGATCCGAGGCAAAACCCGTTTCATTGACGACGAAATCCGCCAGCCTCAGCGCCATCTGCTGCGACAGAACGCTCGACGTGCCGTGCGCGATGTTCGCGAACGGTCCGGCATGGACCAGGGCAGGCGTCCCCTCCGTCGTCTGCACCAGGTTCGGCATCACTGCCTCGTGCAGGAGCACCATCATCGCCCCCACGGCCCGGAGGTCCTCCGCCTTCACCGGCTGGCCCGAGCGCGTGAACCCAACTACGATTTCCGAGAGACGCCGCCGGAGATCCTCCCGCGAGCTCGCAAGGGCCAGAATCGCCATGATCTCGGACGCCGCGGTGATGACGAATCCGCTTTCGCGCGGCACGCCGTTCAAACGCCCTCCGAGCCCGATCACGATCTGGCGCAGCGCACGCTCGTTCATGTCCATCGCACGAGGCCAGAGGATCGACTCGGGCGCGATCTCCAGCTCATTGCCATGGAAGAGATGCGCGTCCACCATCGCTGCAAGAAGGTTGTGCGCGGCCGTGATGGCGTGGATGTCTCCGTTGAAGTGAAGGTTGATCTGCTGGGAGGGCTCGAGCTGCGAGCGCCCCGCGCCGGTGGCTCCACCCTTGACGCCGAAGACCGGGCCGAGGGAAGGCTCCCGGAGGGTCGCGACGGAGCTGTGTCCCAGGCGCTCAAGCGCCTGCGCGAGCCCGATCGAGGTGACCGTCTTCCCTTCCCCGGTGCTCGTCGGCGTCATCGCCGTCACGAGAATCATCTTCCCGCTGGGCTGATCCGCCAGGTCTTCGAACAACTCCAGATCGATCTTGGCACTGTGCCGGCCGTACGGATGGAGGAGCTCTTCCGCAATGCCCAGCTTTGCTGCGATCTCACGAATGGGAAGTAGGGACTCGCGCTGGAACGTCATTTCCGGGCCTCACGCGGGGCGCCGTTACTCGGGGGCCCCACCAGCTCGAATATCCCACGAGGCCCCGTTGCGGGAGGTGATCATGGCCACCCGTGTCCGGTGAGATATCCCGCCTCTGGATGGGTAAAAAAAGGCCCGCCGAGCGGCGGGCCTTGGAAACAGAACTGGAAATGACTCAGGAGCCTTTTTTCGCGCCCCGGGTCGCACCCTTCTTGGGCGCAGCCTTCTTCGAGGTGGCCGGCTTCTTCGCGGCGGCGGACTTCCTGGCACCGCCACCCTTAGCGGCGGGCGCGGACTTCTTCGCGGCCGTCTTCTTCGGCTTCTTCTCCGCGGTTTCCTCTTCGCCCTCGGCGCCCTCTTCGGCCTTCTTGGCTTTGCGAGCCGCCTTGGCTTCCCCCTTGGCCGGGGTCGAGGAGGCCGGCGCCTTGCCGAGCTCGTAGTCGATGAACTCGAGGATCGCCATCTCGGTTCCGTCGCCCCGACGGGGTCCGAGCTTCACGATCCGGGTGTAGCCGCCCGGGCGGTCTGTGAAGCGGGGAGCGATGGTCGTGAACAGCTTCTGGACCATGGCGTCGTCCAGGACCTGGCGAGCGGCCTGACGGCGATTGTGAACCGAGTCTTCCCGGCTCAGGGTGACGAGTTTCTCGATGAGGGGCCGCAGCTCCTTGGCTTTCGGCAGCGTGGTCACGATTCGCTCGTTCTCGATGATCGAGGCGAGCTGATTCCGGAACATCGCGGCTCGATGGCCCGAAGTTCTGCCGAGCTTGCGGTAGGACATGCCGTGTCTCATGGTGAGCCTTTCTCAGTGCTGAATGCTTCTGCCGTGAACCTGCGGACGAAAATGCCGCGAGCGCGTTGCCGGATGGCGAACGCGCCCGCGAAAAGAATCACTCGCCTGCGTGAGCTGCTTCGGCCCGCTTCTCGCCGGCCCTGCTTCCCATGCCGAACGACAGGCCGTAGCTGGTGAGTACGTCCTTGATCTCGTCGAGCGACTTGCGGCCGAAGTTCTTGGTCGCGAGCATCTCGCGCTCGGTGCGCTGAACCAGATCCCCCAGCGTTCGAATGTTGGCGTTCTTGAGGCAGTTCGCGGAGCGGACCGAAAGGTCGAGCTCCTCGATCGGCTTCGAGAGCAGCTCGGCGACCCGCGGGTCGGTTTCCTGCTGTTCGCGAACCTCTTCTTCGTGCGCGACGGTCTGGAAGGCGCTGAAGATCGACAGATGCTCGCCGATGAGCTGCGAGGCGCTGCCGAGCGCTTCCTGCGGGGTCGCTGCCCCGTTGGTCCAGACCTCGAGGACGAGGCGGTCATAGTCGGTCATCTGGCCGACGCGCGCCCCCTCGATCCGATAGTTGACACGCCGTACGGGCGAGTGGATCGAGTCGACGGGAATGTACCCGAGCGGAAGGTCCGGATCGGCGTTCTTGTCGGCGACGACATAGCCGCGACCCTGACGGAGGCGAAGCTCCATTTTGAGGTTTCCCTCTTTGGAGAGGGTGCAGATATGCGCGGACGGATCGAGAATCTCGACGTCCGGATCCTCGTCGATGTCCGCGGCGGTAACCGGGCCGGGGCCCTTCTTCTCGAGGAAGAGAGTCTTGGGTCCGCCGCCATGAAGGCGGAAGGAGATCTGCTTGAGATTGAGGACGATGTCCGTCATGTCCTCCACGACTCCCTGGAGTGAGGAGAACTCATGGAGAACGCCTTCGACACGCACCGCGGTGACGGCCGCTCCCTCGATCGAGGAGAGCAGAACGCGACGAAGGGCATTGCCGATCGTCGTGCCCCACCCGCGTTCGAAAGGCTGGGCAACGAACCGGCCGTAGGTCTGCGTGAGAGTCTCGGCGTCGTACTCGAGCTTTTTCGGTTTTTGAAAGTCAGACCACATAGTGTGTAACGGCCTCCTCGCCAGCGGGTTACTTCGAATAGAGTTCGACGATCAGGTTTTCCTGAATCGGCAAGCGGATGTCTTCGCGCTTCGGCAGGTCGATGACGCTGCCCTGGAATTGCTCCGCATTGAGCTGAAGCCACGCCGGAACCCCGCGACCCGCCGCGGTCTCGACCGCCTGACGGACCTGGTCGTTCTTGCGGCTCTTCTCGCGAACCTGAATTGAGTCACCCTTGCGAACCTGATAGGACGGGATATTGAGCTTCCTTCCGTTCACCTCGACGTGGCCGTGACGGACGAGCTGCCGGGCCTGGGCCCGGGAGGAAGAAAAACCGAGGGAGTAAACCACGTTGTCGAGCCGCAGCTCGAGCTGGCGGAGAAGGTTCTCGCCGGTGATGCCGCCGCGGCGCGCCGCCTCCTTGAAGTAGAGCCGGAACTGCTTTTCCAGAATGCCGTAGATCCGCTTGACCTTCTGCTTTTCACGAAGCTGCAGGCCGTAGCCGAGCACCTTCGAGCGCCGGCGGCCGTGCTGGCCCGGGGCGTAGTTGCGGCGCTCGATGGCGCACTTGTCCTTGAAGCAACGGTCGCCCTTGAGAAAGAGCTTCATTCCCTCCCGCCGGCAAAGCCGGCAGACGGGATCCGAGTAACGTGCCACAAATCCTCCTTGTGCACTCGAGAACGCCTGCTGGTCGTCCTCGTCCAGACGATGAACTGACAGAGATCGCGGCCCCCGTGGGCGCGATCCGGGTTTCTAACTGCTTGACTCGATCAGACCCGGCGCCGCTTCGGCGGCCGGCATCCGTTGTGCGGGATCGGGGTGACGTCCTTGATGGACTTGATGTCGATTCCGCTGGCTGCCAGCGCACGAATCGCCGACTCCCGGCCGGCTCCCGGCCCCTTGACCTTCACATCCACAGAACGGATTCCGTTCTCGGAAGCGATCTGCGCCGCATTCTGGGCGGCCACCTGCGCGGCAAACGGCGTTCCCTTCCGGGAACCTTTGAATCCGATCCGCCCTGCGCTCGACCACGAGAGCACGTTGCCCACGGGGTCAGAGATCGACACGATCGTGTTGTTGAACGTCGCCGCGATCGACGCGACGCCGTGAGGAATGTTCTTTTTCTCGCGCTTCTTGCCAACGCGCTTGGATCCGGCCTTCGGTTTAGCCATCGCTCAGTCCCTTCCCTTACTTCTTCCCCGGCTTCTTCTTGCCGGCGATCGATGCCTTCCGCGGCCCCTTCCGGGTGCGGGCGTTAGTGTGAGTCCTCTGGCCACGGACCGGCAGATTCCGCCGATGCCTCAACCCTCGGTAGCAGTTGATTTCCATCAGCCGCTTGATGTCCAGACCCGTGTCCTTCCGCAGATCACCCTCGACTTTGCCTTCTTCCTGGATGATCTGGCGGATACGGTGAACGTCCTCCTCGCTGAGGTCCTTCACGCGCGCATCGGGCGAGACTTTCGCCTCCCCGACGATCCGGGTCGCTCTCGCCCGTCCGATTCCGAAAATGTAGGTCAGCCCGATCTCAACCCGCTTGTTCAGCGGAAGATCTACTCCTGCGATGCGTGCCACTCAACCCTCCGGCTTAGCGCCTCGATCGGCCTGCTGGTCCGATCGACATCAGATCGCCACTGAAAATCACCATGACTCTCAGCAGCGGGTTCCTTCAATGAATTCTCTTCGATCAACCCTGTCGCTGCTTGTGCTTCGGAATTTCACAGATGATCCGAATCACGCCTTCGCGCCGGACCACTTTGCATTTCGGGCAGATTCGCCTGACCGATGACCGTACTTTCATGACCGTTAACCCCTCGAGTCCAAAAACTCCGAGCCCCCTCCCACACCTGACGGGTGCGCGAGAGCTCGGTCCGCTTACCGTTGCCCGCTCACTTGTAGCGGTAGATGATTCGTCCGCGCGTCAAATCGTACGGCGAGAGCTCCACCAGTACCCGGTCCCCCGGCAGAATCCGGATGAAGTGCTTCCGCATCTTCCCCGAAATGTGCGCCAGCACCTTGTGCTTGTTTTCGAGCTCTACCTGGAACATCGCGTTCGGTAGGGTCTCGAGGACCGTCGCCATAACCTCGATCGCATCTTCCTTCGACATATCTCTCCGTGAATCGATTCCCGCGGCCTATCTGCCAAGCACCCGCGGCCCATCCGCCGTAATCGCAATCGAGTTCTCGAAATGCGCCGCCAGCGTTCCGTCGAGCGTCCGGGCCGTCCAGCCGTCCGGATCCGTCCGGACATCCTGAACCATCCCGTCGCGTGAGCTCTTCTCGAGTCGCGCCGCCAGCTTCTCCCCGATCACACAAACCATCGGCTCGACCGCCAGGACCATTCCTTCCTTCAGCTCCAGACCGCGACCGCGACGCCCGTAGTTCTGCACCTGCGGATCCTCGTGCATCCGGCGCCCGATCCCGTGACCCACAAACGACCGGATCACGTGAAAACCCCGGCTCTCCGCGTGCTCCTGCACTGCGGCGCCGATGTCGCCCAGCCGCTTGCCGGGACGCATCTGTTCAATCGCCGCCGCCAGGCATTCCCGCGTCGCTTCCATCAGATTGGCGGCCTCTTCCGAAACCTCACCAACCCCGACCGTGATCGCGCTGTCGCCGACGAACCCGTCGAGAATCGACCCGAAGTCGAGCCCGACGATGTCCCCCTCGCGAAGCCGCTCCCGACTCGGGATTCCGTGGACGATGACGTCGTTCACCGACGCGCATACGACACCCGGGTACGGAGGCAAACCCATCGGCGCATAGCCCTTGAACGGGCTCTTCGCGCCCCTCCGGGCCAACTCCTCTTCGGCAACCGCATTGAGCTGCCCCGTCGTCACGCCGGGCCGGATCATCCCGCGCAGGATCTCGAGGATCTCCAGGACCACGCGGTTCGCGCGATCCATCGTCTCGATCTCCTCACGTGTCTTGAGGACCGGACCCCTCATGCTTCCAGGGACCTGCTGATTCTTTCAAAGACCTCATCGACGGCCCCAAGACCGTCGACTGAGCGAAGCCAACCCTTCGCGCGGTAGTAATCCACAACGGGCATCGTCTGCCGATGGAAGGCCTCGAGACGTTTTCGGACGGCCTCTTCGGTGTCGTCCGCACGCGCCACGAGCGCTCCTCCGCACTGGTCGCAGACGTCGGCCAGCTTCGGGGGAGCGTGCTCCAGGTGATACACGGATCCGCAAACGGGGCACGATCGGCGCGCCGAAATGCGCTGCACGATTACCTCATCGGGAACCAGAAGGTGAATAACCCGGGGGTCTCCGGATCCATTCCCCCCCGCCAGCAGGCCGTCCAGCTTCTCGGCCTGCACGACCGTCCGCGGAAAGCCGTCCAGGAGAAATCCCTTTCGAGCGTCCTCGGCCGCCAGCCTCTCGCCGATGATTCCGACCATCAGATCGTCCGGGACGAGCCCGCCGCTCTTCATGATCGGCTCCGCCTGACGGCCAAGCTCGCTGCCGTTTCTGACCGCCTCCCTCAGGATGTCGCCGGTCGAGATATGCGGGATCCCCCCACGCTCGGCCAGTACCTTGGCCTGCGTTCCTTTCCCGCTTCCGGGAGCTCCGAGAAGAATGATCTGCAACGCGACTCTCCCGCCTCAGCCCCGCCGGCCGCGCACGCGGCCGCGCTTCATGAATCCGTCATAGTGGCGCATGACGAGCTGCGACTCGATCTGCTGAACCGTGTCCATCGCTACGCCGACGACGATCAGAAGTGAAGTTCCGCCAAAGTAGAACTGGAAACCCAGCCCCTCGGTGAACCAGATCGGCAGCCATGCATCGAGCGCCGCTCCGACGCCAAACGGAAGCTGCGCCACGTGAACGCCAGTGATCAGGAACTCCGGCAGGACCGACACGGCCGCCAGGTAGAGCGAGCCGACCGTGGTGATCCGAGTCAGCACCCGATCAATGTACTCGGAGGTCTTCCGCCCGGGTCTGATGCCCGGGATGAAGCCGCCGTACTTCCGCATGTTGTCTGCCGTATCGACCGGATTGAAAACGATCGAGGTGTAGAAAAAGGCGAAGAAGATGATGCCGGCGACCGAGAAGAGATAGTAGATCGGCTCTCCCCAGGAGATTTGCCGGGCGATCGCCTCGGTCCACGGCGCCTGGATCATCTGCGCGAGAGTCTGCGGGAGGACCAGGATCGACGAGGCGAAGATGACCGGAATGACGCCCGCGGTGTTGACGCGGAGCGGCAGGTAGGTGTTCGATCCGCCATAGACCTTGCGGCCGACGACCCTCTTGGCGTATTGAACCGGAATCCGCCGTTGCGCGCGCTCCATGAAGACCACGAAGGCCACGACCGCGATCATGAAGACCACGAGCAGCAGGATCGCGAAGAGGTTGCGCTCACCGGTGCGCACGTCCTGAACCAGGCCCCAGGAAGCGCCCGGGAGGTTGACCACGATACCGGCGAAAATGATCAGCGAGATGCCGTTGCCGATGCCCCGCTCGGAGATCTGCTCACCGAGCCACATGATGAAGGTCGTTCCTGTGGTCAGCGTGATGACGGTCATCAGCGGAAAGCCAATGCCCCAGAGCGAATCCTGAACGCTGGCCGGAACGAGCGGCGCGCCTCCGGGAGCGGCCTGGCTCCTGAGCCAGAACGCGACGCCCATCGACTGGACGATCGAGAGAAGAATCGTTCCGTACCGGGTGTACTGGTTGATCTTGCGACGCCCCAGCTCGCCTTCCTTCGACAGCCGCTCGAGGTAAGGCCAGACGACCGTGAGCAGCTGCAGGATGATCGACGCCGAGATGTAAGGCATGATGCCGAGGGCGAAGATCGAGAGCCGCTCGAGGGCTCCACCGGAGAACAGGTTCAGGAAACCGACGACGCCGCCGCTCATCGCCGTGAAGAATTCCTGCAGGGCGATCGGATCGACGCCCGGTGTCGGAACGTACGACCCGAGCCTGTACACCGCGAGCAGCGCAAGCGTGAACAGCACGCGCTTGCGCAGATCCGGGATGGCGAAGATGTTCCGAACCGCTTCTACGAGTTTCACTGGTTCACCTGGCAGCTCCCGCCGGCCGCCTCGATTTTCTGACGGGCGCTCTCGGAGAACCTGTCGGCATGAACGGTGAGCTTCTTGGAGATCTCGCCGTTGCCCAGGACCTTGATCTTTCTCCGGCCGCCGCCGACCATGCCGGCCTTCCGGAGGGCATCGCGGTCGACCGTGGCGCCCGATTCGAACTTATCAAGATCGCTCAGGTTCACCACCGCATAGGTGACCTTGAAGATGTTCGTGAACCCTCGCTTCGGAAGACGGCGCTGCAGAGGCATCTGCCCGCCCTCGAATCCGAGCTTGCGTGAGTACCCGGTGCGGGACTTCTGCCCGTTCTCACCGCGTCCGGCCGTCTTCCCGTGTCCCGAGCCCGGCCCGCGCCCGATGCGCTTCTTCGCGTGGCGCGAGCCTTTTTTCGGTTTCAGATTGCTCAATTCCATGACTTTGACCCCGTCTCGTTCATCGCGCTCCGCCCGGGGGCGGAGCCTTTCGGTCAGTCGACCACTTCGACCAGATGGGTGATCTTACGGATCATCCCGCGGACCGCGGGCGTGTCCTGCCGCTCGACCACCTGATGCATCCTGCGCAGGCCGAGCCCGCGCAGCGTCTCGCGCATCTCGACCGGGCAGCCGATGCCGCTCCGGATCTGGCGGATGCGCACCGTCTTATTCTCGGCTGAGCGCTTGGTGGCCATTATTCGGCCCCTTCCGTCGGCGGAACTTCAGCGGCCGGCTGCTCCTCGGAGTCGAGGCCGCGAAGGCGAGCGTATTCTTTCGCATTGCGAAGGCTCGTGAGCGCGTTGAACGTGGCCTTGACCACGTTGTGCGGATTGGCGGTTCCGAGCGACTTGGTCAGGATGTCCTGAATCCCCGCCGACTCGAGAATCGCGCGCACCGGGCCACCGGCGATCACGCCCGTGCCTGCAGACGCGGGCTTGAGCAGCACCCTGCCCGCCCCGAAATGGCCGAGGGCCTGATGCGGGATCGTGGTGCCGTCCATCGCGATCGGAATCATGTTCTTCTTCGCGATCTCGATGCCCTTGCGGATTGCAGACGGCACTTCCTTGGCCTTGCCCGAGCCATATCCGACCCGACCCTTGCCGTCGCCGACCACGACCAGCGCGCTGAAGCTGAAGTTCTTTCCGCCCTTGACGACCTTCGTCACGCGGTTGATGTAAACCACCTTGTCGATCAAACCGCTATCGGACCTGTCATCACGACGATCCGCTCCGCGGGGAGCTCCCTGTCTCTGACGCTGCACCATGACCTCCGTTTCGGAGCCCCGCCCCCATCATCGATGGGCGGCGCGGCAACTGCTTAAAACTGCAGTCCTTTTTCGCGCGCGGCGTCTGCCAGCGCCTTGATGTTGCCGTGATAGCGATAACCGGCGCGGTCGAAGACCACGCGGGTCACGCCCGCTCCTTTGCTGCGCTCGGCGATCAGCTCGCCGACCGCCTTGGCCGCGGCGGCATTCGCCCCGGCCTTCGACCCGCGGAGATCCTTGTCCACGGTTGAAGCGGCTGCCAGCGTGCGCCCCGCCACGTCGTCGATGATCTGCGCATAGATGTGCTGCGCGCTCTTGAACACCGCCAGGCGCGGCCTCTCGGCCGTCCCGCGGATTTTCCGCCGCACCCGCACCTGAATGCGCTTGCGTGATGTCCTTCTTTGTTTTGCCCGATCCATGATTCTCCACCACTCCTTCCCGCCGAGGCATGTACCCGACGTGCTGTGGTCCGTTGCTTACTTGCCTGCGGCCTTTCCGGCCTTGCGGCGGATGACCTCACCCGTGTACTTGACGCCCTTCCCTTTGTAGGGGTCGGGAAGCCGGAGACTGCGGATCTCGGCGGCGATCTGTCCGACCTGCTGCCGGTCGATTCCGGTGACCACCACATGTCCGCCCTTGTCGACCGTGATCTCAATCCCTTCCGGAATCCGGAAGTGAATCGGATGCGAGTAGCCGAGCTGGAACACGACTTCCTTCGGCTTGACCTCGGCTCGGTATCCGACGCCGACGATGTCGAGCTCCTTCCGGAACCCCTCGCTCACACCGGTGACGTTATTGGCCACCAGGGCGCGCATCAGGCCGTGGAACGCGCGAGTCTGCTTCGCCTCGTCCGCCCGCTCGAACATGATGTTGCCATCGTCGATCTTCATCGAGATCCCCGGCACGAGGGGAGTCGAGAGCGAGCCCTTCGGCCCCTTCACGACGATCTCGTTCCCCTTCTGGGAGACTTCCACGCCTTTCGGCAGGGGAATCACTTTCTTTCCTACGCGAGACATGAGCTTCTCCTTACCAGATCTGGCAGAGGACCTCGCCGCCCACGCCGGTGCGCGCCGCATCGGCGTCCGACATGAGACCACGCGAGGTGGAAACGATCGACAGTCCGAGCCCGCCGAGCACGCGGGGAATTTCGCTTTTCCCGCGATAGACCCGCCGTCCCGGGCGCGAAGTGCGCTCGATGCCGTGAATGACCGGCTCGCCGTCGTCGGCGTATTTCAGGTAGACGCGGAGGACGTTCTGAAGCTGCCCCTCCACGAGCTTGTAGTTCGTGATGAAGCCCTCGTCCTTGAGGATCTTCGCGATCTCCACCTTCAGTTTCGAAGCGGGGATCTCCACTCTTTCGTGCCGCGCCTGGATCCCGTTTCGGATTCTGGTCAGCATGTCTGCAATTGGATCGGTCATCGACATCGTGTCTCTCCTTCGATCCCCCGGGGTCCGGGGCTCACCAGCTAGCCTTGGTCACGCCCGGGATGTAACCCTCGAGCGAAAGTTTCCGGAAGCAGATACGGCAGAGCTGAAACTTCCGCAGATACCCCCTGGGGCGTCCACACACTCTGCAGCGGTTCACTTTCCGCGACGAAAACTTGGGCTGCCGCTGAGCCTTGACGATCATCGAAGTCTTAGCCATTTCTTCTTCCCTCTGCGCGAAGGACACTGTGCCGCTTCGCCATTCCGTTTCTACCGTGACGTTTCATTCCTTCGCTTCCGATTCCCACGATGCCTACTTGACGAACGGCATGCCGAGCTCTCGAAGCAGCGCCCGCGCATGCTCGTCGGTCCGCGCCGTCGTGACGATCGTGATGTTCATGCCCTTCGACTTGTCGACCTTCGAGTAGTCGATCTCGGGGAAAATCAGGTGATCCCGGACTCCGATGGTGTAGTTGCCGCGCCCGTCGAACGAGCGGGTCGGAACACCCCGGAAGTCGCGCACTCGCGGGAGTGCGATGTTGATGAGCCGGTCGAGGAACTCGTACATCCTGTCCGCGCGCAGGGTGACCATCACGCCGATGGGAACGCCCTCGCGGAGCTTGAAGGCCGCGATCGACTTCTTCGCCTTCGTGATCACCGGCTTCTGGCCGGCGATGATGGCCATCTCCTCGACGGCCGTGTCCAGGATCTTGGCGTTCGAGACGGCCTCGCCTAGCCCCATGTTCAGGACGATCTTCTCGATCTTCGGAATGGCCATTGGGTTATCCAGGCCGAATTCCTCGCGCAGTTTCTTCGCGACTTCGCTCTTGTACTGTTCTTTCAGTCTTGCAGCCATGCTTTCCTCACCGCGATCCGCAAATAGGACCGCTCCCAGGGTTCGCTACTCGTTACCGGATCTCCGCGTCACATTTGGCGCAGGCACGGCTCACTTCGCCCTCACTGCGATGACGGCGCGTTCGCGCCGGCTCCCCGCAGGTCGGGCAGACCACCATCAGGTTCGACAAAGGCACCGGAGCCTCGCGCTCGAGAATCCCGCCCTTCTGATTCTTCTGCGGGTTCGGCCGGGTCGCCTTCTTGCGGAAGTTGATCCGCTCGACGATGGCCATTCCCTTGGAGGGGATCACGCGCAGGACCTTGCCGCGCTTGCCCCGATCACCACCCGAGAGCACGACGACCTCGTCGTTCTTCCGGATCCCGTGCCGGCGAGTGGCCGACTGTTCGTTGTTCTTCTTGTTGTTTCCCAGCATTGCCGTCTCCTCAGAGCACTTCCGGTGCGAGCGAGATGATCTTCATGAACTTCCGCTCGCGGAGCTCTCTGGCAACCGGGCCGAACACTCGGGTGCCGACCGGCTCGTTGTCGTCTTTGATCAGAACCGCGGCGTTGTCGTCGAACTTGATGTAGGAGCCGTCCTTGCGACGTGTTTCCTTCACCGTCCGAACGATGACCGCCTTGACCACCGCCCCCTTCTTGACCGTGCCATCGGGGGAGGCTTCCTTGACCGACGCGGTGATCACGTCGCCGATACCGGCATACTGCCCGGCGGTCGAACCGCCCAGCATCTTGATCGCCGAGATCTTCTTCGCGCCGGTGTTGTCGGCCACGTTCAGCACTGTTCGCATCTGGATCATGACTGATCTCCTTCTCGCTTCCGGCTAACCGGCTCCGCCTTCAAAATCGGCTGGCCGCAAGCCATCCTGCGGACTACACGGCCCTCTGCAGGATTTCCCGGACGTTCCAGCGCTTGCGGCGCGAAAGCGGCCGGGTCTCTTCAATCAGCACCCGATCGCCGATGTTCACGTCGCTCACTTCGCAATGGGCCATGAACCGGTTCGTCCGACGGATGTACTTCTGGTACATCGGATGAATGACCAGGTTCTCGACGGCCACGACGACCGTCTTCTCCATCTTGTTCGAGACGACCGTTCCGATCTTGGTCTGACCGTTGTGCGGGGCTTCCGTCTGCTGGTTCTTCTGCTTTGCCATGATTTCTTTCTCCGGCGTTCTCACTTGGAGGCCGCCGCTTGCTTCTTCTCGTTGAGCAGGGTCTGGACTCGAGCGATCTCGCGTCGCACCTGCCGGATCTTGAGCGGATTCTCACTCGAGCCCATCGAGCTCTGGAACCGGAGCTTGAACAGCTGCTCGCGCAGCTCTTTCTCCCGGTTGTGCAGATCGTTGTCTGACTTTTCTCTCAGGTCGGCAGCCTTCGTCATTTCATGACCTCCAGCTCCTCGCGGGTGACGAACCGCGTCTTGATCGGCAGCTTGTGCGCGGCGAGCCGGAATGCCTCTTCCGCCACCTCGCGCGTCACGCCTTCCATCTCATAAAGGATCCGGGCGGGCTTGATCACGGCCACCCACTCTTCCGGAGCTCCCTTGCCCTTACCCATACGGGTCTCGAGCGGTTTCTTCGTGATCGGCTTGTCCGGGAAAATCCGGATCCAGATCTTGCCGCCTCGCTTGACGTGACGCGTCATCGCGATACGGGCCGCTTCGATCTGCCGCGCGGTGACCCAACCGGCCTCCAGCGCCTGCAGCCCGAAATCTCCGAACGAGACCTTCGCGCCCCGCGTCGCGGTGCCACGACGGCGTCCGCGCTGCTGTTTTCTGAACTTGACCTTTTTCGGCATCAACATGATGACGACTCTCCGTTTCGGCTTGCTCTCGCTTACGCAATGCGACGGCGGCTCTTGAGCTTGGCCATCTCACCCTTGTACAACCAGACCTTCACGCCGATGACCCCGTAAGTGGTCCTCGCCTCGGCCTGGCCGAAATCGATATCTGCCTTAAGCGTGTGAAGAGGCAGACGCCCGTCCTGGTACCACTCGCTCCGGGCGATCTCCGACCCGTTGAGTCGACCGCTCACCCGGACCTTGATACCCTTGCCGCCGAAGCGGAAAGTGCTTTCCATCGCCTTCTTCATCGCCCGCCGGAACGCCACTCGGCGCTCGAGCTGCCCGGCGATGTTCTCGGCGACCAGCTGCGCGTCGAGCTCCGGCCGCTGGATCTCCTGGATGTTGATGTAGACCTCACCAGGGACCATTTTCTGCAGCTCGTCCCGCAGCTTGTCGACCTCGGCGCCCTTCCGTCCGATGATGATTCCCGGCCGGGAGGTGTAGATGTTGATGCGCATCTTGTTCGCCGTACGCTCGATGTCGATCTCCGCGACGCCCGCGTGGGAAAGCCGCTTTTTCAGGTCCTCGCGCAGCTTCAGATCGCGGTGAAGCATGTCGGCGAACGTCTTGCCGGCAAACCACCGTGAATGCCACGTTTTGTTGAACCCGAGCCTGAACCCGTAGGGATGTACCTTCTGACCCAAAGTCGCCTCCGTTATTTGCGCCGCGCGCGGCCGCTGGCCTTCGTCTTCTTCGTCTTTGCCTCGGCCTGAGCCCGACCCTTGCGGCCCTCGGCTACAACCTCGTCGCTGAGCGTCACCGTCACGTGCGACTGGCGCTTGATGATCTGGTACGCCCGTCCCATTGGTGCCGGCTGGACTCGCTTCTCCCGCGGACCCTCGTCCACCCAGATCTTCGAGACCACGAGCTCGTCGATGTCGGCGCTCGCCTCCGCGTTCTCCGCGTTGGCAACCGCCGAACGCAGAAGCTTCTCCAGATCCTTGGCGCACGACTTCTTCGTGAAGCGGAGGATCTCTAGAGCGTCCTCTACCTTCTTGCCGCGCACCAGGTCGACAACCAGACGCACCTTCTGCGGTGACGCCTTCATGTACCTAAGCTGTGCTCTCGCTTCCATGTTGGTTCCTCACGTTCACGCGGGCCTCTAATGGCCGCGCCGTCACGTCTCTTACTTCGGCCTTCCAGCCCTTTCGACTTTCTTCCCGCTGTGCCCCTTGAACGTCCGCGTCACCGCGAACTCTCCGAGCTTGTGTCCCACCATGTTCTCGGCGATGTAGATGGGAACGAATTTCCGCCCGTTGTGCACCGCGATTGTGTGTCCGACCATGTCCGGGATGACCGTAGAACGGCGCGACCAGGTCTTGATGACCTTCTTGTCACGCTGACGATTCATCTCCTCGACCTTCTTGGTCAGATGGTCGTCGACGAACGGCCCTTTCTTGACTGAACGCGCCATATCGATCTCTCTCCAAATGGGACCCGGGGGTCCTGTTACTTCGTTCTCCGCTTGACGATGAACTTCTGCGTCCGCTTGTTCTTGCGGGTCTTGTATCCCTTGGTCGGCTTGCCCCACGGGGTCACCGGATGGCGGCCTCCCGAGGTCTTGCCTTCGCCACCACCCATCGGGTGATCGACCGGGTTCATCGTCACACCGCGGTTATGGGGCTTCCGCCCGAGATGGCGCGAACGTCCGGCCTTGCCGATCGAGACGTTCTCGTGCTCGATGTTGCCGACCTGCCCGATCGTCGCATAGCAGCGGATGTGAACCCGCCGCAGCTCGCCGGAAGGAAGCCGGAGAAGCGCCAGCTCGCCCTCGCGCGCCATCAACTGCGCGGCGGCGCCGGCGGAACGGACCATCTGTCCCCCCTTGCCTTCCTTCAGCTCGATGTTGTGCACGGTCGTTCCGATCGGGATCTTGATCAGCGGCAGGGCGTTGCCGACGATGATGTCTGCATCGGGACCAGCCATGACCTCCTGGCCGACCTTGAGCCCTTCCGGGGCGAGGATGTAGCGCTTCTCGCCATCGGCGTAATTGATCAGGGCGATCCACGCGCTGCGGTTCGGATCGTACTCGACGGTCGCGACCTTGCCCGGGACTCCGAGCTTGTCGCGCCTGAAGTCGATCTGGCGGTAGCGCTGCTTGTGTCCACCCCCGATGAATCGCGAAGTCACCCGGCCGCGGTTGTTGCGGCCGCCGGACTTCATCTTTCCGCGGGTGAGCGACTTGGCGGGGCGGTCCGTGGTGATCGCGTCGAACGAAGCGTGCGACACGAACCGGATACCCGGCGAAGTCGGTTTGTATGTCTTGACAGGCATAATGTCCTCTCGGTTTCTCGCCTGGCAGGGACGCGCATTTCAGGCGCGCCCATGCTCGCAATCAGACTCCTTCGAAGAACTCCGGAGCCTGCTGGCCCTCGGCCAGCCTCACATAAGCTTTCTTCCAGCTGCGGCGCCGTCCGGCGAACCGGCCCATCCGCTTCACCTTGCCCTGAAAGTTGATCAGCCGCACTTCCGCGACCTTCACTTTGAACAGTTCTTCCACCGCACGCTTGACTTCGATCTTGTTCGCCCCGGTGGCCACTTCGAACGCGATGATGTTCGAGGTTTCCTTCATGCCGGTGCTCTTCTCGGTCACCAGCGGCCGGCGGATGATTTCATGGCTCGTCACGCCAGCACCTCCGAGAGCTTCTCCAGCGCCGCTTCCGAAATGAGGATGTAGCGGCTGTTGACCACGTCGTAGACGTTGACGTGGAGCGGGTCGACCATGCGCATCTCCGGATGGTTCCGGGAAGCGAGGTAGAGGTTCACGTTGTCGAGCGAGTCGACGATGAGCGCCTTCCCCTGAACCCCGAGCGAGCCGAAGCTCTGAACGAGGCCGCGGGTCTTCGGCTCATCGAGCTCGAACGAGCGTATCGCGACGATCTTTCCGTCCTTGAGCTTGAAGCTCAGCGCCGAGCGAAGAGCCGCCTTTTTCTCACGCACGTTCATCTTGTAGGAGTGGTCGCGCGGTACGGGACCGAACACCGTTCCGCCGTGGCGATGAATCGGCGGACGGTTGCCGCCCTGGCGCGCGCGGCCGGTTCCCTTCTGGCGGAAGGGCTTCCTTCCGGATCCGGAAACTTCCGAGCGCGTCTTGGTCTTGTGCGTTCCCGCGCGAAGCGAGGCCAGGTAGTTGCGGACCGCCTCGTGAATCAGATGCTCCTTGTACGGGTAGCCGAATACGGCATCCGGCAGCTCGACCGAGCCGACCTTCTTGCTCTGCATGTCCTTAACGTCGATCGTCGGCATGGCTACTCACCCTGCTTCCCGTTCCTCGAATGCCGAAGAACCACCACCGAGTTGCGTCCGCCCGGGACCGCACCGCGGATGTAAATCAAATTGTTCTCAGTGTCGATTCTCGCGACGCTGAGGTTCTTCACCGTGACCTGCTCCCCGCCCATCCGGCCGCCCATGCGCATTCCCTTCATGACGCGGGAGGGGAATGCCGACTGACCGATCGAGCCCGGAGCGCGATGGAACATCGACCCGTGCGAGGCCCGTCCACCCGCGAATCCGTGGCGCTTCATGACGCCCTGGAAGCCCTTGCCCTTCGAGCGGCCGACCACGTCGATCTTGTCGCCGGGCTTGAACATGTCGACCAGGACCTTGTCCCCGACATTCGCTTCGCCCTCGTACTCGAACTCGACGATCGTGCGGCTCGGCGGAACGTTCGCCTTCTCGAAGTGCCCGCGGACCGGCGCCGTGAGGCGGCGGCTCGAGACCTTCTCGACGAGTCCGAGCTGGACCGCGTCGTAGCCGTCGCTCTCCGCGGTCTTCTTCTGGACCACGAGGCAGGGGCCGGCCTGGATCACGGTCACCGGGATGATCGCGCCATCCTCGGCGAACACCTGGGTCATTCCGACCTTCTTGCCAATCATTCCTCGAATCATTTCAGTCACCTTGGAACCGGCCTGCCGGTTCGTGTGTCGTTTTGTTCCTGAGACGTACAGCCTCGTGTACGAGACCCTTCGTCGCCCTGCGGGCTCCTCAGGGTGACCCTCGCCCGCTCGCGCGGGCACCCGGGTCACTTCCCGAACGCCTTGATCTCGACGTCGACGCCTGCGGGGAGCTCGAGCTTCATCAGGGCGTCGACCGTCTGCGTGGTCGGCTCCAGAATGTCGAGAAGCCGCTTGTGCGTCCTCATTTCGAACTGCTCCCGCGATTTCTTGTCCACATGCGGGCTTCGCAGGACCGTGTAACGCGATATTTGCGTCGGCAGCGGGATCGGTCCCGACACCTTCGCTCCAGTCCGTTTGGCCGTATCGACGATCTCCGAGGTCGACTGATCGAGGACCCGGTAGTCGTAGGCCTTCAGGCGGATTCGAATTTTCTCGTTCATTTTCTTTAGCCTTTTCCTGCGGTTCCGCTCAATCGCCGGGAGCGCCACTGCGACGCCCCCGGCGGGGTTCGAACGACTATTCGATGATGTCGGTGACCGTTCCGGCGCCGACCGTACGGCCGCCCTCACGGATTGCGAAGCGAAGACCCTTCTCCATCGCGATCGGCGCGATCAGATTGATCTCCAGCGAAGTGTTGTCTCCCGGCATGACCATCTGCGTCCCCTCGGGCAGCGTGGCGACTCCGGTCACGTCCGTCGTCCGGAAGTAGTAC
>JBHEPS010000020.1:0-449 GCA_046260175.1 Thermoanaerobaculia bacterium
GTCTTTCTTCAGGACGGTTTGATGGGAGTGCTGCTCGCCCGGCTCGGCGAGACGGATCCCCCATCCATCGACGAGGACGTGGATTGGTTGGACGGCGTCATCATGGATGGAATCGCAACTCGCGGAATGGCGGAAAAGAAAAGGAGTCGAGCTTGAGAAGGTTTCTGGCAGCGGTGGTCTTTGCGGTAGTCCTCTCCCCGGCTCAGGCTCAGGAGATCGAGCCCGCCCGGGAGTTGACTCTGCAGGAGGCATTGAGAAATGCGCTCGCGCACAACCCTGGTGCGGCGATATCCCGGTCGGATGTCGAAGCGGCCGAGAGGAGGGTGCGACTGGCGCGATCGTCGATTCTTCCGCAGATCTACCTCGACGGTCGTTACACGCGAAATGACCGCGAGGTGATTTTCGACTTCGATGGTACCCAGGTTCCGATCCTTCCGGAGAACGACTGG
>JBHEPS010000020.1:459-27564 GCA_046260175.1 Thermoanaerobaculia bacterium
GCGAATTACCTCGAAGTCGTGGGCGCGGACGCGCTTCTGATCGTCGAACAGCAGAATCTGGAGCTCGCGACCGGACTCCGCAAGCAGTCGAATGATTTTTATGAGGCCGGGGAAGTGACGCGCGTGGACGTGCTCAGGGCGGAGACCTCGCTTCGCGGTGCCGAGCGTCAGCTTGCGTTCGCGCGCCAGTCACGCCAGACCGCGGCCAGCCTCCTTCGTCTGGCGATGGGTGTCGACGTCGACGTGGATGCGGTTCGTCCCGCCCTCGACCTGCCGCCTCTCCCTCCGGAGGAAGAACTGATCGCCATGGCGACGGAGCAGCGGCCGGAGATCCAGAGGGCGCGGCTGATCACCGAAGTTGCCCGCCTCGAGGTCGAAAAGCAGAAGGGAGCCTATCTCCCGCTCGTCACCGCCCAGGCGAGCTTCACGCAGCAGGCCTCGGCCTTTCCGTCCGATCAGACCGGGGCTGTGACGGTCAACATGAGGATGCCGATTTTCACGAGCGGTGAGCTTTCCGCACGAGTCGCGACGGCGCGCCAGCAGGAGAAGCAGGCGCAGATCCTCTACGAGCAGACCGAGCAGATCGTTCGCGAGGACGTGCGTCGAGCGCTGGTGCAGCTGGAAACGGCGGAGCGGCAGCTCGCTCTGTCCACCGATCAACGCGAGGCCGCCGAGGCCGAGTACGCGCAGACGTTCGAGCTCTATCGCGCGCAGGAGGCGACTTCACTCGACGTACAGGCGGCCGAGGCGAACCTCGCATCCGCGCGCCGGTCCGTCGTCACCTCGACGCTCGACCGAGACCTCGCTGAGCTTCACGTCTGGTACACCGCCGGGGCGATTCGCCCGGTGCTCCTGGAGGAGTCACGATGAGATCCACCTTTCTTTTCCTGATGATTGCGGCCGTTGCCGGCCTGCTCGCTGCGTGTGGCGGCGGAGAGCCGACCGGCGCCCAGGCCCAGACCTCGACCGCGCTGCCGGAAGACGTGAGAGAGGTAAGCGCTCTCACCAGGGGGGTAGAGCCGGGCCCCATCGAGGGAATCATCGAAGAGCCGGCCTCCGTGGTCACTGATGGATTCCTCACGGCGAACGGCGAGTTCGTCTCGCCGGCGAGCTCGAACGTCGCTCCGAAGATCCCCGGAAGGGTCGAGCGGATCCACGTGGATGAAGGGACGCGGGTCCAGAGGGGTCAGCCGCTGCTGACTCTCGAGAGCGACTACTTCCGGCTGGACGTGGAGCGGGCGAGGGCCGAGCTCGAGCGGGCGGCTGCCCTGCGCGCCGAGGCCGAGCGCGAGCTCGCGCGGAAACAGGAACTGCGGCAGAAAGACTCGGTCCCGCAGGCCGTCTTCGATCGCGCGAAGGCCGCTCACGACCAAGCCGTAGCGGCCCACTCAGGCGCGAGCACCGGACTGCGAATCGCGAACCAGCGTCTGGCGGACGCGGTCATCCGCTCACCCCTGACCGGAGTGGTCGCGGAGAAGAGGACCGACGCCGGAGAGTTTCTGGGTGATGGAGGCGTGGCGTTCGTGGTGATTCAGACCGCGCCGCTCAAGCTCCGTTTCATGGTGCCGGAGAAGTACCTGGCCCAGATCCGCCCCGGCCAGAACGTGACGGCGAAGGTCGACCCCTATCCGGGAGAGACGTTCACGGGAACGATCCGGACGGTGGGCGGAGTGATCGACCCGCAGACGAGGACGATGTTCGCCGAGGCGGAGTTCGCGAACGAGGACGGGCGTCTCCGGCCGGGGCTGTTCGCCCGCGTCGAAGCCGCGCTCCAGTAAACGAGCCGGTGACCCTGGAGAGGAAGTCATGCAGAAGCTAGCCGAGATTTGTGTTCGAAGGCCCGTCTTCGCGACGGTCATCATCCTGGCGCTCGTGGTCACGGGAGCATTCTCCTATCTGAAGCTGGGTGTCGACCGATTCCCGGACATCGAGTTTCCCTGGGTGACGATTACGACCGTCCTTCCCGGCGCGGCGCCCGAGGAGATCGAGACCGAAATCACGGACCGGATCGAGGAAGCGGTCAACACGATCAGCGGAATCGACGAGCTCTACTCGGTCTCGACCGAGAACGTCTCGGTCGTGCAGATTGGATTCGTCCTCGAAAAGGACGGCGACGTGGCCGCCCAGGACGTGCGGGACAAGATCAGCTCGATCCTCGGTGAGCTTCCGGCCGACGCCGAGCCGCCGATCGTGCAGAAGATCGACGCCGACGCCGAGCCGGTCATCGCGATCGCACTGTCGGGTCCCGCGACCGAGCTCGAGATCTCCGAGTACGCCGACAAGGTGCTCCGGCGGCGACTGGAAGTGATCAACGGAGTCGGCCAGGTGACGGTCGTCGGCGCGCGACCGCGCCAGATCAACGTCATCACGGACCCGGCGCGGATGAACGCTCTGGGCATCACGGCTGCCGAAGTCGTCGGCGCCCTTCAGAGCCAGAACATCCAGATCCCCGGCGGGAAGGTGGAGCAGGGTCTGCGCGATCTGACGCTCCGCACGTACGGGCGGGTCGGCTCGCCGGAGGAGTTCGGCGAGATTCCGATCGCCACGCGCAACGGATATGCGGTCCGGCTGCGCGAGGTCGCGGCGATCGAAGACGGCGTTGCCGAGGTCGAATCGCTCGCGTCCGTATCGGGCAAGCCGGCAGTCGTGCTGACCGTCAGGAAGCAGTCGGGACAGAACACGATCAAGGTCGTCGAAGGAATCAAGGAAAGGGCCGAGGAGTTGCGGGCGGAACTGCCCGCGGGGTGGGAGATGCAGCTGGTCCGCGATCAGTCGGACTTCATCATCGCCGCCGTCGACGCCGTGAAGGAGCATTTGATCCTCGGGTCGATCTTCGCGTCGCTGATCGTCTGGCTGTTTCTCTCCGGGCCTCGCGGCATCGAGCTGCTGGCCATGCTTGGCGCGACCTTCGGCGTCTATTTCGGGTTCTTCCACTACGAGGAGCTGTCGAATTACGTGCCTCTCCCAGCCGGGGTCTGGATCGCCATAGGGGCGCTGTTCGCGCTCGGGATGATGGCTTACTTCTTCAGACGATCGCGTCCCACCGTGATCGCCGCCATCGCCATTCCCAGTTCGCTCGTCGCGACGTTCGCCGCAATGGCATACATGGGCTTCACGCTCAACGTCATCACGCTTCTCGCCCTCACGCTGGCCGTCGGGATCGTCATTGACGATGCCGTGGTCGTGCTCGAGAACATCTTTCGGCACATGGAAGAGCACAAGATGACGCCGCGCGAGGCGGCTGTGGCGGGAACGAAAGAGGTCGGGCTCGCGGTCATGGCGACCAGCCTCTCGCTCATCGCCGTGTTTCTCCCGGTTGCGTTCATGGGCGGGATCGTCGGGCGCTTCATGTACTCGTTCGGTGTGACGATGGCATTCGCCATCGCGGTCTCGCTGCTCGTCAGCTTCACTCTCACGCCGATGATGGCATCACGGTGGCTCAAGGCCGACGATGTCGAGCACGATGAAAGCTCGCGCGAGCGGGGCTTCTACCATCACATCGACACCGCCTACATGGCGATGCTCGACTGGTCGATGAAGCATCGGTGGGTGATCGTCACCACGATGCTGTTGCTCATCTTCCTCGCGACGCCAGTGCTCTTCACCCTGGTCGACAAGAACTTCCTGCCAGTCGACGATGAGTCCCAGTTCATGGTCAGCGTTCGGGCGCCCGAGGGGGCGAGCGTTGATGCGACGAAACAGATTCTCGAGTCGATCTCGTCGCGCATCCGCGAGTTTCCGGAAGTCGACACGACCGTCGTCACGATCGGGGACGATTTCTCCCAGACGCTGAACCTCGGCTCGGCCTACGTCAAGCTGGTGCCGACCAGCCGCCGCGATGCCGACCAATCCGAGGTCATGCAGCGCGTCAGGACGGAGATCCTCCCCCAGTACCAGGAGCTCGACCTGCGCACTCAGGTTGCTCCGGTGAACGCCTTCGGAGGCGGCATTGACGCCGAGATCATGTTCTGGCTCGGAGGGCCCGACCTGCAACAGCTGGATGTTTACGCGCAGGAGCTCATTTCGATGGTCCGCGAGATGCCGGGCACCACGGACGTCGATACGAACTTCTACGTCGGCAAGCCGGAGCTCGCGGTCAGGATCGATCGCGCCAAGGCGGCCGATCTCGGCGTTCGCGTGCAGGACATCGCCGCCAGCCTGAACGTTCTCGTGGGTGGGCTCAAAGCCACCTCGTACTACGAGGGCGGCGAGGAGTACGAGGTCCACGTCCGGGCCCTGGAAGCGGATCGCATGACCGCGCAGGGAATCCTTCAGATGGAAGTTCCCTCGACTCTCGGCCGACCGGTCGCCCTGCGCGACGTCGTCTCCATCGAGGAAGGAGTCGGTCCGTCGATCGTCAATCGTCTCAACCGCAGGCGCCAGGTGCTCGTGCTCGCCAACATGCTTCCGGGCTACTCTTCGCAGGCAGTCATGGACGCCATGGCGGAAAAAGCCGAGGAAATGAACATGCCTGCAGCCTACTCGTACGGCTTCACCGGCCGCTCGCGCGAGCAGGGGAAAGCAGCGCTGAACTTCCTGCTCGCTTTCGTCCTGTCCGGCGTGTTCATGTATCTCATTCTGGCCGCGCAGTTCGAGAGCTGGATCCACCCCGTGACCATCATGCTCTCGTTGCCCTTGACGGTTCCCTTCGCCCTGCTCTCGATCCTGATCCTGAATCAGTCGCTGAACATCTTCTCAGCTCTCGGGATCGTCGTGCTGTTCGGAATCGTCAAGAAGAATTCGATCCTCCAGGTCGACCATACCAACCAGCTGAGGGAGCGCGGCCTCCCGCGGGACGAGGCGATCCGGCTGGCGAACCGCGACCGGTTGCGGCCGATCCTCATGACCACGCTCGCGTTCGTGGCGGGAATGATTCCATTGGTCGCCTCGAGCGGAGCCGGTGCCGGAACCAACCGCGCGATCGGTTCAGTCATCATCGGGGGGCAGACGATGGTTCTGCTCCTGACCCTGCTCGGGACGCCGGTCATGTACAGCATTTTTGACGACTGGGCGAAGTCGCGCGTCTTCTCGCGCGCCTTCGGCAGGATCTCCGGGCGCCGCCCCCGAGAGTCGACTCCGGCCATCGCCGCCGAGTAACTGGTGCTGTCACGTGTTGCGATTGCGGTTCCCCTGGCCCCTAACCCCTAGCCCCCAGTCCCTAGGTGCATGACGCACGTCATGTCCCCTTCGGAGCGGCTGGGGGATCATGGGGTCATGGTGACTGCAATGCGAGCCCTGCCGGCCATCCTCAGCTCCCTTCTTCTGGCGGCCCATTTCCTCCGTACGGGGAACATGCTGCTGGTGACCGGCGCGGCCGCCCTCCCTCTGCTCATGCTGATTCCTTCCCGGTATGCGCGGTACGCATTGCAGGGCCTGCTCCTCCTCGGTGCGGCCGAGTGGATCCGGACCTCCATCGCACTGGCGGAGCTCCGGATCCAGCTCGGCGCGCCGTGGGCGAGAATGGTGGCCATCCTCGCCACCGTGACGCTCTTCACGATCGTGTCCGCGCTGTTGGTCCCACGACGGCGGATCGAGCGGGCCTGAGCTACCTCGCCGTTCCGTACCGCACGCCGAAAAAGTCGCCCTCGTTCCATCGGGGCCGCTCGACCGCGGTGGCGACGCCGTAGCCGACCAGGAATGAGAAGCGGGCGAAATCGCGCCCGGCCTCCCAGTGGATCGGCTGGTCGAGATCGTCCGCGGGCGTGTGATACCTGGTCAGCAGCCACTCGCTCGACGCGGCTCGCGGATCGGCTGCGACCGGGTTGGTTCCCTCGCTGATCGCGATGCCCGGTATGCCTCGCTTCACGAATGAGTACTGATCGCTTCGAACGAACGATGCCTCTTCGGGCGCCGGATCGGGGATGACTCGAATCCCCATCTGAGCGGCGGCCGCATCCACGGCCCGGGCGAGTGTCGAGTGCTCGTACCCGTGAACCAGAACCTCGCTCAGCGGATACAGCATGAGGAACATGTCCATGTTGATGTTGGCGACGATCCTCTCCGCAGGAACCGTGGGGTGGTTGGCGAAGTAATCGGAGCCGAGGAGTCCCTTCTCTTCGGCAGTGACGGCGAGAAAGAGGATGGATCGCGGCGGGGGCGCCGGGAGCGAGGCAAAGGCCCGCGCGGTCTCGACGAGAGCCGCGATGCCGGTGGCGTTGTCCATCACGCCGTTGTTGATCCGGTCTCCGTTCACGGGCTCGGTAATCCCGATGTGATCGAGGTGAGCCGAGTAGACGATGATCTCCTCGCGAAGTGCCGGGTCGGATCCATGGATGATGGCGGCGACATTCGGGCTGGTGATCCGCTCGTGGGATGAGGTCGTCCGGATCGTCAATCTCGCATCGAGAGGGAAGGTGATGGGGCGTCTGGCGTTCTGTTCGAGCGCGAACACGCGCTCGACTCCCCCCCTGCTCCGCGAGAAGAGGGACGTGGCCGTGTCGTGGCTGACGGTCGCCACCGCCTCGAGCTGCGGATGGTACCGGGCGATCTCACCGTCGGGACCAACCCACCGGAACGCGGGGAGCTTTGCACCGCGGGTCATCCTGTCCCAGGGGTACCGCTTTTCGGACTCGGGGCCGCGGACGATGACGACGGCCACGGCGCCGCGCTCGGCCGCGAGCGAGATCTTGTTCGCGGAGGATGCGTGGTGCGCGCGAAGTGTGGGTGGAAACTGCCCGGGAGCGCTGGCCAGAATCACCGCGACTTTTCCACGCACGTCGATCCGGGCGTAGTCGTCCCACTCCAGATCTGGCGCCGAGATCCCGAAGCCGGCGAATACGGCGGGCGCGGTCACTTCCGACGTCGCTCGGGCGGGGTCGGGCTGAACAACGAAGTCGTCGTACAGGGTCAGCTCGCGATCTCCGGAGCGCTCGTGGAGGATCATGGCGCCGGACTCGAGCGTCGAGCGGACGAAGGGAACCTGCTGGAACCATGATCCTTCGTCTCCGGCCGGTTCGAGCTCCAGCTCTTCGAAACGCGCGGCGAGCCATGCGGCGGAGAGATCGTATCCCCGCGTTCCAGCGCCCCGCCCTTCGAGCAGATCGTCGCCCAGGAACCGCACGTGAGAGCGAAACCGCGCCTCGGTGATTCCAGCCAGGGCTTCTTCGGCCGGGGGATGAATCTCGGCGGCCAGGAGCGAGCTCGAGATGAGGATCGTGAGAAATGCGTTTTTGAACGTCATTGAGAAGAGGTCCTTTCGCGTGGCCCAGAAGATAGCCCGGGGAAGCGATCCTGGGAAGTCCCGCGACATGGGAACGCCCGGCGGCATGGCGCAAGCCTGGTCTCGCCGCAGCGGATCAGACCCGGAACCGGAAAGGAGCGAGCACAACTTATAATGCCCGGACCTTGAGCGCACTCGATCTCGTCATCATCGTCGGTTACCTCGCGGCGGTCGTCCTTACGGGAGTCTGGTTCGGACGCCGCCAGACCTCGACCTCGCGCTACTTTCTCGGCGGCCGGGAGGTCCCCTGGTGGGCGATCTCGGCATCGATCGTGGCGACGGAGACGTCGACGATCACGTTCATCTCGGTTCCGGGGATCGCATACGCCCGGGGGGGGGATTTTCGATTTCTCCAGCTCGTTCTGGGCTATCTCCTGGGCCGCATCGTGATCTCGGCTTTGTTCATCCCTTCTTACTTTCGGGGAAGTCTGGTCACGGTGTACGAGCTGCTGACCGAGCGATTCGGTGGAAAGGTGCGCTCGCTCGCGGCGTCGCTCTTCATCGTGATGCGAACGATCGCCGACGGCGTGCGCCTGCTTCTGACCTCGATCGTTCTGGCGGCCGTGTATCGCTCTTTCGTTCCGACGGCGGCTCTCGGCGAGACGATCGCGGCTTCCATCGTTCTGCTCGGCGTCGTGATGATCGTGTTCTCGTTCTTCGGCGGGATCGAGGCGATCGTCTGGATCGAGGTCGTGCAGCTCGGCATCTACATCCTCGGGGCGATTGCCGCCGCCGTCATCCTGATTCAGGCGATCCCCGGCGGCGTACCGGCCGCGCTCGAGCTGGGACGCGAGTACGGCAAGTTCAGGATGTTCGATTTCTCATTCGACCTGACGCGGGCGTACACCTTCTGGGCCGGTCTCGCGGGTGGTTGTTTCCTGACGATGTCGACACACGGGACCGATCAATTCATGGTCCAGCGTTACCTCTGCACCTCCGACTCGAAGAAGGCTTCGATCGCGCTGCTCAGCTCCGGGGTCGTGGTATTAGCCCAGTTCGCCGGCTTCCTCTTCATCGGGGTCCTTCTTTTTGCCTATTACCGTCCGGACCTGATTCCCGATTACGCGAGTGCCGCCGCAGCGGCGCCGTTCGCTGGCTCCGACCAGGTCTTTCCCGATTTCATCACTCGCGGGATGCCGACCGGCCTTGCCGGGCTTGTCGTGGCCGCGATCTTCGCCGCCGCAATGTCCTCCTCGCTGAGCGCAATCGCGTCGACCACCGTTTCGGACCTCTACGCTCCGCTCGCGCCGGGCCGCACGGACAGGCATTACCTGCGTATCTCCAAACTGGTCACGGTCGTGGCCGGCGTGATCCAGATCGGAGTCGGCCTCGTTCTCATGGGAGGGACGCGTTCGGCGCTCGACGTCGCTCTGGCAGTCGCATCTCTGATCAACGGCCCGATCCTGGGCGTCTTTCTTCTGGGCGCCGCTGGAAAAGGACGCCCCTCCACCGCATTAATCGCGATGGGGATCGGAATCGCCACCGTCACAACCGTCTGGATCTGGACCCCCCTGGCGTGGCCCTGGTACGCCGCGACCGGGAGCCTCGTCACCTTCATGGCGGGGCTTGTAGGAGAAGCCGTGGCCGGACCTCATCCGAACCGCGCTTCCGAGGAGACTTCATGAAGACCAACGGTCTCGTTGTCGCGCTCGCGCTCCTGACGATCAGCTGTGGCTCGGCCGGAAAAATGCCGGCGGACCTGCTCCCGCCGGAGATCGAAATGGTGCAGTTCGGAGACTATTCGTTCAGCCTCCAGTACTCCGGCCCGACTTCGATTACCTTCCAGGTCGCGATTACCAACAAGTCCTCGGAAATGATCACCGTCCGGCAGTTGAAGCTTGCCAGCGTCGGCACCGGGGCTTACGTCCTGCGGCGCGACCCGCATTTTCTGAACAAGGACATCCCTCCCGGCGAGACCCTCGTCGCGACGATCAACGTTCCCGCGTTCGCCCAGGGGGGGATGACGGGATCTCGCGAGCCGGTGACCGTTCGGGGAACCGCCTACTTCGATTCCGAGTACGGTCCGTTTCAGCGGGTCTTTCTCTCGAATTTCCAGCAGGGCGCGGGCTCGGCCCGCGACTGAAGGGCGCCCACCTTCGACGGGCAACGTGCACTTCCGACCCCATTTTTCGATCGTGACCGCCAGCTTCAAGCCGAGCGGCGAGACCGGGACGATCTCGATCACGGTCAAGAACGAGGGTGACCGACAAGGTTCGGCGACGGTCAAAGTGAGGCAGGAGCGCAGCCAGTGCGCGGAGGTCGATGAAAACTACTGCCGCGAGCACCCGCCTGCCCCGGGAACGACCTGTGAGCCGCCGTGCCGGCGATGGGAGACGACCGTTCTCGGAAATCACTCCGAGGTCACGGGCGTGGTCGGCTCCTGCCGGGAAACGGTGGTCGCAGTCGAAGTGTTGAACGAGGCGTCTTACGTGGAGATCACGGTTGTGCCGGGCGGGAATCTCGGCTTCGGACTCGAGATCGCGGGTCGCTAGGTCTGGTGAGAAGCGATCAGGCAGCCGGCTCGAGCAGGGATAGTTCCGTGAACTGCTCGAAGAATGGAGAGTTGACCGCTCGAACGTCCTCTCGGACCGCCTCTTCTTCGGCGACCCTGCCGGTGATCTCGAAGGCTTTCGCGAGCGCGAGGCGGTTATAGAGCTTCAGCAGACCGACGGCGTTGCCGTCGTAGCGGAGTCGTGAGTCCGCTTTCTGCAGCAGGGGGATGGCCTCGCTCGCGCGACCCTCATGGACCAGTCGCATCGCCTGGAAGTGCTCGAGCATCGCCCTCGAGAGCCGGGCGTCGGGATACGTTTCGATCACCGTTTGCAGCCTCGATTCCATGTGCGAGGCAGCCTCGAGCTGTCCGGACAGCATAGCGGCCCGATGAGTTGCCACGCGGGTCAGGAATCCTTGATCTTCTTCGACGCAATCGGGCGATTCGCTGCGTTCCACGGCCGCGGAAAAGTCGCCGCGCTCGACCTCGCGCCAGATGGCAACCCTGCACTTCTGCGCCGCGACGAACTCGGGGGGACAAACCGTCCTCGCCACCCTGTCCATGTTCTTCGAGGCGCTTTCGACGTCTCCTTCAAGCAATGAAAGATCCGTCAGATGGGCCAGCGAGGCACAGAAGTCGGGGCGGATGGAGACTGCCGATTCGAACTCGCGGCGCGCATTTGCGTACTGGCCGATGAGCATGTAGAGCTCTCCGAGGGAATCGTGAGGGTTGGCCTGATCCGGCGCCGTGGCGAGATAGGCTCTGAAGAACCGCTCGGCCGCGGCGAAATCTCCCTTCCCCATGCTGATGTAGCCCAGCTGATTCTGGGCGACGACCCATTCGGGGTCGATCTCGAGAACCCGCTGATAGCAGTCGGTGGCCGCCTCCAGCTCGCCCTGGAAGAAGGATCGATCGCATCGGATCGCAAGCGCGCTCGAATCGTCCGGTGATCTGGCGAGGTAGTCCGCGAGCAGCTGGCCAGCGCGCTCCTGATCGCGCTCGAGAACGGCGAGACGATAGAGGATCAGGAACCGCTCGCGATCGGAGAGGCGGTCGAGGTCGGTTTGGGCAGCCAGCTCTTTCAAGCGGTCGGCGCGCGTGGCCTTGTCGCCGGAGAGAAGGAGCAGCTTGAACCGGGCCATGACGAAGGAAGGATCCAGCTCGAGGGCCCGGGCAAAGTGCTCCCGCGCCTCGTTGTGATAGAGCTGCTTCTCTGCGTCGAGTCCTTCCCCGAACGCCGCCAGTGCGGATTCCGACGAGCTGGACCACTCAGCGTCAGCGCGAAGCGTGTGTAGAGCGACAGCGGTTCCGATAGCCAGAACCGCGACGCCGACCAGAATCGTTGTCCACCTGCGCATCATGAGCATCTCACCCCGGGGAGCATCGGCTTCCAGACCGGCCCGTCGCGGGCGAAGCGAACGCCGGCCTGGCGAATTCAGAGAAGGTGTTCGGGGAACCCACCATTCCGCGACTCGGGAAATGTGCTGTTACGCATCGGAACCCGGCACGTTCTGCCCCATGCTCGCTCATCTCGCGGCCCTTGGGCTGAAACACCTTCGTGAACGCTCTGACGGCGGAGCTGAAGCCGGATTTGAGCAAGGGATTTGGTCTCCCTGCGGCGCAGGCTGGTGAAACAACTCTTTGACGTGAGGGCGCACACGACTCGTGTGATGCCGTATGGACGGGCGTGACAGGTCGGACCACCCATGGGGGTAGCTCCAGTCACACGGGAAAGGGCGGGGGGGAACCGAAAATGGTGGGGTCGAGGGAAATCACCGTAGTGGGATTCACCGTCGACGGAGAACGAAACAGGACGACAAGGTGAAAACGATGAAAAAGACGACGATGATGATTCTGACTGCATTTGTTCTGGTGCTGTTCGCGGCGCCGGTCGCGCAGGCCGAGGATGGGGCTGTTGTATTCAAGGCGAAGTGCGCTGCATGTCATGGGGCAGACGGCAAGGGTGACACCACCATGGGCAAGAAGCAGGGGCTTCGTGACCTTGGATCCGCCGAAGTGCAGGCGCAGAGCGACGCGGAGCTGACTGAAGTGATCGCAAACGGCAACGGAAAGCCGGCACACGCATACTCCAAGAAGGGTGTCACGGCCGACCAGGTCAAGGCGCTCGTGGCGCACATTCGCACGCTGAAGAAATAGCAGCACGACGGCGCGCGGTCGCGCCCCGTTTTGCCGGCTTCATACGCCGGCGGGGTGAGCTCGTGATCGCCGTGGAGGCAGGTCGCCAGTTTTCGAGGGCGACCTCCGAGTGACCAGCTCGCAGGCGCGCCCTGCAAGAACCTGCAGGGCGCGTCAGCCCCCACTCCGATCTCCGTGCCCGGCTCGCGGCAATGACGCGGAGGGACGACAATGGGAACCGGAGTTCTGTTCGACGCAACATTGTGCATCGGCTGCCAGGAGTGTGAAGCCGGATGCGCGGCAGAAAACGACCTGCCGTGGAACGACGAGATGGTCAATCAGGCCAAAGCGTCGGACCTGAAGTTCACGTACATCAAGACGGTCGACGACGACAAGTTCATGCGGCATCTCTGCATGCACTGCGAAGATCCGTCGTGCGTGTCGGTATGCCCGGTGGCAGCGTTGGTCAAGACGGCCGACGGTCCGGTTCTATACGACGCGGACAAGTGCATGGGTTGCCGCTACTGCATGGTGGCGTGCCCGTTCGACGTCCCCAAGTACGAGTGGACCTCCCTCAAACCCCGCATTCGCAAGTGCACGGGTTGTCCCGAGCGGATCGCGAAGGGTGAGCCGACTGCCTGCTCGGAATCCTGCCCGACCGGCGCAACGATCACCGGAGAGCGCGAAGCGATGCTGGCCGAGGCCAACAGGCGCATCCAGGAAAGCCCGGATGCCTACTACCCACACGTATTCGGATCGACCGAGGTCGGCGGGACGACGACCTTGTTCCTCTCCTCGATTCCGTTCGAGAGACATGGCCTCGACGCGACGTATCCCGATGAGCCGCTCCCGATGCTCACCTACCGGGCACTCTCGAAAATCCCCAGCATTGTGACGGTGGGGTTCGTTCTTCTCGGTGGCATCTGGTGGATCACGAATCGAAGAGACGTGGTCGCCGCCGCGGAATCGAACAATCGGAAGGAAGAGGAGTAGCTCATGAGCCTTCAAATGCCCAAAATCACCTTTTGGCGGGTGGTGTTCGTTGCGATCCTGATCGCCGGTGCTGCAGCCACGGTGATCCGGTTCACCCAGGGCCTCGGTCCGTCGACGAACCTGTCCGACGAGTTCCCGTGGGGAATCTGGATCGGGTTCGACATCCTCTGCGGAGTCATGCTCGCGGCGGGCGGATTCACGCTCATGGCCTCGGTCCACATCTTCAACGCCGAGCGATTTCATCCGATCGCGCGACCGGCCCTGCTGACCGCGTTTCTCGGATACCTGCTCGTCGTCGGCGCGCTGATGTTCGATCTCGGTAAGCCCTGGAACGTCTGGCACCCCATGGTCATGTGGAACCCCAGCTCGGTGATGTTCGAAGTGGGCTGGTGCGTGATGCTCTACACGACTGTCCTCAGTCTCGAGTTCGCACCGATCGTGTTCGAGCGCTTCCGCCTCGAGCGGCCACTCCGGATCATCCGCTACATCTCCCTTCCGCTGGTCATCATGGGCGTTCTTCTGTCGACCCTTCACCAGTCGTCTCTCGGATCTCTCTACCTGATCGTGCCGGGCAAGCTGCATCCGCTCTGGTATTCGCCGCTTCTCCCGGTCCTGTTCTTCGTTTCCGCAATTGCCGTCGGTCTCGGAATGACCATGCTCGAGGCAGCGCTGTCAGCCAGGCACCTCGGACATCGGTTCAACGTCTCGATCATGTCCTCGCTCGCTCGAATCCTCCTGGTGGTGCTGGCGGTCTACGCCGTTCTCCGCTTCCAGGATCTCTCTGCGCGCGGCGCGTGGGGACATGCACTCTCCGGCGGATACGAGGCCTCATTCTTCTGGGTGGAGATCGTTCTCGCCCTCGCCATTCCAGCCGTGCTGCTCAGCATGGCCCGCATCCGGACTTCAGCCCGGGGGCTGTTCTGGGTCTCCGTCTGTGTGGTTGCGGGCTTCGTGACGAACCGCCTCAACGTCAGCATCATCGGCATGGAGGCTTCCGCGGGTGTGTCCTACATCCCGAAATGGACCGAGGTAGCGATCACTGCGAGTATCGTCGCGGTCGGAATCGCGATCTTCGGCCTGGCCGCCAAGCATCTTCCGATCTTCGAGCATTCCGAAGCGGAATCGGCCGCTCCCGAAACGGGGCGGATTCAGGGCTCCACGCCGGCTGAACCAGCTCCGTCCACCTCATGATCCAGGATCTCCCATCGGGCCACGGCTCTCCTGCAGCGCTTTCCCGGCTGCGGGGGAGTCTTGGCGCGAGGGTGTTCATGGTGCTCGTCGGGGTTCTCCTGCTTGCGTACTTCCTCTACGGCGGTTACGCCATTCAGCGCCAGAAGAAGGACATGGAGCAGGCGACTCTCCATAACGGAGAGCTCATCAGCGACGTCCTTCTCCGGAGCCTCTCCTTCTCGATGCTCCGGAATGACCGCGAGGCGTTGATGGCGATGGTGAAGACGGTTAAGGGCGAGCCCGGGATCATCGGGGTGCGGATCTTCGACCGGCTTGGCGGAATCCGCTACTCCGGCGCGCCAGACGAGATCGGCGCAAGCGTGTCGACCCGCTCTCCATCGTGCTCGGTCTGCCATCGCGAAGGAAAGCCGAAGCCGAATCTGCCGCGATCGGAACGCTTCCGGATCTTTCGGGCCGGAGACGAGAGGGTTCTCGGTGTGATCACGCCGATCCCCAACTCCCCGGCCTGCTCCAATGCGGCCTGTCACGCGCACCCGGCGGATCAGCAGATTCTCGGTGTCCTCGACATGACCCTCTCTCTTTCGGAGACCGAGCGGTCGATCGCGGCGGGCGCCCGGGCTCTGGTGATCTGGGGTCTGGTCTCGGTGTTGATCGTTGCCGCGCTCGGCTGGATCTTCGTGTACAGGATGGTGCACCGCCGCGTCCGTTCGATCACGCACGCCACCGGCCGGCTCGCCGCCGGGGATCTCGGTTACCAGATTGCGGTGCGCGGTTCGGACGAGTTGGCGACTCTGTCTCATTCCTTCAACAGGATGAGCCGCGAGCTGAAGGACGCCCGCGAGGAAATCACCGACTGGGGACGGAACCTCGAAACGCGTGTGGAGCAGAAGACGGCCGAGCTGAGCGAAGCCCATGTCCAGATGATGCAGGCCGAGAAGATGGCCTCGCTGGGCAAGCTTGCCGCGGTCGTGGCGCACGAGATCAACAATCCCCTCTCCGGAATCCTCACCTACGCCCGGCTGCTCCGGCGCTGGCTGGGCACGCCGGAGGGAGCGGAATCCCACCGGGAGGACAGCCTGCAGTCGCTGGCTCTGATCGAGTCGGAGAGCCGTCGTTGCGGTGACATCGTGAGGAACCTTCTCTCGTTTGCTCGGGAGACGCCGATGCACCTGACGGCGGTGCCGATCGAGTCGGTCATCGAGCAATGCGCGCGGCTGCTCGAGCACAAAATGGAGCTGTCCGGGATCGCGTTCCACCGCCGGATCGAAAAGGATCTCCCTCAGGTGCTCGGCGATGCGGCGCAGCTCGAGCAGATTCTGCTCGCACTCATGATCAATGCAATCGATGCCATGCAGGACGGCGGTAACCTGACCGTTTCTGCCGAGAATGCCGATGGCGAGCTCCGGCTCGTCGTCGAAGACGACGGCTGCGGAATCCCCGACGAGGTTCTCTCGAGAATTTTCGAGCCGTTCGTCACTACGAAGGAGAGCGGAGGAGTCGGCCTGGGCCTGGCGATCAGCCAGGGCATCGTCGACCGCCACCGCGGACGGATCGATGTCGATTCCGCCGTCGGTCGCGGCACCCGCTTCACGATCCGTCTGCCATTCGCCAGGACGGCCGAACCGGCCCTCCCTGCTCACGAGGTGATCTGATGGCTTCTGGAAGAATTCTCATCGTTGACGACGAGCTGTCCGTAAGGGACTCGCTCCGGAGATGGTTTCAAGAGGACGGCTACGAGGTCGGCGTCGCCGAGAGTGCGAGCGATGCGTTGACCAGGCTGGCCGAAAGGGAATGGGACCTCGCGCTGGTCGACATCAAGATGCGGGGGACCGACGGCATCGAGCTTCAGCGCCGGATGAAGGAAATCCGGCCCAAGATGGTCGTGATCATCATGACCGGCTACGCGTCCGTCGAGACCGCGGTCACCGCTCTCAAGAACGGCGCTTACGACTACGTCACCAAACCTCTCGATCCGGACGACATCTCGAACCTGATTGGCAACGCCCTTTCCCACAATCAGAGCCGCCAACAGAACGAGCGGATGCGTGAATGGATCGATGACGCCGTGGCTCCCGAGTGGTCCATCATCGGCCAGAGCGCTGCCATGAGAAAAGTCATGGAAGCGGTGGAAACCGTTGGCCCCACCGATGCGACCGTTCTCGTCACCGGAGAGAGCGGCACGGGCAAGGAGCTGGTCGCCCGCGCGATTCATCTCGCGAGCTCGCGCCGCTATCATCCGATGATCACGATTCACTGCGGCGCTCTCACGGACACGCTGCTCGAGAGCGAGCTGTTCGGTCACGAGAAGGGAGCGTTCACTGGCGCTCAGTACCGGAAGAAGGGTAAGTTCGAGCTGGCGGAAGGCGGCACCGTGTTTCTCGACGAGATCGGTGACATCAGCCTGAAGACCCAGACCGACTTGCTCCGCGTCCTCCAGGAGCACGAGGTCACCCGCGTTGGCGGCCACCAGACGATGAAAGTCGACTTTCGCTGCGTCGCCGCGACGAACAAGGTCCTCGAGACCCTCATCGAGGAGGGAAGTTTCCGTCCCGATCTCTACTACAGACTGAACGTATTCCGGATCGAGATTCCGCCGCTCCGCGACCGGCGCGAAGACATTCCTCTGCTGGTGCAGCATTTCGTTCGCAAGTACTCCCTTTCTATGAATAAGAAGATCGCCGGCGTCTCCCCCGCGGCGATGCAGCTTCTGCAGGAGCACGACTGGCCCGGTAACGTGCGCGAGCTCGAGAACTCCGTCGAACGGGCCATGGTCCTGGTTCGGGGCGACGAGATCGGCGAAGAGCATTTCTCCATCAACTCGAGAAACGGAGCGCCGGAAGGGAAATCACTCGAGGAGATCGAACGGTGCCATATCCTGCGCGTCCTCGACGAGCAGGGAGGCAACCAGACGCGCGCGGCCGAGGTTCTCCACATCGACCGGGTGACCCTCCACAACAAGCTCAAGCGCTGGGGATGGGTTCGCCCTCACGGCGGATCGCGATGAAGTCTGCGGTGCTCGTCCCAATGGGGGCGGTGCCCGAATCTCTTCTGGGATCCGTCGCCCATGAGCTGTTTCACGCCGTCGGATGGGATTGCCACGTCAGCCGCATCGAAGTGGATCCCCGTATCGGTTTCCACGTCGAGCGCCAACAACATCACTCGAGCGAGTTGCTCCGGCACCTGCTGGCTCGCACCGCTGGCGAGGGTCGACCCGTCATCGGCCTCACTCCAGTTGATCTCTACATCCCGATTCTCAAGTACGTCTTTGGAGAAGCGGAGCTCGGAGGACGGGGCGCCGTCGTCGGTTACTACCGACTCCGGGATGAGTTCTACGGGCTGCCTGACGATCCGGCGGTTCTGGCGCGCAGGGTCGCCTGCGAAGTCATCCACGAGCTCGGCCATGTCGTCGGCCTTCACCACTGCGAGAACTACACGTGCGTGATGGCCTCCGCGCATTCCGTCGAGCGTGTCGATCTGAAATCGAATGATTTTTGCTCGCATTGCCTTCCGCAGTTTCGCCGCGCCACGGAAGTGTCGTGAAACGCAGCAGTCGCCGTTCAGAATTCAGCAACGCTGCAAGTGGCGCCCACACAGTGACTTCCATCATGAAGGGCCCCTGAGCGCCCCGAAACTGCCGTAGTAAAACACCACATAGAGGCGTTGAAAACTTAAGCAGTCCAGCGGCGACCATGGCGCTAAGTACTTTGCTTAACAGTTAGTTGCGATGCTAATTGGCGGTGGTGCCACGAGCGGTATCTCCCTTGCGCTAGAGAAGGAGCAGAACGCTCCGGCAGAACAGAGAAGCCGGGAGCCGTCAAAGGGAGGTCGCCATGGTCGTTCTTCTGGTTCTCACACTCTTCGCAATCGCACTCACCGCTGACTATCTCATCTCCGTCCGCAAGGGAAATGTTGTGGACGCAGTGGTTGCCGAGCCCCGCCGGGTCGAGCCGGCCCCGCTTTCGCTGGTTGCGGGCGGATTCCACATCAAGCCCGACTTCCACTATCACCCCGGACACACCTGGGCCGTGGCTGAAACGCCCGAGCTCGTGCGCGTCGGTCTCGACGACTTCGTCGCTCGCGTCGCGGGAAGCCTGAAAGAAGTGACGCTTCCGTCTCGCGGCCAGTGGATCCGTCAGGGACAGAGGGTGGTCGGACTCGGCGCTGATGGCCGCCAGTTCGCGCTCGTCTCCCCGGTGGAAGGCGTCGTGGTCGACGTCAACGAGCAGGTTCTCGAGGAGCCCAACGTCGCCCGCCGCGATCCCTACGGTGAGGGTTGGCTTCTCAAGGTCAGCGCTCCCGACTTCCGGACGGTCGGCCGCAACCTTCTGACCGGGAGCATCGCTCGCCGCTGGATGGAAGACGCGGGCGCCCGGCTCCGGGTGATGATGGCCGGTCCGGTTCCCGTCGCCGCCTACGACGGCGGCATCGCGGTGGATGATCTCTCCGAGCTGCTGCCCGAAGAAGTCCGGGCGAGCCTTGGAAAAGAGTTCTTCCTCGAGTAACGCGCGGCTCACAGAAGTCGAAGGAAGGAAGGGGCGCCCCAGGGGCGCCCCTTCCTTTTGCCCATGAAACCTCGGCCCCCCCCCGGGTATCATGTCCCACCTGGAAAGGGGCACGACGTGCAAGTGACGAGGGCGATACTGGCCGCGCTGTTGCTCGCGACCACTCAGGTTTCAGGAGAGCAGACCATGATCGAATCTCAGAACAGGAGCGCCGCAACCGAGCGGATCGAAGAGCGGGCGCTTGCGGTCGAGGAGAAGGTGATTGCCTGGCGCCGCGACATTCACGAGCATCCCGAGCTCGGAAATCGAGAAGTAAGGACGGCCGCTCTCGTCGCCGATCATCTGCGGGCCCTGGGGCTGGAGGTCCGTACCGGAATTGCTCACACCGGGGTCGTCGGAGTTCTTCGGGGCGGGCTTCCGGGGGACGTGGTGGCGCTCCGCGCGGACATGGATGCGCTCCCGGTCACCGAGGAGGTCGACCTTCCGTTCGCATCGAAGGTCACGGCCGAGTACAACGGCGAAGAAGTCGGCGTGATGCACGCCTGCGGGCACGACGGCCACGTGGCGATCCTCATGGGCGTCGCCGAGATCCTCGTCGGCGTTCGCGAGGAGATCCCGGGGACCGTGGTCTTCATCTTTCAACCGGCGGAAGAGGGAGCGCCTGATGATGAAGAAGGCGGCGCCGAGTTGATGGTGAAGGAAGGGGTACTGCGGGATCCCGCGCCGTCGGCCATTTTCGGGCTCCACATCGGATCGCGCTACGAAGTGGGATCGATTGGATACCGGACCGAGGGCGCGATGGCTGCCGTCGACACGCTCGAGATCCTGGTCAAGGGGCGGCAGACGCACGGAGCCTACCCCTGGCTCGGGGTCGACCCGATCGTCGTCGCCTCCCAGATCGTTCTCGCGCTTCAGACCATCCCGAGCCGCCAGCTCGACTCGACGATCGCTCCATCGATCGTGACGATCGGGCGGATCCATGGCGGCGTACGGAACAACATCATTCCGGACGAGGTGGAGATGATCGGAACGATCCGTTCGCTCGACGCGGAGATGAGGGTTGAGATCCACGATCGAATACGCCGGACGGCGGAGAAGGTCGCGGAGAGCGCGGGTGCCATCGCCGAAGTGAAAATCATCCGAGGCTATCCCGTCACCTGGAATGATCCCGAGCTGACCGAGCGCATGCTTCCGACGCTTCGCCGCATGGCGGGAGAGGATCGCGTGCTGAGCGGCGCCGCGAGTCTTGGCGCGGAGGATTTTTCCTTCTTTCAGCAGGAGATCCCGGGGCTCTTCATCTGGGTTGGGACGAGGCCGCCGGGTGTGACTCAAACCGAAGCGCCCTCGAACCACTCCCCTCTGTTCTACGTCGACGAATCGGGCCTGCTTTTGGGCGTTCGCACCCTCGCGAATCTCGCCGTCGACTACCTGGCCCAGCGCCGTCACTGAAAGGAGATCTCGTGAAACTGGATCAAGTTCGTGCGCTCGTGACGGGAGGCAGTTCCGGAATCGGGCTGGAGGTTGCGCGCTATCTCGTCGAGCATGGTGGGAACGTCGCCATCTGCGGCCGGGATGAAAAACGTTTGGCGGATGCGGCAGCGAAGGCGGGCGCGATGGCCATCCAGGCCGACGTCTCCGCGGAGGCCGACGTGGTGCGGCTCGTCGCGCAGGCGCGCGAGCGCCTGGGGGGCCTGAACGTTCTCGTCAACAATGCCGGATTCGGCTCGTTCAGCGAGTTGACGGATCTCGAGGTAGCCGACATGGACTCGATCTGGGCCACGAATGTGCGCGGGGCGATGCTCGTCGCCCGGGAGTGCGCGCGCTCGTTCATCCGCGACAAGACTCGCGGGAACATCATCAACGTGGCCTCCACGGCGGGACAGCGAGGTTTCGCGGGTGGAACTGCCTACGTCGCGAGCAAGTTCGCACTACGTGGAATGACCGAATGCTGGCGCGCCGAGCTTCGAAAACACGATATCCGGGTGATGCTGCTCAATCCCAGCGAGGTCCAGACTGAGTTCTTCTCGACCGCCGGGCGCGAGCGGAAAGCGAGCAAGAGGAAGCTCCGACCGATCGAGATCGCTCACGCGGTGGGCGCGATGCTCCAAATGGACGATCGGGGTTTCATTACGGACCTGACCGTCTGGGCCACGAATCCGGACTGAGAGAAGCGATTACTCTTCGTAAACCGGATGTAATTCATTTCAATCCACCATTTTCATTGGTACAATTCATACCGTTCGGCGTTCGGTCTCGAACGTGGAGCCGTTTTGCGCACACCAGTCTCGGGGGGATGGGGTCGGGGATTGATGCGGACTGGAACATCGGGTTTGGCTCTCACGGGGCCAGCCATCCGGGCGGGAGAGCGCAATGGGCGTTGAGCTCAACGTCATCGTTGCGTTGCTCTCGCGCAGCTGCGTCGCTCTGGTTCTCGCGTTTTCCCTCTTCCTGCTTCATCGCCGGTTCTCCAGAAACGATCTCGCTCTATGGGCGCGCGCGCTCCTCGCTGCGTCGGCTTTCTGGCTGGCCGCTGCTGTTTCCGCATCTCTTCCGAGCGGATTCGCGGCTGGAGGTCTGCTTCGCTTTCTGACTTCGGTACTTCTCGTGGCGACCGGCGCGGCGAGTGCTGCTCTGATCTGCTGGGGAAGCTGGGAACTGATCCACCGGCGACGCTTCGAGCTCGCAAGAACGCAGAAGCTGTTCGCTCTCGGTGCCGCCGGGGCGGTCGCGGTCGCGCTCTTTCTTCTGATTCTCCCCCCGGAGCCTCGTTATCGGATCGATCTTCCGCTCCAGCTTCAATCCTTGCTGACCGGAGTTGCCCTCGTCTGGTCGGGAATCAGGCTGCGCGGACCCCGCGACTCGGACGCCACCCATGCGCTCCTGGCGCTACCCTTCGTCGCGGCGGGTGTCGTTGCCCTCTTGCGGTTTGTGTCGGGCCTGGTTGCGATCTCGGCGGGGCTTGCCTTCCCCTGGCCCGTCGCGTCGGCGGTCATCGACTCCATGGTGATGGTCGCCGCGGTCGTCGCGATGGGCATGAGCGTCCTGGAGGACGAGAGGCAGGCCGCGCTGACGGCGGCCTCACAGGTGGAGCACATCGCGTATCACGATCCGCTCACGGGACTTCCGAATCGAGCCCTGTTTCGCGACAGGTTCATCGTCGCAATCAGCCATGCCAGCCGCCACCAGACTCGGCTAGCGATCCTTTATCTCGACATCGACCGCTTCAAGCAGATCAACGATTCGCTGGGCCACACGATGGGGGACCAGCTGCTGAAGGCGGTGGCGAGGCGGATCCGGCAGGCAGTCCGTGACGAAGACACGGTGGCGCGTCTGGGGGGCGACGAGTTCGCGATCCTGATCCATTCGCTCGCGCACGCGGAGCACGCCGGAAAGGTCGGCCGCAAGATCCTCGACGTCATCGCTTCTCCCTTTCCCCTCGGAGAGCGTGAAGTGTTCGTGACCGCCTCGCTCGGGATCGCCATCTATCCGAACGACGGATCCGACGCCGAGACCCTGGTCAAGAACTCCGATACGGCGATGTACCGCGCCAAGCACAATGGGGGAGACGGATATCAGTTCTATACCGCGGCGATGAACTCCCGGGCCCTCGAACTGCTCGAGATCGAAAGCGGTCTGCGACGGGCGCTCCGCAATCAGGAGCTCGAGCTCTACTATCAGCCGCTCATCGAGCTTCAGACCGGCGCCATCTACGGCCTCGAGGCCCTGCTGCGTTGGAACCACCCGGAGAAGGGGACGATCCTTCCGGAGAACTTCATCCCCACCGCGGAGGTGTCGGGACTCATCGTGCCGATCGGCTCGTGGGTCATCCGCGAAGCATGCAGGCAGGCGAGGTTCTGGCAGCGACAGAAAGGGGTCGATCTGGTCGTATCGGTCAACCTCTCCGCGCGCCAGTTCCAGCAGCCCGACCTGATCGACACGATTCGCCTCGCACTGGAAGAATCGCGCCTTCCGGCCCGTCTGCTGGAGCTCGAGATCACCGAGACGAATGCGATGCAGGACGTGCAGAGGACGATTCGGACGCTCCACGCGTTGAAGGAGATCGGTGTCCGCGTCGCGATCGATGATTTCGGAACCGGCTATTCTTCGTTGAGCTACCTCAAGCAGTTTCCGGTCGACACGCTCAAGCTGGACCAGTCCTTCGTCCGGGACATGATCGCCCCGCAGGATGCGAAGATCGTCTCCGGAGTGATCGCGATGGCTCACAGCATGAGCCTGCAGGTGATGGCCGAGGGGGTGGAAACTCTGAGTCAGCTCGAGTTCCTTCGAGCGAACGATTGCGACAAGCTCCAGGGCTATCTCTTCAGCCGGCCGCTCACGGCCGAGTCGTGTGACCGCTTCATGACGCACCATCGCGCCTGGCGCGGAATCGCCTGAAACGTTTTCTTACGGCAGGCGAAAAATTGAGCCGATACGCCAGAAATGAGTGATTTTTAATCCTCGTCGGCCGAGGTATCATTGAGCCTGCCAGCCAATCCCAGGACGAAGTCCTCACTGTGGGGCGGGTGTCCGGGTGGGTGTTTCCCTCAAGCAAAGTGAGGTTGCCGAGAAAGCCCCATGCCAGCGACGCGAAGTGAGCGGTGCGTTAGCCGATGACGATCTCCCCCGAAGCCCTCGTTGTCTGGGGCGCCCTGGCTGTTCTTCTGCTTGCGGGAGCACTGGCGCTGGGCTTCCGCGTGGATCGACGGCAACGCGGCGCGCGAGTCGGGGCCGATCTCGAGAAGTTCCGGGACATCGTCGAGACTTCTCCCGACCTGATCACGCGCATGAACGCGGCGGGGGAGTATCTCTACGTTTCGGGCGCGTCGATGTCGCTGCTCGGTTATCCGCGGGAGGAGCTTCTGTCCCGGGCGATCTTCGAGTTCGCCGATCCGGAGGACCACGCCGCGATCCGGGAGTACCTGGCCAGCGTCTGTCGCGAGCGGTTCCCGTGGGCTTTCAGCTTCAGGGCTCTTACGCGAGACGGGCGAACGAGATGGGTGGAGATGAGCTCAGCGTGCGACGCGTCCGGTCCTGAGCCGGAGATCGTCAGCTACGCGCGCGACGTCACCGAAAGAAAACGCGTCGAAGATCACATCGCATACCTGGCCTATCACGACGAGCTGACGGGGCTTCCGAACCGGACGCTTTTCCTGGACCGGCTCACGATCGCGCTCGCGCACGCGCAGCGATTCAAGCGGCTCGTGGCGGTCCTGTACATCGATCTCGATCACTTCAAGCGCATTAACGACACGCTCGGCCACTCCGTCGGCGATCAGCTTCTCGACGCGGTTGCATCGAGGCTGCGCGAATCCACGCGGATATCCGACACGGTCGGTCGCCTGGGAGGTGACGAGTTCGCGGTGCTTCTTTCGGAGATCGCCCATGAAGACGACCTGGCGCGAATCGCTCGGAAGATCCTCGACGAGCTGTCGCATCGCTTCGCCTTCGAGGAGCATCAGCTCTACGTCAGCGCCAGCATGGGAATCTCCGTCTCTCCACGCGACGGCAGCGATCCCCAGACCCTGATGAAGAACGCGGATAGCGCGATGTACCGGGCCAAGAACTCGGGGCGCAACGGCTACAGCTTCTGCACCCCGGAGAGCAACTCGCTGTTCCTCGAGCGGGCGACTCTCGAGAGCAACCTCCGGAGAGCGTTCGAGCGAGAGGAATTCGTCGTGTACTACCAGCCGGTCGTGTCGGCTTCGTCGCGGCGGCCGGTCGAGATGGAAGCGCTGATCCGGTGGAATGATCCCGCGCGGGGAGTGGTGAGTCCCGCGAACTTCCTCACGGTCGCGGAAGACTCCAGGCTCATGATCCCGATCGGAGAGTGGGTGCTGCGGTCCGCCTGCCGTCAGGCGCGCGACTGGGCCAACGGAGGATCCTCAATGCGGATCACCGTCAACCTCTCCGCGCGCCAGTTCGACGCCGACGATCTTCCGATGATCGTGGAGCGCGCCCTGGCGGACTCCTCACTCGATCCTTCGCTGCTGGGGCTCGAAGTGTCCGAGCCGATCGCCTCCCGCGATCCGGTCCAGGCGAGAAGAGTGCTCTCCCGGCTCAAGGAGCTGGGGGTGCGCCTCATCATCGACGATTTTGGCGGCGGGACCGCGGCGTTCAATGATCTCAAACGTTATCCCTTCGATCTGGTCAAGATCGACTCCCGCTCGCTCAGCGACGGATTCAAGCAGCGCGAAGCAGCCATCCTTTCCTCCATGATCGCTGCGGCCAGGGCGCTCGACCTCGGAATCATTGGAAAGTCCGTCGAGTCACCCGCTCAGTACGAATTTCTCACGCAGCATCATTGCGACGAGATGCAAGGGTACCTGTTCGGACCTCCCATGCCGGCCCTCGCGGCCGGAAAGAGCCTGAAGGTGGACCATTGACCGACACCGGCCGCAGGGTCGAGCGGCGCGAGTTCCAGCGCCTTCTTCTCGGCGATCCGGTCGGCGGCTCCTTCGCCGGTGGCGCCGCCCGCATCGTCGAAATCGGCGTATCGGGAGCCAGAATCGAGCATGCCGTGCCCCTGGCAATCGGCGCGAACGCCCCGCTGCAATTCGTCTGGTTTCGCGAATCCATCGAGCTCGACGTCCAGGTCGTTCGGACCGAGCGCCTCGCCGACGGATGGTTTCGAAGCGGCGTTCTGTTCGTGTCCGCGGAGAGTTTCGCGGCTGGAGCGCTGAGGAGAGCATTGAGCGCCTCCGTGAGCGCGCTGCTCGTCAAGAACCAGGTTGATCTGGCTCTCGCCGACTTCGACGACACGCTTCGCCCGCGCGATGCGCGTTTCATCTGCTACTCGTTCGAAGACGGGGTGTGGAAGAAAAGAAGAGCATGGCTTCCCGAGCAGCCCGATTCCGGTTTCACCGTCGCCATCAACGAGGATCGAGGCGACGTTCAGCGGCTCTGCCGCTCCTGGGAACAGTCCGACCACGAGGGGCGACGGCTCCTCCGCCTTTTCTGTGAGCTCAGCATCAGCGACGCGATGAACGTCCCCCGGACGAGCCCGAGCCGGCCAAAGACGGAGCCACTCTGAAGAGATGAGCAACCACTCTGGATCGATGAGGGGAATTTACATCCCCTGATGATTGCTGAACGACCGGACCCAGAGCTCCCCTCGTTGGAGCGCTGTCCGGTGCTGGTGCCGCGCGATGATCGCGGCCGGGGCGCGGGGCGGTCGGGTCAATCCCGGAGAAAGAGTTATTACTGTTGTTTTGCGCTTTCGATTCTTTCTCTATCTTCTTGACGCGTCATCGGATCCGCCGCACTGAGCCCAGCTGGTTCAGATTTTGCGGATTCAGCAATTCCGGAGACACTATGGACGACGACAGTTTGCACCACCGAACGCCGCCCCCCCGGGTTACAGCGGACAATTTCCGTCAGATTTGCAGTTGCCAGACCCACCAGAAAATGGCGCGCGCCCGGGTTCGCCTTCGGCGGTACCTCTTCCTCGGACTCACGGTCGCCGTATTCGGCGCGGTCTACCCTCTCGATGCCTTCGACTTGACCGTCTCCGAGAAAACCGATGCGGACAAAGCTGTCATTGTGGCTGCGAGCGCGCTGCAGGCAGACCCGAGGCCGGGAGCCGGCGCGATCCCGTTCCTGCGGGATCTGGATACCACCACGTTTGGAAGATCGCTCTCGCTTCCGAATCCCCTGATGATCGAAAGAGTCCGGCAGGAGTTCTTCCGCACGGAAGTTCCCTTCGGGGAGATCATCTATCGCGAAGCGAGGAGCCAGGGCTTGGCGCCGGAACTGGTCGCGGCCGTCGTGAAGACCGAATCCGACTTTCGCCCGCGCCTCATCTCGAACAAGAACGCCCACGGCTTGATGCAGTTGCTTCCGAGCACGGCCGCGTTGATGGGAACGAGCGACGTCATGGATCCGGTGCAGAACATCCGGGCCGGAACGCGCTACCTCAAACATCTGCAGGGGCAATTCGAGGATCCCGTCATGGTTCTCGCCGCCTACAATGCGGGTCCGGGGACGGTGCGCGTCTATGGTGGTGTTCCGCCGTACCGGGAAACGCGCGATTACGTAAAGAAAGTCGACCGCTCTACCCGGCGTTTTCAGAAAGAAATCGCGAAGCGGATCGCCAGCTATCCCCGCTGATCCGCGGGCGCGGTCACGCCGCGCCGCTCGTTCAGGAGAATTCGGGCCCGTCGCATCGCGCTCGTCATGCTTTGCGCGATATTTCGCCGGCCGATCTTTCGAAGTTTTCCCGCGGCCAGCAGAGTACGCAGGGGTCCTGGCCTGACCTCGGCCAGAATCATCTCGCCTCCGTTCGCCCGGCAGCGGTCCAGAACCTGTTCGAGAGCATGCATGCCGGTGGCATCGATCGCTGGAACGTGCCGCATTCGAAGGATGACGACCCGCGCCGGCTTGGCGATTCCGCCGATGACCTCGCGCAGCTTGTCTGCCGCGCCGAAGAAGAATGGGCCTTGCACCTCGTAGATCTCGATGCCGTCGGGGATCGGCTCGCGGTCGATCGTGACGGCGCGCCCTCTTGAGAACGTCACCTCCCCGTCCTCATTCTCTCCGAGCGTTCCGGTGATTCCGGAGACGTCGGTGACTTCCGA
>JBHEPS010000020.1:27574-28258 GCA_046260175.1 Thermoanaerobaculia bacterium
GTCGCATCGCGCTCGTCATGCTTTGCGCGATATCTCGCCGGTCGAACTTCCGCAGTTTCCCGGCGGCGAGCAGAGGTCCAGAACCTGGCGCTGACGCAAGCGGGAGCGACCGCGATCGTCATTATCGGGGACGGCTCGATTGGACTGCCCACCGAACGGCTCGGACCCGGACCGGCCGTATTCACGGTCCAGAACACCGGGACCCTGCTGCATACCCTTTCGGTCCAGGGGGAGGGTCAGGACGCCGTGTCTGCGGCGCTGGATGACGCGCTGGACGCGGGCGAGGAGTCCTCGCTCCAGATCGACCTGGTGCCCGGCAACTACGTTGCCTGGTGCTCCCTCCACCAGGACGAGCCGGGAGAGAGAGCGGAGTTCACTATCGAGTCTCCGTGAAAAAAAGCCCGAGCGAGTCGTCGCGAAGGCTGGGCCACAGTCGCGGGCTCGGGTAGAATCGACGCGTGAGCGACGGATACGACGAGCGGCGCCGGTTTCACCGACTCGATCTTGCGCATCCGCTTGAGGCGGAGTTCGACGGGCTTACGGTCCGTCTTCATGAGATCGGCCTGGTCGGAGCATTCATCGACCACGACGTTCCGCTCGAACCGGATCGAATCGGGATCCTCTCTTTTGCATGGGGAACTGATCGGCTCCGATTCGAGTGTCGGGTCGTTCATAGTCGCGGCG
>JBHEPS010000200.1:0-300 GCA_046260175.1 Thermoanaerobaculia bacterium
GACTCGGACTCGGCGACGGCGCCGGATTCGGCGGCGATTGCCTCGGCGACGGCTCAGGCGCGGGCCAGGGCACCCAGATGGGCGGACGTCGCGGCCCCGGAAGGCCGTAACTCGGTGGCCGGACTCTCCAGAGTCCGGACGCCCCCCCGGGCTCTGGAGAGCCCGGCCACTCGGCTGTACGTTCCACGAAACATCGGGACCGGCGCGACATCACAGAGTTCTTCCTGACGGAGGTACTCGATGAAGCGCTGGTCCCTTCTTTTCGTCCTATTCGTCCTATTCGTCCTATCCTCTCTCCGC
>JBHEPS010000200.1:310-4001 GCA_046260175.1 Thermoanaerobaculia bacterium
AGGTTAGGGCTGGTCACTCCGCCCGTCCTACCTTTCGTCCTATTGTCCTATTCGTCCTATTCGTCCTATTCGTCCTATTCGTCCTATTCGTCCTATTCGTCCTATCCTCTCTCCTCCATGGAACAGTTCCTCCTCTTCGTCCTCGTCGGCTTCATCGCGCAGATGATCGATGGAATTCTGGGGATGGCCTACGGTGTGAGCGCGACGACGTTTCTGCTCTCATTCGGCGTGCCGCCCGCCATTGCCAGCGCGAGCGTCCATGCTGCTGAGGTCGTGACGACCGGCGTCTCGGGGATCTCCCATCACATGTTCGGCAACGTCGATCGGACGATCGTTCGCCGGCTCCTGATCCCCGGTGTCGCCGGCGCGATTGCAGGCGCGTACTTGCTCACCTCGTTCCCCGGGGAGGTCATCCGCCCCTGGATCGCGGGCTATCTCCTCATCATGGGGATGATCATCGTCTCGAAAGCGATTGTCCGCCCGCGCGAGCAGCCGAAAGAGGTCAAGGATCAGGCTCTCGTGCCCCTCGGTCTGGCGGGAGGTTTCTTCGACGCTGCGGGCGGCGGAGGGTGGGGGCCGATCGTCGTCGGAACGCTGCTGGCGCGAGGGAACGCGCCGCGAAAGACGATCGGCTCGGTCAATGCGGCGGAGTTCTTCGTGACGGTGGCGGCCTCGATCACCTTCGTGCTGACAATCGGGCTTTCCTTCTGGCCGGCCATCGCCGGGCTGGCCATTGGTGGAGCCATCGCGGCGCCGCTGGCCGGCTGGGCGGTCAGCCGCGTCCCGGCGCGACCGCTCCTTGCCGTGGTCGGCGTGCTGGTGATCGTTCTCAGCCTGCGGACGATCGTCCTGGGATAGTTTCCCCGTCTTAAGTAGCGGCTTCTTCTTCCGGCGCGCGCCACGCCCGCACTCTGTCGCGGATGCGCTCCATCCCTTCGGTTGCGCTCAGGTAGGCGACCGGAATCAGGGCGAGGGTCACGAGGGTCGAAGCGGTGAGGCCTCCGATGACGACCCGCGCGAAGGAGGCCTGAATCTCGGCTCCCGGCCCGATGCCGAGGGCGAGGGGTAGGAGAGCGAGGACCGTGGTGGTCGTGGTCATCAGGATCGGTCGCAGGCGGAGTCTTCCCGCTTCGATCACCGCCTCGGCCGGAGTCAACCCGTGCTCGCGGCGAAGGAGGTTGATCGCGTCGACCAGGACGATCGCATTGTTGACGACGATCCCGACGAGCATGATGAGACCCATGACGCTCTGGAGGTTGAGAGTCGTCCCCGTGAGCAGGAGCGTCGGGATGACACCGAGGAGGGCCATCGGGACCGCGAGCATGACGATGAGGGGGTCGAGGAACCTCTCGAACTGACCGGCCATGAGCATGTAGACGAGCATGAGCGCCATGAGGATCGCGATGAGGAAGTCGCGTCGGGCCTGTTGCTGCTCTTCGTATTCACCTCCGAAGAGGATGGTCGTCTCAGGCGGGAGCTCGAGATCGGCGAGAGCAGTGCGGATGCGCTCGACCGCGTCCCCCAGGGCGACGCCGCTCTCGAGCGTGGCGGAAATGTAGGTTACGCGCTGGCCGTCCACCCTCGTGATTGCGATCGGTCCTCGACCTGGTCGTCGCTCGACGACCGCAGAGAGTGGAACGACCTCGCCGTTCGGCGCCCGGAGTGAGATGTTGCTCAGATCGTCGGCGGTGAGGCGGTCCTGGGGCGCGAGCCGGACGACGATGGGAAACTCGTCGCCCCCTTCGCGGAAGTTGCCGGCCCGGAGGCCGCCGACGTTGGCCTGAAGCGTCCGAGCCACCTCGCGCACCGAGAGGCCGAGGGCGGAGAGACGCTCGCGATCGATGACGAGATTCTCCTCCGGCTGCCCTTCACGGCGGCTGATGCGGACTCCGGACACGCCGGGGACGGCTTCCATCCGCTGACGGATGTCGGCGGCAATGCGGTCCGCCCTGTCGAGATCCCAGTCGCGAAGCTGAAGCTCCACCGCATCCTCGCCGCCGCTCGAGCTGAAGATGCGGCGAAGAATCCAGAGGCCCGGCTGGGCGTCCACCCGGATCTCGGCGCCGGGGATCGTTCCCTCGAGCTCCTTCCGGAGGCGGTCGGCAAGATCCGCCCCGGAGATGTTCCGTCTTCCTCGCGGCCAGAGCTTGAGCTCCACTTCCGCGTTGGATCCGCGGACCTCGGTCGAGACCAGCTCGACCTCGTCTGCCGTGACGAGCTGACGGACGCGCGCCTCGAGCTCCTCCACGTACGCGCGGACTACGGCGATGTTCGTCCCCTGCGCCATGTCGATGTCGATGTCGACCTCGTCCGCCTCCGTCTGAGGCGCCAGCTCGATTGGAATGAGCGGCCAGAGGAAGAGGACTGCGACCAGCAGGCCGCCCGTGATCGCGAACACGCGGCCGCGATGGCCGATCAGTCTCCGCAGCTTCGCGGCGTATCCCCGCTCGACCCGCCCCATGAATCCTTTCGCCTTTTCTCCGTCACTCGAGCGAAGCTTCAGGAACCGGGCTGCGAGCATCGGGACCAGCGTCAGGGCGACGAAGAGGGAGCATGCGAGTGAGAAGACGACGACCAGGGCGAGCGCCTGAAACATGGCGCCGGAGACGCTGCGAGTAAAGACGACGGGGAGGAAGATCACGCACGTCGTCAGGGTGGAGGCGATGATCGCGCCGGCTACGTCGCGGGTTCCGGACGCGGCCGCCTGGTGCTGAGGAGCGTCTTCCTCCTCGCGCTTCCGGACGATGCTCTCGAGAACGACGATCGAGTTGTCGACGATCAACCCGACTCCGAGAGCGAGGCCTCCGAACGTCATCTGATTCAGGGTGAGCCCTCCGAAATAGAGGAGCCCGAACGTCGAGATGACCGAGATCGGGATCGCGAGGGCGATGATCCCGGTGCTCGAGCCATTCCGAAGGAAAAGGTAGAGAACCAGGACGGCGAGCAGGGAGCCCCAGAGGGCGGAGTTCTTGACGCTGTCAATCGACTGGCGAATGAAGTCGCTCTGATCCGCGAACACCGTCAGATAGATGTCGTCCCGGTCGGAGTTGATCCTCTCGATCTCGGCGCGCACCCGGTCCGCGACTTCGACCGTATTCGCGCCGCTCTGCTTGAGGATGCCGAGGCTGACCGAGGGGGAGCCATTGATCTCGACGAGATAGCGGAGGTCCTCGTGGCTGTCGCGAATCACCGCCACGTCCTGAAGCCGGACGGGGCGTCCGTTCACGTTCGTGATGACCGTGCGGGCGATCTCTTCGACCGACTGATAGTCACCGGCGGTTCTGACGTAGAGGTCGGCCATGCCGCGCTTCACGTTGCCGCCCGGCAGGGTGACGTTTTCCTGGGAGACGGCTTCCTGAACGTCGAGCGCGGTGAGACCCGAAGCCTTGAGCCGATCCCGGTCGAGCTCGATGCGGATCTCGCGATACACCCCGCCCCGGACGTTGATCGCACCCACGCCGGGGATCTGCTCGAAGCGGCGCGCGATGTCGTCCTCGAGAATCTGCGTGAGCTGGTCGAGCGGCATCGTCGACGTGGCGCCGATGCTGACGACCTCGATGCGATCGAGGTCGAGCTTGAGCACTTCCGGCGCTCCCGCCTCGACGGGGAGGTCGTCTCGCAGCCGGTCGAGAACCGCCCGAAGGTCGTTCGCCGCTTCGTCGATATTGGTTCCCCGCCCGAACTCGAGCGT
>JBHEPS010000201.1:0-3932 GCA_046260175.1 Thermoanaerobaculia bacterium
GGCCGAGAAACGATCCCGAGACCCCGAATGCGTAGAGGATCGCCGCGAGCCAGAGGAGGTTGCCCGACGGTCCCAGGCCGAGCAGCGCGACTCCAGCGGCGGCCATGGCGAGACCGGGATGGATCACGCGCGAGCGGCCGAGGCGATCGGCGAGCTTTCCGGCGACGGGTCTCGAGATGACGAGAGCGACCGCGTACACGGTGAAGAACTGCCCGGCGCGTTCGGGGCGGTCCGCCAGCTCGACCGGGACGAACGCGAGGATCGCTCCGTAGGCGAGACTCGACAGAAAGAGAACGGTGGCGGGAAGAAGGCCCCAGCTGAAGAAGCCGAGGTCACCCTGTCGCGGGACGAGCCCGCGAGGCTCGCGGATCGGGAGGGCCAGGACGAGAGCGAGAGCGCCGAACACCGCCCCGGTCAGAAATACAGCCGTGAATCCGCCGCTGGCGAGCAGCACTCCGCCGACGAGTGGGCCGGCGGCCATGGCAGCGGGAGGAGCGATTCCCCAGAAACCGACGGCTTCTCCGCGCCTCTCTTCAGGAGCCAGGTCGGCGACGAACCCGCCCAGAGCCGTGGTGATCCACCCCCATGCGATCCCGTGAAGGACCCGGACGGCGAAGAGCGTCGGAAGAGATGTCGTCAGCGAATAGCCGGCCACGCATGCGGTGAAGATGACGAGCCCGAAAAGGAGAAAGGGGCGCCGGCCATGCCGGTCCATCGCCCGCCCGCTGAAGATCCGCGAGATCAGCGCCGAGATCGAGTAAATCCCGACGATCAGCCCAACCGTGGTGTTCGATCCGCCGAGCTTCGCTGCCCACGGCGGGAGCGCGGGGATGAGAAGGTACATCCCGACGAAGACCGATCCGGTGGAGAGGATGGAGAGGGTAAACGCGCGCGTCCAGAGTTTCTCCATCGCGCGCGATCATAAGGGAGGAGGGGCGGAGGAGTCAGTCGAAGGCGTCACCGAGCGGGGGCCAGGACGGGTCCCGCCACCACGGAAGGCCGCTCTGGCGCGAGACGATCGTCTCCAGCAGCTCGGTGAATGAGCGGGCGATGACGGGGCAGTTCCCCTCGATGCCGTGGTGGTCCCAGGAGCTGTCGTAAATGCGCCCGAGGCGTGCCGGATCGAGGTCGATCGTCATGAATGCCTCGTCCGACCGGCGGCCGATGACGTACCACCGGGCGGAGATCGAGTCGACCACGCGGCCGTGGATGAGGGGATCGGCCGGCACGAGCTCCATCGGCCCGCCCAGCCGGATCTGAGCCGGCGTTCCCTGGAAAAGCTCGGCTCCGCCGCAGAGACGGAAGTACTCCTCGAGGTCCGCCGGAAGCGAAAGCTCGGTGAAGGGCACTCCGAACGACGGGGAGAGGGTGCAGTCCCGTCGCTGCCACAGTTCCTGAAGAAGGGGTTTGACGCTCACAGGGTGGATCGTGTGCGAAAGGCGTCTATGGAGGCGTGAAAAGAGGGGAAGGGGGGAGTTGACGAGCCGTTGAGTGGCAGAGGATCTTTTCCTCTGCCTCGGGATCGAGGGTGAGGCGGCGGAGGCTGGAAAGCCTCCGCCACCTCCTGAAACTTACTCCTCGGCGAGGAATGGGTAGGAGAAGTGGGTCGCCGGGACGAAGGTCTCCTTGACCGAGCGCATGGAGGTCCAGCGGATCAGGTTGACGTAGGAACCGGCCTTGTCGTTGGTGCCGGAGGCGCGCGCGCCGCCGAAAGGCTGCTGGCCGACGACCGCGCCGGTCGGCTTGTCGTTGATGTAGAAGTTCCCGGCCGAATGGCGCAGCCGCTTCGAGAGCTCTGCGATCACAGCGCGGTCGCGGGCGAAGATGGCTCCGGTCAACCCGTACGGGGACGCCGTGTCCAGCGAGTCCAGCGTCTCGTCCATCTTCTTGTCCTCGTAGACGTAGACCGTCAGGACCGGGCCGAAGATCTCCTCGCACATCAACTTGTAGTTCGGTTTCCTGGTGAGGATGACGGTCGGCTCGATGAAGTATCCCTTCTTCGAGTCGCAGGTTCCGCCGTAGAGGATCTCGGCGTCGGGGGAGCGTTTCGCGTGATCGATGTAGCTCTTGATCGTTTTGAAGGCTCCCTCGTCGATGACCGCCGAGAAGAAGTTACGAAAGTCGGTGGGCGGCCCCATCCTGATCTCGCCGAGCTGCTTGCCGAGGCCCCGATTGACCTTGTTCCAGAGCGATTTCGGGATATAGGCGCGCGACGCTGCCGAGCACTTCTGGCCCTGGTACTCGAACGCACCGCGGACCAAAGCGGTGACGAGAGCCTGCGGATCGGCCGAAGGGTGAGCGAAGATAAAGTCCTTTCCGCCCGTCTCACCGACGATGCGGGGATAGCTCTTGTAGCGGTCGATGTTCTCGCCGATCTTCTTCCACATCGACTGGAAGACCCCGGTCGAGCCGGTGAAGTGAATCCCCGCGAGAAGCGGGCTGTCGAGAATCGGGTCGCCGACCTGTGAGCCGCGGCCGGGGAGGAAGTTGATGACTCCGGGCGGGAGGCCGGCTTCCTCGAACATCCTCATGAGGTAGTACGCCGAGAGAACCGACGACGAGGCGGGCTTCCAGAGAACGACGTTGCCCATCATGGCCGGAGCGGTCGGAAGATTCCCGGCGATCGAGGTGAAGTTGAACGGGGTGACGGCGAACACGAACCCTTCGAGGGCGCGGTACTCGACGTAGTTCCACATCCCCGGCGAGCTCTCGGGCTGCTGCTCGTAGACGAACTGCATGTAGTGGGGGTTGAAGCGGAGGAAGTCGATCAGCTCGCAGGCCGAGTCGATCTCCGCCTGATGGACCGTCTTCGCCTGGTTCAGCATCGTGGCGGCGTTGATGGTGTCGCGCCACGGTCCGGCGAGGAGGTCGGCCGCCTTGAGAAAGACCGCGGCGCGGTCTTCCCATCGCATCTCGGACCACGCGCCCCAGGCCTGCTGAGACGCCTTGACGGCCATCTCGACTTCCTTCTTGCCGGCCTGGTGGTAGGTGGCGAGGACCGTCTTGTGATCGAAGGGGCAGACGGCTTCGGCCGTGTTGCCGGTGCGGACCGCCTTTCCGCCGATGATGAGCGGGATCTCGATCGTCTCGTTCATCATCTCGGCGAGGCGAATCTTGAGAGACGATTTCTCGGGCGAGCCCGGGGCGTAGGACTTGACCGGCTCGTTGACCGGCCGGGGTACGTTCACGATTCCATTGGACATCAGATTTCCTCCTGGAGGGAGATTGGGAAGGGCGCGCGGGGAGTGCGTGCCCGGGAGGCGATGCTACCGCAGTTCGGGCGAATCAGGAATGGCCTGCGCCACGGGTTTGCAGCAACGTGGCCGGGGGGGGAGCCCTAGAAGCCGCCCACCTCGACCGGGATCTCGATCGGGTACCGGTAGACCGTCCCGTCCCGCATCACCAGCAGGGTATCGAGTCGCACGGTTCCGCGCAGGGCACCGCGATCGGGCTGGCCTGCGATCGAGCGGGTCGGGTAAACCGTCAGCTGGAGGTCGATCTCGATGTCCTCGCCCGGTTCGACGGTTTTGTCGACGCCGATGCCCGTCGGCTCGATGCTGAGGCGCGCCGTCCCGGCGCTGGACTGAGTGACCCGAAGGGCCTTGACGTACTGATCCCGGTCCGAGATGTTCGTGAACTGGAAGCGGGCCTTGGCCTGGCTCCCCATCTCCGCTCGTGGAGGAGTGATCACCCGGTCGACGATTCCCGCCCCCCCGAACGCCATCGGAACGCCCCCGCTGCTGGCGTCAATGACCGACGAGGGATTGCCCGAGGCACAACCCGCGAGGAGAGCGATCATGGAGACGAAGAGGGCCTGAGCGATTCGCATGAGGAGAGTTTACTCCTCGGGGTCATCCTGAGGAGGGGAACACGAGACGGTTTCGGTAGGGACCGGCTGCGCCGGTCCGGTCCCGCAGAGCGGGACATGGTCC
>JBHEPS010000202.1:0-567 GCA_046260175.1 Thermoanaerobaculia bacterium
CGGCGAAGGTGCGTTACTTTTCGGGCGGCCAGGTCGATGTCCCGGTCGTCATCCGTGGCCCTCACGGCGCCGGAGTGCAGCTCTCCGCACAGCACTCGCAGAGCTTCGAGACCTTCTACGGCCACTTCCCCGGGCTCTTCGTGGTGGCGCCGGCCACGCCGGCGGACGCGAAGGGGCTGCTCAAGACGGCGATCCGAGGCAAGGACCCGGTGATCTTTCTCGAGAGCCCGGCTCTCTACGGGATCAAGGGCGAAGTGCCCGACGACCCGGACGCCCTCGTTCCGTTCGGCAAGTCGCGCGTCGCGCGCGAAGGAAGCGACGTTACGGTCGTCGCCTTCGGCCGCATGCTGCATCTCTCCATGAAGACCGCCGAGATCCTTTCGTCCGAGCATGGAATCGAATGCGAGGTCATCGATCTCCGTTCGATCCGGCCGCTCGACATGGATCCGGTGATCGAATCCGTGAAGAAGACGCACCGCGCCGTGGTCGTACAGGAGCAGTGGAAACCTTACGGGTTCGGCGCGGAGATCATCGCCAGCATCAGCGACGCCGCATTCGACGAGCTCG
>JBHEPS010000202.1:577-3906 GCA_046260175.1 Thermoanaerobaculia bacterium
CCCGTCGTCCGCGTCACCGGCGCCGACGTTCCGATGCCTTACGCGCGCAACCTCGAGCTTCTAGCCGTCCCCCACGAGGCGGACATCGAGAAAGCCGTGAGGCAGGTGCTCTACAAGTGAAGTCCGCACGCGCGGGCGGGAAGCCGTACGAGAGGATCTGATGGCCGAAATCATCATGCCCAAGATGGGCGACGCGATGACCGAAGGGAAAGTCGTCCGCTGGTACAAGAAGCAGGGCGACACCGTGAAGAAGGGTGAGCCCCTGCTCGAGATCGAGACCGACAAGGTCAACCTCGATCTCGAAGCGGAAGAGGACGGCCCTCTCGGCGAGATCCTCGTCCAGGAGGGCTCGATGGTCGACGTCGGGACCGTTCTGGCCATGATCGGCGGCGAGGCTCCGGCTAAGGGCGCGAAGAAGAAGGAGCCCGCGCCGGAAGAGAAAGAGAAGGGCGAGCTGACGGAAGCCGCCCCGGAAGAGAAGGGCGAGCCGAAGAAGGAAGCGGAACCCCGCGACGAGAAGCCTGCACGGGATGACGCGGCCAAAAAGCCTGCTCCCGAGAAGAAGGTCGAGAAATCAGAAGCGCCCGCTCCCGTGGGCGACGGCAAACACGTACGCTCCTCGCCTCTGGCGCGGAAGATGGCGGGCGAGCTCGGAGTCGACATCGCTTCCATCTCCGGAAGCGGACCCTCGGGACGCGTCATCGCAGCCGACGTGAAAAAGGTGGCCGAGGGTGGCGGGAAGCCCGCCGCGGCTCCCTCCGCGCAGGCCGCCCCCGCAGCGGAGAAGAAAGCTGCCTTGCCCGAGTATCGGCAGCTGAAGGACGAGACGATTCCGCTGACGACGATGCGCCGCACGATCGCGAAGAGGCTGGTCGAATCGATCGGCCCGATCCCGCACTTCTTCCTCACCATCGAAGCCGACGTCACCGAGCTCCAGAAGGTGAGGGAGCAGCTCTCCGACATCTCCGGAGCCAAGCTCAGCATCAACGATTTCGTCGTCCGGGCGACTGCGCTCGCCATTCACCATCATCCGATCGTGAACGCCAGCTTCACCGCCGAGGCGATCGAGCAGCATGGAAACATTCACGTCGGAATCGCCGTGGCGACTCCGGAGGGGCTCATCACTCCGGTGATTCGCGACGCGGACCAGAAGGGCGTCGACGCGATCGCCGCCGAGGTGCGCGACCTGGCCGGACGCGCGCGCAACCGCAAGCTCCGTCCCGACGAGTACCAGGGGTCGACCATCACGATCTCCAACCTCGGGATGTTCGGCATCGAGGAGTTCACGGCCGTCATCAACCCGCCGAACGCCGCGATTTTGGCGATCGGCGCGGCCTTGGAGAAGCCGGTCGTCGTGAAAGGGCGGATCCGCGTCCGCGAGATGATGAGGATCACCATGTCGTGCGACCACCGCGTAGTCGACGGAGCCGCGGGCGCGCAGTATCTGCAGACGTTGAAGGTGTATCTGGAGCAGCCGCTGCGGCTGGTGGTCTGACTTTCTGATACACTGCCCTCGCACTCCCACCCGGCTATGGAACAAGCTCTCGCGATTCTTCTGCTCGTCTTTTTCATCTGGATCGCGTTCCGGGTTGCGCGGGTCTTTCTGCGCGTGGTGCTTCTGGTCGTCATTGCTGCGCTCGGCGTGGCGGCCTACTTCTTCTTCTTTTGAGGTGATCCCTTGAGCGATCGTAAATACCGTCACAACGGTTACCAGGACAGCGGTGTGGAGTCCCGCGGACCGAAGGGCCCCCGACCCGATATGCCCCCTCGCCCGGAAAGGGTCGAAGGGGCCCCGCGCGGACGCTCCGCCGGCGGGTTCGGGCCGCAGGCGTTCAAGTGCGCGCGATGCGGAGAGAAACAGCATTCGTGGGACGACCTCGATTGCGGTTCGACGTGCGCCCGTTGCCACGTCGACCTCCACACCTGCACCAACTGCCAGCATTTCGACACCTCGTTCCACTGGCAGTGCCGGCTAGCCGAGCAGCTCCCGGACCGGGTCTCGCCGAAAGATGTTCGGAACCTCTGCGCGCTCTACACCCCGCGCCTGGTGGCCGATCTCGCCGCCGATAAGAGCAAGGCCGAAACTCCCGACGACGCGCGGAAAGCATTCGACGCGCTGTTCAAGAAGTGAACGCTTCGCGCGCCGTCCGGCTCGCCACATCGCGTCTTTCCTGATATGCCTTTCGAGCTCCGCTCCTTCAGACTGCTCGCGGCCGTCGTCTCCGGCGTGCTGCTCGCCATCTGCTTTCCGGGCGCCGGGCTCGATCTGCTCGCTCTCGTGGCGCTCGCGCCTCTGATCGCCGCCTCGTTGCGCGCGCGGAGAGGAAAGGAAGCGTTCCTGCTGGGATGGGCCGGCTACCTCGTCACCTGGCTGATCAACGTTCCCTGGGTCGTCCCCGTCATGGTGAAATACGGCGGGCTCCCCACCTGGATCGGCATTTCGCTCTACGTCCTGATGTCGGCGTATCTGGCGACGTATGGCGGTCTCTTCGCGCTCATCGTCTTCCGGATTCGCCGGGCACATCCGGCGGCCATCTGGTTCGTCGTCCCCGCCGCGTGGATCGCCGTCGAGTTCCTGCGCACCTACGTCTTCACCGGATTCCCGTGGAACCTGATCGCGACGGCGCTGATCGACACCCCGCCGCTCATCATTCTCGCGAGGGTGATCGGCCCCTACGGGGTCGGATTCCTGACGCTGTTCCCCGCAGCGGCTCTCGGATGGATTCTCGCGACCAACGCGCGCCCGCGGCTGAAGACGACCGCCGCGATCGCGAGCGCGGTCCTGCTGCTCGCCTGGCTCGGAGCGGGGACGGTCATGCTCCGGAGCCGCGATCTGCGGAGCGGCGCGCCGTTCACCCTGGCTCTCCTGCAGCCGAACATCACGCAGACGATGCGGTGGGACCCGCGGTCGACGCTCGTCATCTACGAGAAGATGATGAGGATGAGCCAGCGGGCGGCCGAGCAGGGGGCGCGGACGATCGTCTGGCCCGAGTCGACCGTGCCGCTGACGTTCCTCTCGAACGATTTCTACCGCGACGGGGTGTCGCTCCTGTCGGAGCGCTGGAACGCGGACGTCATTCTCGGGTCGGTCGCGGAGGATACCGAAGACATGAGCCGGCTGTGGAACGCGGCATACCTCGTGTCGGATGGCGAGGTGAAGGGGCGGTACGACAAGGTCCGCCTCGTGCCGTTCGGCGAGTACGTCCCGTTGCGGAAAGTGATTTTCTTCGCCGAGAAGCTGGTGCGCGCCGTTGGGGAGTTTCAGTTCGGGACGAACGCCATGCCGCTCGATGGGCTGCATCGGTACGGGCTGGCGATCTGCTACGAAG
>JBHEPS010000203.1:0-3887 GCA_046260175.1 Thermoanaerobaculia bacterium
GCACGTTGCGCGTACCGATCATGAAGTGGGACCACGGAAGGGTCGTGTTGATCTTCGTTTGAACTCGATAGGTTCCCGACGAAGTCACGACTTCGGCCTCGAGCTGGACGGCAGCGGCATCCAGCATCGCGTGCGGGGAGGCGGAGACCACCGAAAAGCGGTTCTGCAGTCCGCCGTGGAACTCACCCCTGGCCACTACCTTTGCAGGAAGCTGGTTCTCGGGAATCGGCCACTCCTCGAGAGCGTGGATCAGGCGGTCTCGGAAGACTTTCCGAGCCGGCAGAACCACGGTCAGCGTGTCGGTCGTCGTGTTCGACAGCACGGCGTTGACGCCGCACCTCCCCCCGTTTCTGGACGTTCGACTGGCCACGAACGGTGGATCTCGGACCTTCTCGCCGCTTCCGGCTTCCGATGGACCCGCTCGCAGCAAATGAAGACATGGCGATGACCGCGACTATAGAAACCAGCGTCGGAAGCTCTCTGTGATGGACCGTACCCGTGCTCGGTGGATGGCCCTACGCCGGAACGTGTCTCGGCACAGGGGGAACGTGTGCGCGCTCGGCAGGAGAAGCTGCTGGCGATCACAAGCCGATGTTCGGAGGATGGGCCTGGACAGCGCTCCTCAACTCTCGTTCACACCCGTTTCCAGGGAGTGGCCGCAGGAACGAAGCCGGATCGAGAGGTTCACCGCTCTGTTGCAAGTCGGAACGGTGTGATTCCAAAATCAACGGAACAACTGTATCCGTCCGAGTTACGCTAACGACTCCAATTCTGAGCCCGGGAGGCACGCATGCGACTCAACCTCGTTGCAGCACTCACCCTCTTTCTCACTTTCGCCGGACCGGCGTCGGCGAAGGAAGCGTTCCTGTCGGTAGGCGGGAGCGTGAACGAGTTCCGAACCGACGCCCGGATCCTCAACCCTTCGGGCTCGAAAACGATCACCGTTCAGGCGTGGCTTCTTCCGTCGGGAAATCAGGACAACAGCGGGGTCCAACCCGTCGTCATCACGATTCCACCACGTACGATGCGCGTCTTCGACGACGTCGTATCGACGCTCTTTCAGGGGAGTGGAGTCGGTGCGATTCGCCTCCTGTCAGAAGACGATTTCATCGCCACGCAGCGGATCTACGCGCAGACCCCGGGTGGAACGCTCGGCCAGTTCGTTCCGGGACTCGCCCTGACCGATGCGAAGAATCGCGGCGCACTCGTGCAACTCGAGTCCACGCCGGGATTCCGCACGAACATCGGCGCGGTGAATCCGAATGCGAGTCCCGCCACGGTGGTCTGGTCTCTGTACGATCGCACCAACACGCGGATCGCCAGCGGCCCGCCGGTCACGATGCCTCCCTACGGCGTGATCGGCCCGACGAATCTCGCATCGACATTCTTCTTCAACGCGCCCGGCGCCGATCTGACCGACGCGTGGGTCTCCTATGACTCGGACCGGCCGATCTTCGCCTACGCCTCCCTGGTCGACAACGCGACGACGGACCCGACCTTCATCCCGGCCTCCGAGGATACGGGCGAGGACCCGGCGCCGCCTCAGACGAAGACATTCGAGGTCTCGGCGCGCCAGTTCGAGTTCACCATCCTGCCGGCGCTGAATCTCTCCATCGGAGACCGCGTCACCTTCCGAATCGCGACCGAGGACGTGCAGCACGGTTTCACCCTGGTGGCACCGGACGGTTCGATCGTGATTCCAGCTCTCGACCTCGTGCCGGAGGCTCCTCCCCTGGAACGAACCTTCACGGTGACCCAGGCCGGCCAGTATCGATTCTCCTGCACGCACGTCTGCGGGGTCGGCCATTTCGGCATGACGGGAACGTTCGACGTTCCCGCGGAAAAACGGGAGTGAATGCCGGGCAAGGCCAGTCGATTCGGCTGCCCTCTCTGATGCTTCCGCTGCTGCTTGCCGCACTCGCATGCGGCGAGCTCGCAGTGCTTCCGACCGAGCCGGAGCCCGACATCGACCCATCAGCGACCTTCACGCGCGTGCAGACCGAGGTCTTTAGTTCCACCTGCACGGTGATCGGATGCCACGACGCCGTCGGGCAGCAGGAGGGGCTGGTGCTGACGCCCGATCGCTCCTTCGCGATGATCGCCGATGTCCCGAGTCGCCAGGTTCCCGCGCTGGCCCGCGTGGAGCCCGGCGAATCAGTCACGGGCTCGGAACTCGGAGAGAGGGCCGATCGTCTTTCGCATGAGAATCTCCGAGGCCCCCCGGATCAGATAGTCGGGAACCTCGCCGACGACGCGATAGCCGAGGCGCTCGTAGAGACGGCGCGCTCCGTCGTTGAAGGAGGAGACGAAGAGAAAGACGTTGGGCGCGACCGCGAAGATCCGCCTCTCGGCCCAGCCGACCAGCTCCGAGCCGACCCCGGAACCGCGGAACGCAGCCGAGACGCAGACAGTCTGGATGTAGCCGATCAGGGGTCCGCCGAGGTTCAGGATGATGAAGCCCGCGATCTCCTCACCCGACCACGCCGCAACACGCTCTCGCGAACTGTCGTTGAGCGTTTCGAGGCACGCCGCGTGATCGCGCCCGATCGTTTTCCACGGATCGCTGGCCGCCATGAAGTGCGCACAGGCCTCGAGATCCGACGGGTGATCCAGCGGCCGGAAGTCGAGCGGCGTCATACGGTGATTCTTGCACGAGCGAGCGCACGAGAGATCGCATCCCTGGCCTTCTCGCTCAATTCGCGCCTCGTTTCCCCTTCGACGGGCTCGAGAAACTCGACCCATCCGTCGATCCGGCGGATCCCGAGAAGCCGCCAGAGGTGCGGCGCGAACGTCGCCCCTCCCCACCAGCAAACGGCGTCGCGCGCCGGCGGCTCCCCCTCCGGCGTCGAATATCCCAGCGCGAGCGGGTAGACGAGCCGCCCGTCAGCGGCCGCGACCTGCAGTAGAGCCGACCGGAACGGAAGAACCGCCGACCCGTCGCTGCTCGCCGCCTCCGGAAACAGCACTACGTTACGCCCGGAATCGGCAGCCTCGCGGATCCGCTCGCCCACGCGCAGCACGTCGCGCGCAGCGTTGCGGTCGATGTAGATCGTCCCGGTGCCGCTGGCGAGCCATCCCAGAACCGGCCACCCAGCGATCTCGGTCTTCGCAACGAAACAGGCGTCGAGCTGGGAGCCGATCAGAAGGACGTCCAGATAACCGCAGTGGTTGGCCACGACGTAGCCCGGAGGTGGAATGCGACCGCTCGTCCGGACTCGCAAGCCGACGACTCGAGCGCAGATCCGCGCCCAAGTCCGGACGATCCACCGACGCCTCGTCACCAGGTAGGCGGCGTAGAGAGGGATGGTGACACCGGCGAAGGCGGCGATCCGGAAGAGAGCGCGGAGCGTACGGACGATCATTCCGCCTCGTCGGCCGCAACGTCGCCCGGGGGAAACCCGAATCCCAGGCGCACGGTCGCGTACTCCGGATGCACCCTCCCTTCGCGATCCCGAATGATGAGGGGACACTCGACCCACGGTTTTCCCGGCGAGGAACGCGTGAAACTCCGGGGAAGATCCTCGGCCCGCGACGCGGCGAACAGAGAGATGAGGGAAGGCTCCCCTTCCTTGAAGACGACTTCCCGGCTTCGTAGCAACACCAGGCCGTGGTCGCTGAGCGCGTCGAGAGCCCGCTCTCGCTGAATCGTCGGGAAGACGAAAGCGAAGACTCCTCCGGCCCGAAGGATCCGGGCCGCGGCCGCCGCGTAGTCATGCACGCTCCCGCGAATCTCGATCCGCGCAGGGACCGCCTGCCCGTGCACTGCCGGCGTTGCCGTCCCCTCGGGAAAATACGGCGGCGAGCCGGTCACCAGGTCGAAAAGCTCCTCCCCCGCGAGGATCGAGGGATCGCGCAGGTCTCCGAGGTAAAGCCGGAAGCGCTCAGCC
>JBHEPS010000204.1:0-3512 GCA_046260175.1 Thermoanaerobaculia bacterium
GTCTGCTGCAGCTCCATCAGCTTCGCCATCCGCCGCTCGGCGGTCCTGCGCGTCGGAATGTGCTCCGCGCGCGCGGCCGGCGTCCCCTCCTCCGGGGAGTAGGGGAACACGCCGAGGTGATCGAACTCGGCCCAGGCGACGAAGTCGTAGAGCTCACCGAACTCCTTCGGACCCTCGCCGGGATGACCGGCGATGAAGGTCGTGCGCAGGGTGATGTCGGGCACGAGCTCGCGCATCCGCGCGATCATCGCCCGATAGTCGGCCGGATTGCCGGGGCGCCGCATCGTCTTCAGAACATTCTCGCTCGCGTGCTGGAGCGGGATGTCGCAGTAGGAAACGAAGCGCGGCTCCTTCCCCATCAGCTCGAAAAGGGACCAGTCGAGACTCCCCGGGTAGGCATACAGGAACCGGATCCAGGGAAAGCTCGTCTCGGCGAGAAGCCGCTCGACCAGCCGCGTCAGGCCGTGATCGACTCCGATGTCCTGACCGTAGCGCGTCGTGTCCTGCGCGATGAGGCAGAGCTCCATCACCCCCTGCCCCTCGAGCTGCTTCGCCTCGGCCACCAGGGAGTCGAGACTTCGGCTGCGGAACTTTCCGCGCATCTGCGGGATCGCGCAGAAAGTACACGGATTCGAGCACCCCTCGGAAACTTTGAGATACGCGTGGGACTTGCCGTGGATCAGAACGCGCGGCAGATCCTCATAAAGCCGGACCGACATCTTCCGCTTGACCGGCGCCGAGTCGTCCGGCGCGATGCCGGTGACCGCCGCCGTGATCGCATCGAGGTGATCGAGCCCCACGAATGCGTCGATCTCGGGGATCGCCTCCTGAAGCTCGCCGCGGTACTTCTGCACCATGCAGCCGGTGACGATCAGCCGCCGGACCCCCTCGCGCTTCCGCTCGGCCACCTCGAGGATCGTGTCGATCGACTCTTTCTTGGCGGCATCGATGAACCCGCAGGTATTGACGATGACCACGTCGGCGTCCCCCAGGTCCTGGGTCAGCTCGACCTCGGTCTCCTCGCGCAGCTGACCGAGCATGATCTCGGCGTCGACCAGGTTCTTGGGGCAGCCGAGGGAAATCATCCCGACGCGGGTCTTGAGTTGAGGGGTAAGGCTCATGTGCGGCAGGGGGAACAAGGGGGAGCGAGAGTGACTTCCCGAGGCGTGGCCAAGGCTTCCAGGTGGCCAAGGCTTTCCAGCCTTGGCTGACCGCGGGACGAAGCGCAATCGCCCGGGAAGGCCGTAAACACGATCTCTTGAGGTGTGCGCAATACGGCTGCGTGGCCCGATGCCGGGACTGGAAAGTCCCGGCCACGCTCACCACCGCGCGCGCCAGAGGTAGGGGGCTGCGCCGTTTTCTCGCACTGCGTCACCGAGGGCCGTGTTCATCAGCTCGGAGTCGAGCAGAAGCTCCTTGTCGTGGTCCGGCGGGTCGGTGAGGAACATGCCGAGCCCTTCCGTGACCGTACGGGCCGTCCGGTCGTGGAGCGAGGGAACGATCTCGCCGACCGGCTTCGCCGGATTCACCTCGTGGACCGTCGAAAGCGCATCTCCCCGCACGATCCAGAGCTCCGAGACCTTTCCTCGCAGCCAGACGAGCGCCGCGGTGAGGCTTGCGATGTGCCAGTTGCGATGCTTTCCGAAGACCGAACGGATCTCGCGGTTCCGCTCCCCCTCGGGCTTGAGCACGTTCGGCTGGACCTCCCAGACGAGCGCCATCGAGCCGTCGAGGGTCCCGGTCACCTCCCCCGCCGAGCCGGGGAGCGTGTGCTGCCTCCCCTCCGCCTGCGCCATCAGGAGGGCGTCCTCGAGCGCCTCCGGGATCACTTCGAACGATACGGTCTTCGATCTTCCCCCGAAGTGGCCATTGCGGGAGAGCATGAGGACCCCGGGGGGGAGCGACTGCCCCTCCCCAAGCATCGGCATAGCGGCGGCGAAGACTTCGCCGCCGACGCCGTCGACGCCTTGCCGGAGTGACCCGAGGGAGATGGCCACGCCGGCGATCCGCCCTTCGCCTTCGCGGGGGTGATAGAGCGTGGGTGTGGGATCGCCCTTGAGCCAGGCCGGGTGGCTCTTCCGCAGATAGCGGTCGATGGCCATCCGTCGCAGCGTTTCCATGTCGTCGGGCTGGGCCGCGGACGGCTCGATCCCGGTGGCCGCGGTCCATTCGGCGAACGCGTCGAGCGACTCGGAGCCGATCGATAAATAGAGGTCGTAAAGCGCGGCCTGGGTGGCGGCGGTGACGCCGAACCGGTTCAGGATCGCGGCGAGATGATCGGGAAACGTCATCGGGTCACGCCGCAACCGACTCGCGCGTGCGATCGAGAAGGACGAGAACCTCGGAGATCGAGGTGATGTCGGCCAGCCCCTGGCGGAGATGCTTGCCGTTCGGGATCCCTTTCGAGAACCACCCCAGTATCGTCCGCGCCTTGTGAAGCTTCCACTTGTCGGGATGGGGAGCGCCGTCGATCTTCTTCAGGTACGTCTCCATCGCCTGGATCCGCCGCTCGGTCTCGTCAGGGACGGCGGCGCCGGCGATATAGCTGTTGATGTCGCGGAAAATGAAGGGGTTGTGGAGCGCCGCGCGGCCGATCATCACGCCGTCGCATCCGGTCTGCCTGAACATCCGGACGGCATCTTCGGGAGTCTTCACGTCACCGTTGCCGAACAGCGGAATCGAGAGCTCGCGCTTGACGCGGGCGATGTAATCCCAGTCGCTCGCGCCCGTGTAGGCCTCCTGCCGGGTACGGCCGTGAATCGCGATCGAGGCGACGCCCATCTCCTCGAACCGCTGGAGCAGCGGAATGACGTCATCGCTCTCCCAACCCTTGCGGACCTTCACCGTCACCGGGATCTTCACGCGCCGACGGATCTTCTCCACGACCCGCGCCGCCCTGTCGAAGTCCTTCAGCAGCGCAGATCCCGCCCCGTTGTTCACGATCTTCTTCACGGGGCAGCCCATGTTGACGTCGACGATGTCGACGCCCTCCTCTTCCACGATCGCCGCCGCGTCATCCATCCGGTCGGGATCGCCGCCGTAGATCTGGATCGCCACGGGACGTTCCGTTTCATCGAAGGCGAGCATCTCGTGGCTGCGGCGGTTCTTCCGGGTCAGCCCTTCCGCGGAGATGAACTCCGAGACGACGAGCCCCACCCCACCGAGCTCTTTCACGAGCGATCGGAAGTAAGTGTCGGTCACCTCGGCCATCGGGGCGAGGGCGAGCGGCGGATCGACCCGGACGTTTCCGATGTCGAAGGGGGCGAAGGGGACAGTTTCCATTCAGTGACAAGCCTCGCTAATGGAACAACCTGAGGGGAGGGAAACATTCTAAGGAGTACTGCGTCACAGATGACGAGAGCGCCGGAGAAGGCCGAACGGCAGTTTCGCGAACCGGAAGCGGCCGGGAGCATATGGCACTCGTAATGCACGCCGGACTCACGCGCTTCACACGACATTCAGGAGGTTTCCCGCTAATGTCCCAACGCTTCAAGAGAAGTCTTTCCATCGTG
>JBHEPS010000204.1:3522-3822 GCA_046260175.1 Thermoanaerobaculia bacterium
GGTTCTCACCGCCGATTTCGGGTGGCTGAGGGGCTCGCAGGCCCAGCAGCTCACCGATGAAGGGACCATTCCCACCGTCGCGCTTCCTTCCTTCGCCGACGTCGCCGAGCGCGTGATGCCGGCGGTGGTCTCCATCACGAGCACCGAGATCATCCGGCCGGGCGACCGGGCGAATCCGCGCGGCATGGATCCGTTCGACTTTTTCTTCGGCCCGAGAGGGCAGCAGCCGCAGGCCCCCGGCGAAGAGCGCGCCATTCCGAGCGGTGGGTCGGGGTTCATCATCTCTCCCGACGGCTACAT
>JBHEPS010000205.1:0-371 GCA_046260175.1 Thermoanaerobaculia bacterium
GGATATGTCCCCTACCTCTCCCAGAGCGGCCTTCACGGGATGGTCTACGGGATCCTCGACCTCGCGATGGCGCCGATCGCGGCCGCAGACCGGCTGAGCGCCCTGCGCGCCGTGACAGCACTTACTTCGGCCGCCGCCCTGACGTTCATCGCGGGTTGGATTCTGGCCGAGCTCGGGTGGTTTGCCGCGACGGTGGCCTGGCTCTCGATGTTTGCCTCGCAGTGGCTGACGGTCGGCGGAGCGAATCTCTGGTGGACGCTGTTCTTTTTCTACATGCCGATGATCGCCGTGATCGTGTTTCTACGCAGGCGCACATCGATCGACCCGATCGGTCTCGGTCTCGTCGTCTTCTTCACGCTTCTGATCAAATG
>JBHEPS010000205.1:381-3757 GCA_046260175.1 Thermoanaerobaculia bacterium
TCATGACGGCGGCGCCGGTCCTCTATTGGCATCTGAAGCGGAGAACGGGAGCCCGCGCGGTCATTCGCGACGTCTCCGTCGTCGCTGCAGCCTCGGCGGCTGCCGTCGTGGCAGCCCTCGGGGTGCTCATCATGCAGGTCGGCTGGCTCACGGGTTCCCTCAGCGACGGAGTCCGCGCCGTCACGCAAGCCCTGGGCAAGCGGAGCCATGGCGATCCCGAGCTCTTCTCCGGCCTGCTGAGAGCGAGCCTCGAGTCGAGCGTCCTCGAGGTCGTGGCGACATATCTGCGAGGCCCCTACTATGAGGGCATGGCGATCTCCGTTTCCTATCTGAACGTGACCGCGCTCTTCGCGGCGGCGACGCTTCTTCTGGTTCTGCTCATGCGAGTGGCCCCGCGATCGTCCGATTCCCGCGACATCGCGTTCATCGCCACAACCTGGTTCTCGATGGCCGCGCCGCTTTCGTGGTTCGTCATCTTCAAGGGGCACTCCTACATCCACACCCACGTCAATTTCCTGGCGTGGCAGATGCCGTTCACGATTCTCGGGTTCGCGTTGACGGGCATGGCTCTCGAGCGCGCGCTCGTGAGCACCAGAGGCGCGGTCACGAAATGAGCGGCGAATCCCGGGGCAACGCGCTCGAAGTCTCCGTCGTCATGCCGTGCCTCAACGAGGCGGAGACCCTGGAGGTCTGCATCCGCAAGGCGATGACGTGCCTCGACGAGAACGGAATCGCCGGCGAGATCGTCGTCGCGGACAACGGGAGCACCGATGGCTCCCTGGAGATCGCCGCGCGCGCAGGCGCGAGAATCGTCTCCATCGAGAGCAAGGGGTACGGGAACGCGCTCTCCGGCGGGATTGCCGCCGCTCGCGGCGACCTGATCATCATGGGGGATGCGGATGACAGCTACGACTTCGCGAACCTCATGCCCTTCATCGAGAAGCTGCGCGAAGGATTCGATCTCGTGATGGGGAACCGGTTCAAGGGCGGAATCAGGGAAGGGGCGATGCCGCCTCTCCACAAGTACCTCGGGAACCCGGTGCTCACGACGATCGGCAGAGTGTTCTTTCATTCGGATGTCGGTGACTTCCATTGCGGATTGCGCGGGTTCCGCAGGGACGCCATCCAGCGCCTGAATCTGCGGACGGAGGGGATGGAGTTCGCGAGCGAGATGATCGTCAAGGCTTCCCTGCATGGTCTTCGGGTTACGGAGGTCCCCACGACCCTCTCGCCCGATGGCCGCTCGAGGCCACCCCACCTGCGGAGCTGGCGGGACGGATGGAGACACCTCCGTTTCATGCTTCTCTACAGCCCGCGGTGGCTGTTCCTCTATCCCGGCGCAGCGCTGATTCTCGTGGGGGCGGCATTGATGGCCTGGCTGCTGCCCGGCTCCCGTTCCCTCGCGGGACGGGAGTTCGACGTCCACACGCTCACGTACGCCACGGCGATGATCGTCATCGGGTTCCAGGCCGTCCTTTTCGCGATCTGCACGAAGGTGTACGCCATCGGAGCGGGCCTCCTCCCGCAGGATCGCCGTCTGGAACGGGTGTACCGGTGGGTTACGCTCGAGACCGGCCTTCTGGTCGGCTTCGGTCTGCTCGCCTCCGGGATCGTCGCCGCTCTCCTCAGTCTCTACACGTGGAGTGGCGAAGGATTCGGGCCGCTCGATCCGAGCTCCACGTTGCGCCTCGTGATCCCCGCGACTCTGCTCCTGACGATCGGTTCGCAGACGATCCTCTTCAGCCTCTTTCTCAGCATCCTCGGCTTGCGCGTCCGCGGCAACGCCTTCGCGGAGACCGAATGAGCCTGCTCGGACGCCTTCACCAGCGGCTGGTTTACTCCAAACGGATCGACTCGCTCTGCGCGGCGTTTGAAACGCGCCTACCGGCCGACGCGCGCGTGCTCGACGTCGGGTGCGGCGATGGCCGGCTCTCGAGCGAGATCATGAGGCGCAGGCCGGACCTGAACATCGAAGGCGTCGACGTGCTCCTGCGCCCGAACCCGCACATGCCGATCCGCCAATTCGACGGCACGACCCTTCCCTATCCCGACCGGAGCTTCGACGTGGCGATGTTCGTCGACGTCATCCATCACGCCGAAGAGCCGCTGCGCCTCCTGCAGGAAGCGATGCGCGTCGCTCCCCTCCTCCTGATCAAGGATCACCTGAGGGAGGGGCTGCTGGCGAACCAGACTCTCCGGATCATGGACTGGGTGGGAAATGCCCGGCATGGCGTGCGTCTCCCGTACCGCTACTGGGCGAGGGACGAGTGGCTCGACCTCTTCAGCAGACTCGGGCTCACCGTCGAGGAGATCGATGAAGAGATCGTCCTTTACGGCCCTCTCCTCCACCCCATCTTCGGCCGATCGCTCCACTTCCTCGCGCGGCTCGCGAAGCCGTGAGCTCGACCCGCTCGCGCCGCGCACCCCGCGCGAACCTGCTCCCTCTCCTCACTTGCGCGGAGAAGGGCACCCCGCGCGAACCTGCTCCCTCTCCCCGCTCGCGGGGAGAGGGCTGGGGAGAGGGGCGCCTCGCGCGATTGGAACCTTACGGCAGCCCCGGCCGGTACATCCGCTCCGTGTGCCCCTCCAGCTGCTCCGGGTAGAAATACACCTCGCGCAGATCGCCCGTCGCGTAGCGCCTCGCCTGATCGTTGAAGTGCGGCGAGCGCGGGTCGCCGCTCTCGCCGCCGGCGGAGACGGCGCGAGCGCGGACGCGGTCGCCGAACTCCACGACGGCGACGAAGCTGTTTCCGCTGATGCCGTAGCGCTTCTTCGTGTCGGGATAGGTCGTCGTGCGGAATGAGGCGAGCGAGCCCCAGAGCGCCGAGGAGAAGGCGACGGGGATGCTCGGCGCATCATCGGAGAAGGCGTGCCTGATGTCGCCGGTCAGCCGTTGAAAGCGGTTGATCTCCCCCCACGGCATCCGCCACGTCCCGAAGTCCGACTCGAGCTTCGCGATGGCGGCTTCGAGCGCCTCGAGTTTTCGGGCTCCCGAAAGTCCCGCGATGTAGTCGTAGCGCGCCAGCCCCCGCGCGGGGGCCTCGCGAGTCGCCTCATCCCACAGCTCCTCGCCCCAGTGGACCGCGAGCGTCGTCGCAACCGAGTCGGCGCTCCAGCGATGATCCCACCCGCGGAGCTGCTCGATCGGACCGGCGAGCCGCGGAGCGGCTGCCTCGTCGTACGCGCGCACGAGCCCAGGGATGAGCGCCTCGAACACCGGCAGCCACGGGTCGTACGCCGCATCAATGAGCGTGTCGATCGTGAAGTCCTTCCGCGCTCCGAGCACGCGCAGCGCATGGATCCCGCGCGCGTTCTCCCCCACGGAGTCCATGTATCTCGGGTAATCCTGCTGCTTTGGACCGTGCTCCCCCGCGGC
>JBHEPS010000206.1:0-3695 GCA_046260175.1 Thermoanaerobaculia bacterium
GAATTGTGCCTCGATTTCGAGGAAAACCTATACTGGTGGTTTATGAAACTCGATCCGGGTACTCGGTTCGGGTCCTACGAGATCGCCCATCTGATCGGCAGCGGAGGGATGGGGGATGTTTACCGGGCCCGGGATCTTCGTCTGGGGAGAGATCTCGCGATCAAGTTCCTCCACGACGATCTCGCCAAAAACAAGCTGCAGCTTCACCGATTCGAGCGTGAGGCGCGCGCGGCATCAGCGTTGAACCACCCCTCGATCGTCACGATTTACGAGGTCGGCGAATACGAAGGGTACCCTTACATCGCGATGGAGTTCATCGAGGGGCAGCGTCTCCGCGATTTCCTCTCGACGGAGCCGGTCTCGATCGAGCGAGGCCTGGAGATCGGCGTGGCGGTCGCGGACGGCCTCGCCGCGGCGCACGCGCGCGGCATCGTTCACCGGGACCTCAAGCCGGAAAACATCATGGTCACCGCCGAGCGGCGGATCAAGATCCTCGATTTCGGCCTGGCCAAACCGGCTGACGACCCATCGATTCTGGTCGACTCGAACGCCGCCACGTCGCCGGGAGTGGTTCTCGGCACCGCCGGGTACATGGCTCCCGAACAGGCGAAGGGGCGGGCGGCGGACTTCAGGTCCGACCAGTTCTCGCTCGGAACGATCCTCTACGAAGTCTTCGGGGGGCAATCCCCGTTCCGCCGGGCGACGAGCATGGAAACGATGGCGGCGATCCTTCGCGACACGCCCCCGCCGCTCGCAGAGCGGCGGCCGGACGTTCCGGAGGACATCACCGACATCATCGAGCGCTGTCTGAAGAAAGATCCGCCCGAGCGCTATGCCTCGACGGCCGATCTCGCGCACGATCTTCGCCACGTCCAGCAGCGTTTCGGCAGCGGGTCGCGTTCGGGACGGCTTTCTTTCACCGCTCCACCTGCGCGCTGGCGCGCCCCCCTGTTCGTCGCGGCGGCCGTGGTGGTCGCGACGGTGGCACTCGGTCTTATGCTCATGAGGCCAGCGGACCCGGTTCGGCCGGCGGCCCAGACGACCGGAACGACGCTGCCGCAAATCAAGTCGGTCGTCGTCCTTCCATTTCTGGAATCGAGCGGCGATCCCGAGTGGCGCGAGCGGGGCAACGCGATGGCGCAGACCCTGAGCGCCAGTCTCGGCTCCGTTCCGGGCATTCAGATCATTCCTCCCTCAGGGTTCCCGCAGGACATCGATCACCGGGACATCCGCACGCTCGCCAGATACGTCGGGGCCACGATCGCTCTCGTCGTCACGCTGGAACGAGATGGGAACCGGATTCGCGCCGCCTACTCTCTGCAGCACCCGACCGAAGGAGTTCAGTTCGATGCGGGCAAGGTGGAGGGATCGGTGGAGGATCTGTTCGGCTTCGGAGACCGGCTTGCGGAACGGGTGGCGGAGAGTTTCCAGGGAAGGATTCCGCCGCGTCCGGCGTCAGACCTTCTCACGTCGGCGAGCCAGGATCGGTTCATGCTGGCCACCGCGGCGATGCTTCGCTACGACGAGCCGGCCTCCATCGATTACGCGATCACTCTTCTCGAGCCGCTCGCGGAAGCGAACCCCGACTCCGCGCTCGTGCACGCGGCCCTCGGGCGCACCTACCAGCTGAAGTACGTGATCGCCTCCGACCCCGTTTGGGCGGAACGGGCGACGACGACTTCGCGGAAGGCTCTCCGGCTCGATCCAGGGATCCCGGACGTCCACATCACTCTCGGTCAGCTCTACATCCTGACCGGCAGGCCTGAGGAGGCGATCCGCGATCTGGAGCACGCGCTCCAAATCCGCCCCAACGACCCTGAGGCCATGCTGAGTCTCGCCCAGGCTCTCGGGATGTCGGGCAAGCTCGAGCGGGCCGAGCAGACCTACCAGGCGGCGATCGCGCAGCGGCCGCAGTACTGGGCGGGATACAACAGACTGGGATTCTTTTATCTCACCACCGGCCGAGTCGACCAGGCTATCCCCCAGTTTCGAAAGGCCGTCAGCCTTACGCCCGACAACGGCCGGGCCCTGGCCAATCTCAGCGCCGCGCTCGTCATGAAATCGCTCTTCGCCGAGGCGGTGGAGACGTCCAGGCGCGCGACCCAGGTCCAGCCGACCAACCCCGGCGGTTTCATCAACCTCGCCACGGCCTATTACTACCTCGGCCGCTTCGAAGCGAGCCGCACCTCCTTCGAGAAAGCAGTCGAGCTCTCTCCGATCAGCGCCCGCTATCGTTTCAACCTCGGCGACACCCTTTTCGCGATGGGCGCCGAGGAGGAGATGAAGCAGGCCTACAGGGAAGGGATCCGCCTGGCTCAGGCGACGCTCGAGCTCAACCCTTCCGACGCCATTACCCACGGCCAGCTCGTCCTCGCCTGCTCCCGAACGGGCGACGTCCCCCGCGCAAAACATCACCTCGACACGGCTCTCGAGCTGGCGCCCGATAGCGAAGACGTCATGTACTTCGCTGCCGTGTTCGCCCTCGAGCGGGGTGACACCGAGGGCGCCGTCGAATGGATCCACCGAGCCGTGGCCGCCGGTTTTCCCGCCGCATGGATCGCGGCCGACCCCGCCCTTCGCTCCATCCGTCAACATCCGCGGATTGCGCGGATCATCGCTGAATCCGCGCAGACTCCCGCGCGAACCTGAAAGGAGGAACCCTCGCTCATGTAGATTCGACTCCCCCTCTGGTCGATCCCGGTTCTCTCACTCATTCTCGTTCTCGGCTGTACACCGCAGACTCCAGCTCCAACCGACACGTCGACCACTCGAGACGGAGACAAAGGAGGAATCATGACAGCGGCTCCATTTTCCAAAGAGATCTATGTTCTCGTATCGACCAATGGAAACACGTTCAGCGTTTCTCCCGATCCAGTCATCGTCCAGAATTCCAGCCAGCAGGTGATCTGGATTGCCGAGGATCCCGATGTCTCGATCGAGATCACATTCAGACCCGATAAGGACACTCCTGGCGGAGCCAATCCGCCCGGGAAGCCGTGCGACAAACCGGCCAGGAAGTGCGGGCAAAATCCCATCGGCGGAAGCGCCGGCAAGTTCTACTACAGCGTTAACGGAACGAGAGCCGGCCAGGCGGAGCCGCTCGATGAGCTCGATCCGGTCCTCGAGATCCTTCCCTGAGATCGGCATCCAGGACGCTCGTCACGCAGTTCGGGCCCGGGCACTCCGTCGCCGGGCCCGAACGCTATACTCTCCCGATGTTCACACCCGCGCCGGAGCTTCCCGAGTTTCTCGAGCGGCAGCTTCCCTTCCATCGACGGATCTGGCGGGTCGAAGAGGGAGCCGACACCGGACGTTCGGTTCATTTCATCGACCAGGGCGACGAGTACGCACCTACGATCCTCATGCTCCACGGCAATCCGGCCTGGAGCTTCCTCTGGCGGAAAGTGATCGCCGCGCTTCCCGAGTTCCGATGCGTCGCTCCCGACCTTCTCGGTCTAGGCCTCTCCGACACACTCCCCCGCATGGACGACCACACGCCCACGCGACACGCTGACGCAATCGCCGGGCTCGTCGTCGCGCTCGACCTCCGCGGCATCATCATTCTCAGCCAGGATTGGGGCGGGCCGATCGCCACCTCGGTCGCCGCGCGACTCCCCGATCGCATCGCCGGAATCCTCCTCGGCAACACCAGCGTCCTCACCCCATCGCGCGGTCTACGATCGCGTTTCCACCGG
>JBHEPS010000207.1:0-3631 GCA_046260175.1 Thermoanaerobaculia bacterium
GTCATGGGACAGAGGCAGGTGAACTCCGGGGCCTCGAACGCGATCTCGTAATCACGCTCGGGATTCGGGTTCGGAAACGTCTCGAGGCTCTTCGCAGGGGCGGTAGTCATCGGAGTGGCGAAACGCCGAGGGGAAGACTGATCTTCCCGATAAAAACAAGCCAGAAGCCAGAAGTAAAGAAAAGCCAGAAACCAGAAACCAGAAGCCAGAAGAAAAGGCGAAGCTAGAAGGCGAAAGCCAGAAGCCAGAAGAAAAGTCAAAGGCAGAAGGCCGACGCGCCAAGCCCAATCGGCACGGCCCGGCCTTTGTTTTTGACCTTTCTTCTGGCTTCTTTTTTCTGGCTTCTTGCTTCGCCTTTTCTTCTGGCTTCTGGCTTCTGGCTTCTGACTTCTGGCTTGCCTTCACCTCTGGCTTCTGGTCTCTGGCTTGGGTTTTTCGGAATATCCCCCCTCCGCCGTCCTATTGTGTCCCCCCGGAACGTACGGAGGTTTCTTTGGCGGATAAATCGCTGCTGGGCAAGCTCAAGCGCGGGTTGTTCATGACCCACACCGAGATCATCGACAAGGTCAAGGAGTCGATGACGCCGGATCTGGGGGTGGATCGCACCACGCTCGATGCCCTCGAGGAGGGCCTTCTCGGCGCGGATGTCGGGGCGGAGCTGAGCATGGAGATCATGGATCGGATCGAGGCACGGATCAAAGAGTCCAGGATCAAGTCGATGGACGATCTGAGCCGCGCGCTTCGGGAGGAGACGCGCGCCCTGATCCCCAGAAGCGTACAGCGCGGAATCGACTTCGACGGAAAGAAGCCGTTTGTGATTCTCGTGGTGGGCGTCAACGGAACCGGGAAGACGACGACGATCGCCAAGCTCGCCCAGCGATGGAAGGGCGAAGGAAAGCAGGTTCTCCTCGGGGCCGCCGACACCTTCCGGGCCGCGGCGATCGAGCAGCTCGGGATGTGGGCCGGGCGGATCGGCGTCGACATGATCCGCCACAACTCCGGATCCGATCCCGGAGCGGTCGCACACGACACGGTCACGGCGGCGAAATCGCGCGGCACCGACGTCGTGCTGATCGACACCGCCGGCCGGCTCCACAACAAGTCGCACCTGATGCAGGAGCTGTCGAAGATCCGGCGGGTGATCTCGCGCGAGGTTCCCGGCGCCCCGCACGAGACGCTGCTCGTGATCGACGGAACGACCGGGCAGAACGGACTGAGTCAGGCCGAGGCGTTTCTCGAGGCTGCCAACGTGACCGGGATCGTGGTCACGAAGCTCGACGGGACCGCCAAGGGAGGCGTGATTCTCTCGATCATGCGGCGGCTCGACATCCCGGTGAAGTTCATCGGGGTGGGAGAGGCGGCCGACGACCTGATTCCGTTCGACCCCGAGGCGTATGTCGACTCGCTGTTCGAGGAGCCGTCGTGAGCCGGCAGGATTTTCCGTATGAGAAGCACTTCCTCGTCTGCACCGGCTCGCGGTGCAACGATCCGAAGAACGGAAAGGACCGCGGCGAAGAGATCCGCGCCATGCTCAAGAGCTGCAACAAGGAAATGGGAAGGAAAAAGAGCGTCCGGATCTGCGGAGTCTCCTGCCTCGACCTCTGCGACGAAGGCCCCAACATGGTCGTCTGGCCGGAAGGGACCGTTCACACGAAACTCGACCGGAAAGAGGCGATGAGGGTGTATTGCGAGGTGATGGGAGACGAGTAAGAGAAAGGGACTAGGGACTAGGGGCTAGGGGCTAGGAAAGGCTGAAGGCAGAGGCAGAAGTAAGGGCTGCCGTCATCCTGAGGGAGCGCCGCATTGAAGGTTCGGTTCACGAGAACCGCGCGCGCGACTGAAGGAACTCAAAATGGCAGGATCGCGCCACCTGCCCGTTTCCCCCGCCCCGGCCAACCCGATCCTCGCATCTGGAGATCCTTCGGTCGCGCCCACCGGCGGCGTAGACGTCGAGGGTGCCGCGGCGCTCCCTCAGAGGCTTTCACAGCCTCTCAGGATGACGGGGTTGCCGTTGCCCTTCCTGGTCCCTAGCCCCTAGCCCCTGACCCCTTGCTTCTTCACGATACCGCGAACTTTTTCCCGACGTCGATCAGGGCCTTGAGCGCCTTTGGGGTGGAAGCCTCGGCGTAGACGCGGGCGACATGCTCGGTGCCCGAGCGGCGGAACAGGAGCCAGTTGCCACCCTCGAACTCCAGCTTCACGCCGTCGAGCGTAGTCACCTTCTTCACCGTCAGACCATCGATCTCCTTCGGCGGGTTGGCGAGCTTCACGGCGAGGGATTCCCGAAGCTGCGGGGTCAGCTTGATGTCCACGCGCTTCGAGTAGAAGCAGCCGAACTCGGCGTACATCTCCTGGATCAGCGTCTCGATGGTCTTGCCCGTTCGCGCGATCATCTCGACGACCAGCAGACACGCGAGGATGCCGTCTTTCTCGGGGAGGTGGCCGCGGATCGAAAGCCCCGCGCTCTCTTCCCCTCCGATCGCGATTTTCTCCTGGAGAATCAGCTCACCGATGTACTTGAACCCGACCGGAGTCTCGTAGACCTCCACGCCCAGCTTCTCGCCGATGGCGTCGATCAGGTGCGTGGTCGCGACCGATCGCGCCAGCCCTCCCTCGAATTTCCGCTCGCGTTTGAAATAGAGCGCGAGGAGAGCGAAGATCAGGTTGGCGCTCACGAAGCGGTCCCGGTTGTCGATAATGCCGAACCGGTCGCCGTCGCCGTCCGTCGCCAGACCCAGGCCGTAACCCTCGGTCGTCACCACGCGGCGAAGCTCCCCGAGGTTCTTGAGCGTGCACTCGGGCGAGAACCCTCCGAAGTAGGGGTCGCGGTAGTTGTGGATCGACTTCACCTGAATACCCGTTTCGATCAGGAAGTAGTCGAGATATTCGCGCGAGGTGCCATAGAGGCAATCGACCACGACCTTCAGCCCCGATCCGCGGATCACGTCGACGTCGATCTTTTCGCGCAGCTCGGCCAGGTAGCGCTCCCGCGGCTCGATCTCGCGGATCAGCTCCGGCTTCTCGTACATGTCGATCCGCTCGTTCTTCTCCTCGAGCGCGCGGATCTCGGTCTCGATCTCCTGGGTGACTTCCGGCAGTGCCGGCGCGCCGTCCGCCGTCGAGTATTTCAGCCCGTTGTACTCGGGCGGGTTGTGGGAAGCGGTGAAGTTGATGGCGCCGACCGCGCCCCTGCGGATCGTCTCGAACGAGACGACCGGCGTCGGCACGTCCCGGCTCGTCAGATAAGCCTCAATGCCGTTGAACGCGAGAATCTTCGCCGCCTCGGCGGCGAACTTCTCCGAAAGAAAGCGCGTGTCGTAGCCGACCACCACGCTCATCTTCTTGCGATCCACCGTCTTCCGGAGGTAATTGACTATCCCCTGGCTGGCGAGACGGACGTGCTCGAAGGTGAAATCCTCACCGATGACTCCACGCCATCCCGAAGTTCCAAACTTGATCATCCGCGGGCCTCTCCCTCTGCGGAAATCCTTATACCAGAAACCAGAAGACAAGCCAGAAGCCAGAAGCCAGAAGCCAGAAGAAAAGCCAGAAGAAAAGCCAGAAGAAAAGTCAGAAGGCAGAAGGCAGAAGTGGAGGCAAATTCAAAGGCAGGGGTCATCCTGAGGAAGCG
>JBHEPS010000208.1:0-383 GCA_046260175.1 Thermoanaerobaculia bacterium
TTCTTCTTCCCCGCAAAAGGCATCCAGGTGCTGCAGGTCGCCTTGTTGCTGATGCACATCAGGATGGGACCGGGACCATCGGTCACCGTCAATGTCAGCAGCACCGAGGTACTCCGTGTCGCCAGTTCAGTGCTCTTGCCCATGTTGATCTGGACCGTTCCGGTCGGCGCGTCGTTCACCAATATTTTTACCGTTGCCGTGTTGCTGTTGGCGCGGCCGTCGGACGCTATGAAAGTAAAACTGTCTCGACCGTTGTAATTCTGTTCCGGCTGGTAGATCAGATCCGGGGGAGTGCCGGTGAACGTGCCGCGTGCGGGCCAGCGGATCACCTTGTAGGTCAGAGAGTCGCCATCAACGTCGGTCGCCGACAGGGTTATCGGCTT
>JBHEPS010000208.1:393-3153 GCA_046260175.1 Thermoanaerobaculia bacterium
CGTTCGCGCCTGCCGCGACGGCTCTGGTGACGGGCAACGTTCCTCTCAAGAGACTCACTGCTGCGTATTGTGTGGATCCTGGCCCCGCTGTCAACCACCATCGCGCGAAGAAACCGTCGCCCCGGATCTCGGGCGGGTGCAGTACCTCCGTCTCGGCCAGCAATTCCGTCTGATCTTCTCATCATTGGGTAACGAGGGATCCTGCGTGCCGGCGAAGACGGCACAGGTGTCCACGTAGTTTGCGCTGACCTGGCCCTCCCTCGACTCGCTTCGGAGTGGGCGTTGGCCTGCGGGCTCCGAGCATGAACCCCGCCCCCTGGTGGGGACCTTCTTCTTCATTCAAGGATCTTTTTCTTTTTTTGTGTAACCTTTGCCGCACAACCTAGTACTATAGAGGCATAGGATATGGATGACGAAAAGAATGTAGTCAACAGCCGCGAAAAAGTGCTCCGGGGACTTCCGGAGTTCCGAAGCCTTATTCGAGGCACCCTGGTGCGGTATATGCTGACGTGTGGCAACCAGAACTGTCGCTGTCATCGCAACAAACGCTTTCGGCATGGCCCATACTGGTATGTCACCGTCAGCTACGCCGGAGGCAAGCAAAAGAGGTACTTGCTGGCCGCGGATCAGGTTGAGCAGGTTCGGCGCGGGATCAGCGTTTACCAGAAGCTGTGGCGGAGCATCTGTCGGATCTCAGAGCTGAACCTCGCGGCCCTGCAAGCCGAGAAGAAACGCCGCAAGGCGGGACGAGATGTCTGATGCCGAGGGCGCCAAGATTCGGCGCGAGAGGTATTTGGCGGCCAGCGCCGCGGAGTATGAAGCCTTGGAATATGCACGAACTGCCGGCCTGAGCTTTTCGGATCTGGAGGAGTTGGCCTTTGCCGCCGGCCAGAGGTTGGCCAAGCTGCTCCTGGAGTCACGGCTCGAGGGTGATCCCCGTGCCGAGCCGGATGGTGACTATTGCTGTCCGCGTTGTCAGGGCAAGCTGCGGATCCAGGAGCGTCAGCAGGCGCGAACAATGCGGACGATGGTTGGAGAAGTCAGCTACCGCAGACCCTACGGTGTGTGTGATCGCTGCCAGATCACGGCCGTTGCGCTCGATCAGGGGCTCGGGATTCCACCGACCGGCTCGAGCGTGAGCTACCGGCAGAAGGTCTGCCATGCCGCCATAGTCGGACGTTCCTTCGATGATGGGCAAGAGCTGCTGCGGGTCCAGGCCGGCTTGAGCATCAGCGCCAAGCACGTGCGCACTATTGCTGAGGCGGAGGGGCGCCGGGTGATCGAGCAGCGCGATATTCAGCTCTGTGCGTTTGAAGAGCACCGGTTCGTCCCGCAATCACAGGAAGCTCCCGAGCTGTGCGTTGTTACCTGTGACGGCGGGCGGGTTCAAACGCGTCAGCCGGTGAAAGGGGAGCGCTGGAAGGAAGACAAGATCGGTGTCGTCTATGATGCGATTCCCCAACCCCTCGCGCAGGTCACCTCCGAGAAGTACGAAGGCGCCAAGGCGCTGACCAAGACCTACGTGGCAACCATGGAGCCCTGGGAGCGGCTGGGATGGATGCTACGGCTGCAAGCCGAACTGCGTGGCTATGAGAAAAGCAAGGCGAAGATCTTCCTTGCCGATGGTGCCCCAACGCTCCGGGAGCTGAAGAACTTCCACTTCCCTGAGGCGACCTTCATCCTCGATTGGCCGCACGCCGCGGGCCACCTGATGGAGTGCGCGAAGGCGATCTTTGGAGAGGGCACGGTGGAGGCCTATCGCTGGTACGACAAGCACACCGACCTGCTCTGGGAGGGAGATGTTCAGAGCGTCATCGCCGAACTTGAAGAACAATCTCAAACCCTCGGCCTACCTACCAAGAACGACACCGACTGCTCTGCCCGTCGCGTTCTTTACCGCAATGCGACCTCGTACTTCCCCAACAACCGGGATGCGATGGACTACCCTACGTTCCGAGCCAAGGGCTGGCCCATCGCCTCCGGCGTCGCCGAAGGGGCGGTGAAACAGTTCGCGCTCCGGATCAAAGGCTCCGAGAAGTTTTGGCATCTGCAAGGCGCCGAGGAAATCCTCACGCTCTGCGCCCTTTACCACTCAGAAGATGGGGCATGGCAACGCCATTGGAAATCTCGCGGTCAGCCCAGAAGCAATCCGACTGACAATGCCGATGATCACTGAAATCCGCCCGAATCCCCACGGCCCCACAACGGGGCCACTCACTCTCATCGGCAATCCGACGGCCTCGCCTCTGGACGACTACTGCTCTCGCTCCGGCTGCAACACCGAACCGAGCTGAAAACACCACCGCGGAGCGCCCCCCCGGCCAAACGTCCCGAGACCGAGGTACTGCACCCCTTTGACCCCGGGGAGACTTCGTCGACTATTTGTCGCAGCACCTCGATCGACTCGCGACGGTCGATCGCGACGACCAGTTCCATGGTTCCCATGCCGAACCCAGAGCTCATGATCTCCCCCGCCTTGCCGGCGGCAACCGCGTCTCTGAGCGCGTCGAGAAGCACCTGATCCTCCTGGCTGCCGATATCGTCCCCGGGAAGATCGAAGACGATTCGTACCACTTCACCCCGTGACGCAGCCGTCCCGTCATGGCTTCCATCGTTCACGGGCGCCTTCTCGGCACACCCGAACAGGAGCAGGCCTGTGAGCACGGCGATCGTCGCTCCGCTGCGCGGCGTCATTCGCTCCGGCCGGCCTTGCCGATCTGGATTCCCGGTGCGCAGCGCCACGATCCGCCGAACTCCAGC
>JBHEPS010000208.1:3163-3617 GCA_046260175.1 Thermoanaerobaculia bacterium
GATCATGGCTACAATACGGAATTACGATTGAACCAGGGGGGGGATGTTGGCGCTCGGCGACCTGCTCGAACGTTTCGGCTTCGGCCGCCGCGAACCGCTCGGACGGATGCTCGTCCGTGCGAAGGTCATCGACGATGAGCAGCTCAAGGCGGCGCTCAAAATCCAGCGCACCACGAAAAAGCAACTCGGCATGATCATTGTCGAGCAGAAATTCGCCTCCGAATACGACGTGCTCCAGGCAATCGCCAAATACTACCGCGTCTCCGCAACAGCCCTCTCGGACGATTTCGCCGCACTTCTCGAGCCGCGCGCGACAAGTTGGCGCGAAAAAATGGCGCACCTGCGCATCCCGATCGGCATCAAGCTCTCGATCGCGATCACGTTCATGATCTGGCTGACGATCCTGACTCTTTCGATCGTCATGCTCGCCCGCCAGCGCGACCGACTCTACGCC
>JBHEPS010000209.1:0-3318 GCA_046260175.1 Thermoanaerobaculia bacterium
GGTTGTCGAAGTAGAGGTAGATGGTCCCCTTGGAGATCCCCGCTTCTTCGGCAATCTCATTCATCGAAGCCCCGGCGATTCCCTTGCGGGCAATCACTCGGATCGCAGCGTCCTGAATGCTCTCGCTACGAAACTCCTCGACGATCTTCTCTTTGGCTGAAGTCTTTACCATGGTGTAATCGCTTCCATAACCGCGCGGTCAGTCTACTGAACGGGCGGTCATTGTACGCGCATCTACGTTCAGAGTGAGGCGAAGTTGCAACCCTTCACCGACCGTTCACAAGACCCCGGCGAGGGATCGTCGTGCCGTAGAATGGCGCGGCCGCAAGTAAGAAGGAGGGTCTCTTGACTGAGCTCAAACCCGGAGACATCGCCACGATCGAGCGCCTGGTCGAGGAGTCCGATCTCGCCGCCGCGATCTCACCCGACCCGGACGATCGCTTCCCTCGGGTTTTCGCGACTTCGCGCCTCGTGGCGCTCATGGAGCTCGCCGCCGCCCGGCTCATGCGGCCGCTGCTGAAGGAGGGAGAGCTCTCCGTGGGCGTGAACCTGGAAATCACTCATGAGGCCCCGACTCCGCCGGGCGCGCTGGTCAAAGCGACGGCGAAGTTTCTCGAGAAGACGGGAAAGATCTACCGCTTCGAAGTTACGGCCGAGGACGGAGCGGGGCCGATCGGCCACGGAGCTCATGGGCGGGCCATCGTCACAACCGAGCGGCTCGTCGCCGGCGCGAAGAAACGTCTAGGCGGCGCCTCCTCCGGAGATTGACCCAGGGAATCTAGGGCTTCCTGTAAACCGTGAGAAACATCCTGTCTGGCTTCCCGACTCTGTGAGGTTGAAGCGGCGGGGCGGAATCCAGGTTCCGCCCCGCTGCTTCGATCAGCTTTCGACCAGCGCTCGGAGCTGGCGAGTCGCGACGGCGACCATCGGTGTATCGATTGCGGGCGCGTTTCGGATCTCGCCCAGGGTCTGCTCGACGCGCGCAACGAGATCCGCGCGCGAGGCGAGCCAGTCGGCCATCGGGTCGGTGGTCTCACCGGCTTCGATGAGCATCTTGCCGGCCATCAGGCTCTGGTAGAGGAAGAGATCGTCGATGAGACCTGCCACGGCCGCCTTCTGCCATGGAGTTTCGGTGGACACACCGTGGGCGATCGACCGGAGACGATCGAAGTCGAACCGGTCGCCGACGGCGTAGTAGACGCGCCCGATCTCTTCGATCGGCTTCTTCACGTCACGCTGAATGCGAATGATATCGGTGAAGGAGCTGAAGAGGTCGAGGGCCGCGAGCCGGCGCGCGAGCACCGCGGGAACCCCGAGGCGTTCGTACTCGGTCGTTCGGCTTCTCCACTGCTCCAGATCCCGCTCCGGAAGGATGGACTCGAGGCTCTTCTCGAGGGCTGCGATCCTGGGCCGGAACTCCGCCTCATGCTCGGCAATGTCGAGCCCATACGCCGGGCTGCGCAGGAACCAGCGGGTCGACCGTTCCGCAAGCCGGCCGACCTCGATCATCAGGCGAACCTGAATCGAAGCGGGGATCTTGTTGTCGAGGCTCTCGATCTCGCCGAAGAGCGCACGGGTGGCGAACGAGTTGCGCGCGATCGCGTAGGCTCGTGCCACGTCGCTCGCGGACCGCCCGGTCTGCTCCATCATCTGAGCAACGAATGTCGGCCCCACGCGGTTGACCATGTTGTTGGTCACGAAGGTCGCGATGATCTCGCGCCGCAGTCGATGGTCCTCGATCGCCGGGCGAAGTTTCACGCGTACCGGCTTCGGGAAGTAAGAGATGAGCTCCTCGACGAGAAGGCTGTCGTCGGGAAGGTTCGACGCCAGAAGGTCGTCGTAGAGGGCGATCTTGCTGTACGCGAGAAGGACTGCGAGCTCGGGGCGCGTGAGCCCGATCTTCGCGGCGGACCTCTCCGCCAGGGTCTCGTCGTCCGGCAGGGCCTCGATGGAGCGATCGAGTTTCCCGCTTCGCTCGAGTGAATGCATGAGGCGCGACTGCTGATCGAGAAGGGAGACCCCCTGTGCCTCGGCAATCGAGATCGCCTGGGTCTGCTGGTAGTTGTCGTTCAGGACCAGGCCTGCGACTTCGTCGGTCATCTGAACGAGAAGGTCGAGGCGTTCGTCGGCAGGGATCTCCGCCTTCCTGACCGCCGAGTCGAGCAGGATCTTGATGTTGACTTCGTGGTCGGAAGTATCAACGCCCGCCGAGTTGTCGATGGCGTCAGTGTTGATCCTTCCCCCCCGAAGGGCGAACTCGATCCGGCCGCGTTGCGTCAGCCCCAGGTTGGCCCCTTCGCCGACGACGCGAACCCTCAACTCGCGGGAATCGATGCGGAGATGGTCGTTGCTCCGGTCTCCGACGGCGCCGTTCGATTCCTCCACCGACTTGACGTAAGTGCCGATCCCGCCGAGCCAGAGAAGATCGGCCCGGGCCCGCAGGATCGCGCGAACGAGCTCGTTCGGCGTGACGGTGTCGCCAGGCAGCTCGAACAGAGCCTGCACCTGGCTCGACACCTTGATCGACTTCGCCTTGCGATCGAACACGGCGCCGCCCTTCGAAAGGACCGCGGGATCGTAATCCGACCAGCTCGAGCGCGGGAGATCGAAGAGTCTCTGCCGCTCGGCAAAGCTGCGCGCCGGGTCCGGATCGGGGTCCACGAAGATGTGCAGGTGGTTGAAGGCGCCGACCAGCTTCGTGTGCTCGCTGAGCAGCATCCCGTTTCCGAACACGTCTCCAGACATGTCGCCCACGCCAACGGCGGTGAAATCCTCCGTCTGGATGTTCTTTCCGAGCTCGCGGAAGTGGCGCTTGACTGCCTCCCAGGCTCCGCGGGCGGTGATTCCCATCTTCTTGTGGTCGTATCCGGCTGATCCGCCCGATGCGAACGCATCCCCCAGCCAGAATCCATATTCGGCCGAGATTCCGTTCGCGATGTCGGAGAACGTCGCGGTTCCCTTGTCCGCAGCCACGACGAGATATGGATCGTCGCCGTCGAGGCGGACCACGTCGACGGGAGGGACGACCTCTTTGTCGACGTAGTTGTCGGTCAGGTCGAGAAGGCCGCGGATGAAGTTCTTGTAGCACCCCACCCCTTCCTTCAGGAACTCCTCCCGTGCGGCCGGAGGCTGCTTGAGAACGAACCCACCTTTCGAGCCGACGGGGACGATGACGGTGTTCTTCACCATCTGGGCCTTCATCAGCCCGAGGATCTCGGTCCTGAAGTCTTCCCGGCGATCGGACCAGCGAAGGCCTCCGCGCGCGACCTTGCCACCCCGAAGGTGAATCCCCTCGAAATGCGGCGAATAGACGAAGAT
>JBHEPS010000209.1:3328-3598 GCA_046260175.1 Thermoanaerobaculia bacterium
CCTTGATCTGGTCCCTGATGGCGGGCGCCGTTTGACGCGTCGCGACGTCGACCGATGGATCGAAGCGGACCCGGAAGTAGTCGACGAGGAGCCGTGTCACCGCGGAGTTGCGGGCCAGCGTTCCCTGCATGTAAGCCTCGGAGAACGTGGTGCCTAGCTGGCGCAGGTACTTGCAGTACGCGCGGAGCACGACGATCTGCGTCCAGTCCATGCCCGCCGCCAGGACGAGCCGGTTGAATCCGTCGTCCTCGACGTCGCCGGCCCACACCC
>JBHEPS010000021.1:0-21574 GCA_046260175.1 Thermoanaerobaculia bacterium
GATCAAAGAGATGAATCTATTCATATGTGCGGATGCTAGGATGAAGGCGATGTCACCGAAGGGTGCCCCACTGCCGGACAATCCAGAAGCCATGGAGCTCGTCGCGGCGCGTTTCAAGGTTCTCTCCGAGCCTCTCCGGCTTCGAATCCTCCAGGAGCTGGAGGGGGGTGAAAAGAGCGTTTCGGAGCTGACCGAGGCCGTCCAGGCGAGCCAGCCGAATGTGAGCAAGCACCTCAAGATCCTCCAGGACGCCGGTCTCGTCGGGCGCCGCCAGAGCGGGAACACCGTCTACTGCATCATCTCCGATCCCACAGTCTTCGAGTTGTGCCACGTGGTTTGCGGAAGTCTCCGCGACCGGCTCGAGAGCCAGGCCCGCGTCTTCTCGCCGCGAAATCGCCGCTGACTCAGTTCGGCGACTGGGGAAAGCTGTGGAGATAGCGCGCGATCAGCACGGCCTTGCCCGGATCCACTCCCATGGCCGGCATCCGCGGAAAGCCGGGATTGATGGAGTCCATACCCAGCTCCGCGTAGACCGAATCGGCATCGAGGATCCATCGCACGAGAAAGGCCTCGTCGTACTTGCAGACCCCTTCCGCCAGGTCGGGCCCAATGAGCGTTCCAGCCCCGATCGTGTGGCAGCGGTGGCACCCGGCGTCCACATAGAACTTCCGCCCTTCGGCCGCGACCGGCGGACCGACGCCTTCCCATGGATCATGCGACGCGGGTTGCGGAACCATTTGCGCCTGCGCAGCCAGGACCCCGGCTTCGATCCCGATTCCTCCGGCTCCCGCCTCTTTCATCAGCAGGACGCCCGCGGCGAGAAAGAAGACGGCCGCGGCAACGAGCGAGGCGCGTACCCAGCCGGGCGACTTCTCTCTTCCGACGGTCATCGAGGCCACGACCATCATGCTGAAGACGAGGAGCAATGAAAGAATCACCAACCATGCGAGCACCGTCATGGACGCCTCCTCCGCCGGGACCTTTAGCTCCACCCGCCCCCCAAACGTCGGTTCCGGCTTCCATTCATCCATCGATCCCGGAATGACAACGAGCAAGGAGTTACGTCACGCCATCGAGTGAGGGGGGGAAGAAAGGCAGAAGGCAGAAGGCAGAAGTCAGAAGTAAGAGCAACAGCAAGAGCGGGCGAGAAGAGGGTCTTGCTTTTGACTTTCCTTCTGCCTTCTGCCTTCTGACTTCTGCCTTGCCTTTCCATCCTTGCCTCTTGCGTCGCCGTCTCCCATTGTCCACCTTGTTAACCGTATGGTTAAAACATATGGTTAACGACTCCCAGCTCCCCATTCTCGAGGCCGCGGCCGCGGTTTTCTCCGAGGCCGGATTCGAAGGCGCTCGCATTGACGAGATCGCCCGTCGCGCCGGCGTCAACAAGGCGATGCTCTACTACCGCATCGGCAACAAGGACGAGCTCTACGAGGCCGTGTTCCGCCGCGCCCTCGCCCACGCGAGAGGAGAGCTCGACCGAATCCTCGCCGAGCCCGGCGATCCGGAGGCGCGTATCCGAAAAGTCTGTCGCGCCATCGCAGGGATCGCCATGGAGATGCCGTCGCTCCCCTCGATCGTCCTTCGCGAGATCTCATCGGGGGGGAAACGCCTGAGCGACGCGCTCGTCGCCGAGATGGCTGGCCTGTTCGCCGGGATCGCCGACGTCTACGCGGAAGGGTCGCGGGACGGAACCTTCCGCCGAGTCGATCCGGTCCTGGCGCACATGGTCACCGTCTCGGGGCTGATGCTCCTCGTCAGTTCGCGCGGTTTCCGCGACCGCCTTCGCGGGTTCGCCGGCGCGGCGCCCGAAGGGGCTGCGACGACCGAGAATCTGGCCGATCAATTCGCCGCAATCCTGCTCGATGGGGTACGGATCCGCTCTGGAGAATCCGAATGAAGTACGCTCTTTTCACTCTTTTCCTAGCAAGCACGGCCGCCCTCGCGCAGGACGAAGCGGTGCTGACGCTTTCGGACGCGGTTCGCGCCGCTCTCGGCAACGCTCCAGCAGTGGAGGCCGCGATCGCCGCCGCCGACGCGGCAGCCGCGGGCGTAGGAGAGGCCGAAGCGGCTCTCGATCCCCAGGTCACGATCGCGGGATCAGTCTTCCGGCATGACGAGCCGATGATCGTCATGCCGATTCACGGCTTCGATCCGGCGACGATTCCACCGTTCGATCGAGCTCTGATCCAGAGCTCGGTCAGCGGCACGTACCTTCTTTGGGACGGAGGCGCGGCGCGGAGCCGCGTCGATCAGGCGCGATCGATGCGCGATGCGGCCGGCGTGGCGACGGACGAGATCCGCGAGCGGATCCTTCTGGCGACGGTGGCGGCGTACCTCGACGTTCTCGCGGGTCAGCAAGAGCTGGAGGCCGAGGAGCAGAGGATCGAAGCGATCGAGGCGGAACGATCGCGAATCGCGCAGCTGAGCGAGGTCGGTCGGGCCGCCGCCGTGGAGGGCTATCGCGCCGACGCCTCGCTCGAGGCGGGGAGAGCGCGCCGGATCGACGCCGGAGCGCGGCTTTCCGTCGCGCGGGCGTCGCTCGCGCGGCTGACCGGACTGGAGGTGCGCGACATCGTTGCCGCACGGATCGACGCGGCCACTCCGGAAGCAGGTGTGTTGGCCGAGGAAGCGACGGGGTCGAGCGCGCGGATTCGCAGGCTTCAGGCCGCGATCGAGGCGCGGGCGGCAGGCGTTCGCGCGGCCGAGGGATCCCGGAAGCCGCAGGTGGCGGCCGCTGGGAACATCCTCGAGTACGGCTCCGGCGACGGTGACTTCACCCTCGAGTGGAACGCGGGCGTGCAGCTTCGCTTCAACGCCTTTGACGGAGGGGCGGCGAAGAGCCGTGTCGCGCGGGCTCGTGCGGAGTTGAGGCAGGCGGAGGCGGACCTGGAGGTCGCGCGCCTCGACGTCCTCGGACAGCTCGACGACGCCATGGCCGCGGTCCGCAGATCGAGCGCGCTCGTCACGAGTTACGAGTCGGCGATCCGCAGCCTCGCCGAAGTCGCGCGGGTCGAGCGGCTTCGCCTGGAAAACGGCGTCGGGATCCAGGCCGAATATCTGCGCGCCGAGGCGGAGCTGGCTGGTGCACGGGCGGCCCTCGCGGCTTCCACTCGGAGTCTCGGAATCGCGCAGACCGAATTGGCCCGCGTCGCGGGAAGGCTCGATCCCGAGTGGATCGATGCGAATTTCAGGAGTGCAGAATGAATCGGAAAAAGGTCCTCGTCCTGGTCCTGCTGGTGGTTGTCGCGGCAGCTGCGGTCATCTGGTGGCATTCGAGAGGTGACTCGGACGACGGATTGCTTCGCGCCTCGGGAACGGTCGAAGCGACCGAAGCGACCCTCGCGTTCGAAACCGGGGGGCGTATCGAAGCGATCGCGGTGCAGGAAGGGGAGCAGGTGAGTCAGGGGCAGGTCCTGGCCCGGATCGACTCTGCCGAGATCGTGGCCCGCGCCGACCAGGCCGCGGCTCGCCTCGCGGCGGCGGTCGCGCAGCTCGAGGAGCTGCGAAGGGGATCGCGACCGGAGGAGATCGCGCAGGCGAGTGCGGGTGTGGCCGAGGCGCGCGAACGTCTCGCGGACGCGCGGCGCGACCGGGAGAAGTCGGCGACGCTCGAAGCGGGTGGAGCGATCAGCCCTGAAGCGCTCGAGAAGGCGAGGACGCAGGAGGGAGTTGCGGCGGCGCGCGTTCGGCAGGCGGAGGAACAGCTCGCGCTCGTCCGGCAAGGGCCGCGAGCGGAGCGGATCGCCGGTGGTGAAGCGGCCGTGGCCGAGGCCGAGGGGGCGGTTGCCGCCGCGGCGGCAGCGACCGCGAGGACCGCGCTCGTCGCGCCTCACTCCGGAGTCGTCACGACGCGTCACCGCGAGCCGAACGAGGTCGTTGCGCCCGGCCAGCCGGTCCTGACCGTCATGAATCCGGCCGATCGATGGGTCCGCATTTTCGTCCCGGAGAACCGCATCGGGGCCGTCAGCCTCGGTACCCCCGCGGAGATCCGCTCCGACACGTTCCCCGATCGCGCCTACCGGGGAGCCGTCGTCTTCATCTCACCGGAGGCGGAGTTCACGCCCAAAGCCGTGCAGACGCCGGAGGAGCGCGTCCGGCTGGTGTACGCGGTGAAGATCCGGATCGACGGCGATGCCGCGATGGAGCTCAAGCCGGGCATGCCGGCGGACGTGACCCTCACCCCGGCGGGCGACGCCACGAGTGGGTGACGCGATGCACGCGATCGAAGTGGAGAATCTCTCGCGGAGCTTCCGCGGCCAGGTCGCCGTCGAAGGCCTCGGCTTCGAGGTCGCAGCCGGTGAGCTCTTCGGCATCGTCGGACCCGACGGCGCCGGGAAGACGACCACGCTGCGGATGCTCGCAGGAGTTCTCCGGCCGACGGAAGGAGACGCCAGGATCCTCGGAACTTCGGTTCGTCGAGACCCGGAAGAGATCAAGCGGCACATCGCCTACATGCCGCAGCGCTTCGGGCTCTACTCCGATCTGACGGTCAGCGAGAACATCGCGTTCTACGCCGACCTCTTCCAGGTTCCGCGCGCGGAGCGCTCCGCCCGCCTCGAGCGGCTCTTCGAGTTCTCCGGCCTCGGCCCCTTCAAAGACCGCCTCGCCGGGAAGCTCTCGGGGGGGATGAAACAGAAGCTCGGGCTTTCATGCGCATTGATCCACCAGCCGCAGGTTCTTCTTCTCGACGAGCCGACCTTCGGCGTCGATCCGATCTCGAGACGCGAACTCTGGGTGATCATCCACGAGATGGTCGCCGCGGGAGTGACCGCCGTGGTCAGCACGTCCTATCTGGACGAGGCCGAACGGTTCGACAGGCTCGCGATGATCCACCGCGGGCGCTCGCTCGCGATCGCCACTCCCTCGGAACTGCGCGCGTCCTATCCCGGCGAGCTCGCGGCGATCCGCGTGACGAGGGCGCGGGAGGCTCGCGATGTCGTAAGCGCGCTGCCCTTCGTCGATCGCGCCCTCGTGTTCGGCGAGCGGCTCCACGTCTCGCTCCGCTCGTACGACCAGGAGGTCGGCGCGACCGTCGAGGCGCTGCGGGACGCCGGTTTCGAGCCGGCTGAGCCGGAGCGGATCGAGCCCGGCATGGAGGATGTTTTCATCCAGCGGATTCAGAAAGCGGAGGAGGCGGCGTGACGGCGGCCGAGGCGCTGAGGGTCGAGTCCCTCGGGAAAAAGTTCGGCGACTTCACCGCCGTCGAGGACGTGAGCTTCGCGGTCCGGCCGGGGGAGGTCTTCGGATTTCTCGGGCCAAACGGCGCGGGAAAAACGACGACGATCAAGATCCTGACGGGGCTTCTCGCACCGACCTCCGGCCGGGCGACCGTCGCCGGATTCGATGTCGCTTCCGCGCCGGAAGAGGTCCGCGCGCGCATCGGCTACATGTCGCAGCTCTTCTCTCTCTATCCCGATCTCACCGTCGAAGAGAACATCTCGTTCTTCGGAGGGCTGTACGGCGTGACGGGCGAGAGGCGCGAAGCGAGGCGCGACTGGGTGCTCGAGATGGCGCGACTCGGAGACCGGAAGAAGCAGCTGGTGAGGGATCTCTCTCTCGGCTGGAAGCAGCGCCTCGCGCTCGGCTGCGCCGTCCTGCACGAGCCGCCCATCCTTTTTCTCGACGAGCCGACCTCCGGCGTCGACCCGCTCTCGCGCCGCAGCTTCTGGGACCTGATCGCGGAGCTCGCGGCCGGCGGGACGACGATCCTCGTCACCACGCACTACATGGAAGAGGCGGAGTACTGCGACCGGCTGGCGCTGATGAACCGGGGACGGCTGATCGCGCTCGATTCTCCCGAGGGGATCCGGAACATGCTGGATGCGCCGCTTCTCGAGGTGGAGTCGACGAGCTCGATTGCGGCGCTGGAGGTGATCGAGGAAGCGGAGGGAGTCGTCAGGGCCTCACTGTTCGGCCGGGCGATTCACGCCGTCGTCGGCTCGGAGGGAGAGGGAGAGCGCTCGATCCGCGACGCCCTTCGCTCGGCCGGAATCGATCTCGTTTCGATCCGTCCGATCGATCCGTCGCTCGAGGACGTGTTCGTGTCGCTGATCGAGGCGAGCGGAGGGGTGGCGCATGACTGAGCGTTTCTCGCTGATGCGCCTCAAGGCGATTGCGGCGAAGGAGACGATCCAGATCCGTCGCGACCCGCGCAGCCTTCTGCTGGCTTTCGCGGTTCCCATCCTTCTCCTGGTCATCTTCGGGTACGCGATCTCGTGGGACATCCGCCACATCGCGCTCGCCGTCCTCGACGAGGACCGGTCCCCCGAGAGCCGGGAGCTCATCGACGCGTTCCGGGCCTCGGGGTACTTCGACCTGGAGCATCAGCTCGAAAGTCCCGCCGAGATCGAGCGTCTCCTCGACCGCAACGATGCGCAGATCGTTCTCGTGATTCCCAACGATTTCTCCGAACGGCTCGGGACGCAATCTCCGCCGCAGGTTCAGGCTGTGGTGGACGGGAGCGATGCAAACACCGCCACGATCGTCATCGCCTACGCCGAGGCGATCACGGTTCAGTACTCGTCGCGGCTGAACGCGAGCGTGCGGCCGGCGCGGTTCCCGGTCGAGGTGGCCTCGCGTGTCTGGTACAACGAGGAGCTGCTGAGCCGGAACATGATCGTTCCCGGCCTCGTGGCGGTGATCATGTCGATCATCGCAGCGCTTCTGACCTCGCTCACGATCGCCCGGGAGTGGGAACGCGGAACGATGGAGCAGCTCGCGTCGACTCCCGTGTCGAGGCTCGAGGTCGTCGTGGGCAAGCTGATTCCCTACATCGCGATCGGACTGATCGACATCGCCATCACCGTCGTTCTCGGCATCGCGCTGTTCCAGGTCCCCTTTCGCGGCAGCGTGCTCCTGCTCTTCGTCCTCTCGCTCCTCTTCCTGATCGGGGCGCTCGGGTTCGGCATCTTCATTTCGGCGGTCGCCAAGTCGCAGATGCTGGCGACGCAGGCGGCGATGGTGGTCACCTACCTGCCGGCGCTGCTTCTCTCCGGATTCATGTTCTCCATCGACGCGATGCCGCCGCTGTTGCGCGCGATCACCTACCTGATCCCCGCGCGCTATTTCCTCGTCGTGACGCGCGGGATCTTCCTCAAGGGCGTCGGCGCGGATGTGCTGCGCACCCAGGCAGTGCTGATGGTCGTCTTCGCGATCGTCGGCCTCGGGCTCGCGGTCGCGAAATTCAGAAAGGAGATCGATTGAGAGGGGGATCGCTGCGCCGCATCCTCGAGCTCGTGCGCAAGGAGCTCCGACAGATCTTCCGGGAGCCCCGGATGCGCGGGGTGCTGCTCGTCGCGCCCGTCATCCAGTTGCTGATGTTCGGCTACGCCGTGTCGACGGACGTGCGGAACACGCGGCTCTTCGTCGTCGACCACGACCGGACCGCGCTCTCGCGCAGCCTCGTGGACGCCCTCACGGCCTCCGGGTACTTCCAGCTCGCGGGCGCCTCCGAGGATTTGTCGGACCTCGTGTCGGCCCTCGACGGGGGAGATGCGATCGCCGCGATCGCAATCCCGCCCGGCTTCGCCCGGGACTTCGCCGCCCGAAATGCGTCGATCCAGCTGATCGTAGACGGCTCGAACTCCAACGTCGCGACGATCGCGCTCGGTCATGCCGAGAGGATCACGATGATGTGGGGGCTCCGCGAGAGCGGCGGAAGCGTCCGTCTCGCGTTCGAGCTGCGGGACCGCGCCTGGTTCAATCCCGATCTCTCGAGCCGCAACTACAACGTGCCGGGCGTGACGGGGATGATCATCTTCCTGATCTGCCTTCTCCTCACCGCGCTCGCCATTGTCCGCGAGCGCGAGATGGGAACGCTCGAGCAGTTGATGGTGAGCCCACTGCGGCCGTGGGAGCTGATCGCCGGGAAGAGCATCCCGTTCGCGCTCATCGGCCTGTTCGATCTCGCGCTGGTCACCGGCGTTGGCATCCTCTGGTTCGACATCCCGTTCAGGGGATCTTTTCTCCTGCTCGTCGCGGCGAGCGTGCTGTTCATTCTCTCCGCGCTCGGAATCGGCCTGCTGATCTCGACGATCTCGACCACTCAGCAAGAGGCGTTCATGGGAACGTTTCTCGTTTTCCTCCCCGCGATCCTGCTCGCCGGCTTCATGTTTCCGGTTCGGAGCATGCCGGAAGTCTTTCAGTGGATCACGCTCGCCAACCCGTTGCGGCACTATCTGGTGATCGTCCGCAGCATCTTTCTGAAGGGAGCCGGATTCGAGGCGCTCTGGCCGCAGTTCGCGGCGCTGACCGCGATCGGGAGCGTCATCTTCGCGTTCGCCGTCTCCCGATTCGAGAAACGAATCGGCTGACGGCCTGTGGCAGAGGATCTTTTCCTCTGCTCACGGCATTTCGGAAGAGGCGGAGAATGAATCCTCCGCCACTTCGGCAAGGACGGTGAGGTCGGCTCAGGCGAGGCCGCCGAGAAGGGCGCCGATTCCCCAGGCGATCCCCGCGGCAATCGAGCCGATCGCGAGCGTCTCGAGTCCCGAGCGCCACCACGCGATTACCGACCAGCGCGCCTTCGCCGAACCGATGGCGAAGAAGACGATCGCGGTGGCGGCGAGCGACCAGGCGGCGGCGGATTCGAATCCGAAGAGGAACGGCACGAGCGGAACCGCGCCGCACGCCACGAAGGCGGCCATCGTGGAGATTGCCGCCCGCCATGGCGACCGGAGCTCGGCGGCCATCCCGTACTCTTCCTGAACCATCGTCCGGACCCAGAGCTCCGGGTCCGATGTGATCGTCTCGACGATCCTCTCGAGATCCTCTCCCTCGAAGCCCTTCCGGGCGTAGATCTGCCGGATCTCCTCCCGTTCCCCCTCGGGGTGGACCCGGATCTGGCGCTCTTCCATCTTGCGGACCAGGTCGAGCTCGTGATGCTCGGCCCGCGTTCCGGAGAAATTCGACGCCGCCATCGAGAAGCCGTCCGCGAGCAGGTTCGCGATCCCGAGAATGATGACGACGTTGGGGGAGAGCTTTGCCCCGACCACGCCGGAGACGATGGCGAAGGTCGTCACCGCCCCGTCGATCCCGCCGTAGACGAAATCGCGGAGATAGCTCGAGCGGGGCCCCTCGTCGAGCCGGGCGGCGATGGCATCGGGGGAGTGGTCGTGGGGTTCCATGGCGGGGCCATGTTGCCACAGCTCAGACTGGATGCGCGTTCTCCGCCCCGAGGTGGGTGGGGTCGGCACTCACTCCTCGATGTGACGGAAATCATAGGGCGACGTGTGCGCGGGGCGTAAATCCTTAGAGGCGCTCCGGCGCGTCCAGGAGGACCTTTTGGCACTGAAACCGATCGAGCTGGAAATCGAGCTTTTCTGCCGTGGAATGCGTATCGACGATAGCTTCCACCAGGGGGAAGAGGGTCGGAGAATCTCGCGCACCCGCGCCGGCCTCGGATCCGGCCTCGAGATCATCATTCCCTCGCCGCGGAAGAAGATCTGGATCAACGTGCCCGTGGTGGAGTCGTTCACCGCGAAGTCTCCATTCCTTCTCATCCGTGAGGGTGAGGAGTGCAGGATCGTGGACGAGCGGAAGGGTGACGAGTATCCGATCGAGCTTCCGCCGGAGCCGGCGTGGTACGGGCGTTTGACCTCGAGCGGCACGGAGATGAGCCGCATCGGAGTGCTCCAGGGGAACTACCTCGGGATCTATGTCTCGAACCGCTGCATGTACTGGGCCCTCAAGTACAACGCCGCCTGCAAATTCTGCACGACGGGTAAGAACGTCGGCACGAACGAGGAGCTGAAGAAGCGCGTCGAGGACGTCGTCGAAGTCGCGCGCGCCGCGAAGCAGGAGTCCGGCTCGGTCTTCACGCACTTCAACACCGGATACCACTACGAGGATCTCGACGAGCGGGAGTCGATGCACGGACTCCGTCAGTGTGAGCCGTACGTGAAGGCCGTGAGGCAGCAGGTTGGCGGCTTCATCGGCGTCCAGGCGGTTCCGGTGCGGAAGCACCTCTACTACGAGTATGACGAGTTGATTGCCGCCGGAACGGATCACTTCTCGTTCTGCTACGAGTTCGAAGATCCGAAGGTGTTCGCGGAGCTCTGCCCCGGGAAGGCGGCGACGCTCGGGCAGCAGGCGTTCTTCGACGCGATGGAGTACACGGCGCGGAAGCTGGGGCGCGGACGGGTGTCGGGCGAGATCATCGCGGGCCCGGAGCCGATCGAGGCGACCAAGCGGGGCATCCGCCGGATCGTCGATGCCGGCGCGTTTCCGACGGTCTGCATTTTCCGTCCGACGATCGGCAGCGACATGGAGGCATCCGCCCCTCCGGATCCCGAGGCGATGAAGGATGTGTTCGCCTACATGCACGAAGTCTGTCGCGGAGCGGGACTGCCGGTCGGCATTCTTCCGATCGAGGTATCGCTCGTGGTGCAGCCGGAAGAGACGCAGGACCTGGTGGAGCCGAATCTGCCGACCTCGCTCTATCGGTTGAAGAACGACGTGCTCAAGACGCTCGCGAAGCCCTACATCGCGTGGAAGCTCCGTCCCTCGGGTGGAGAGCCGGCGATTTCGCAGGGAGCGGCGTGAGCCTGACCCCTGAGCTGCGAGAGCCGTCGTCCGTCTACGGGCCGGTGCACTCGTGGCGGTGGGGCGCCTCGCTCGGCGTCGACCTTCTTCTCTCGCCGAGCTGCTGCTCGTTCCGCTGCGTCTACTGCCAGCTGGGCGAGATCGAGGATCCCACCTGCGAGCGAGCGGTGCGCGTGCCGACCGCGCGCGTGATCCGCGATCTCGAGGCCGCGGACTGGAGCCGCGCCGATGTCGTCACCTTCTCCGGAAGCGGCGAGCCGACGCTCGCCGCGAATCTCGGCGAGGCGATCCTCGAGGTCCGGCGAAGGACGTCCAGGCCGGTCGTGGTCCTGACGAACGCGATGCATCTGGACGATCCTCAGGTCCGGGCCGAGCTCTCCCTGGCGGACGAGGTGTGCTGCAAGCTCGACGCGATCGATGACGCGAGGCTCGCGAGAATCAACCGCCCCGTCCGCGAGACCAGCGCCGAATCGATCATCGAAGGAATCGTTTCACTCCGCGCGGGCTGGAGTGGAAAGCTCTCGCTTCAGATCATGCTGCTGCCGGGCACCGGATCGTCGGCGACGGATTTCGCTCCCGCGATTGCTCACATCGCGCCGGACTACGTGCAACTGAATGTTCCCTCGCGTCCCGTGCCTCCCCGGCACACCCTCGAAACGCGCGGCGCCCACGATGCGTTTGGGGCGGAACGAGCGTGGCGGATCCTCGACTTCGACGAAGTCGAGATCGCCAGGTCCGAGCTCGAGGCGAGGACGGGAATCAGGATCATCGCTCCGCCCCGCGAATCTCACGCTCGTTGAGAAATGCCACACTCGAAACCGGACTTCGTGTGATGCCGTCCGTTCAGTGAGGCGGAACTGTCACAGGCTGCGGTAGTTGGAGTCACATTCCCGATTCGGCGGCGCGTCTATCGTTGAATCGATAGAAGGCGAGGAAGCCGCCATGACCGTTCTGCAGATCCCCAAAAACAGAAGAGGCAATGGCTGGAATCTCAAGGAGCTCCGGAGCGTCCATTCCACGAAAGTGATTCCGTGGTTCGAGGCGACCGGGCGGACTTTGACCGTGCGGAAAGGAACGGCACTCTTCCACGAGGGAGAGGTGCCCGAGGGGTTGTTCCTGGTACGGTCGGGGAGCGTGGAGTTGACGGTGAGCGCCCACGATGGGCGCAAGCTCAAGACCGGGATCGCGCGCCGCGGACACGTGCTGGGCCTCGAGTCGCTGTTCACGAACTCCCCGCATCCGATCACGGCGATCACGGTCGGACCGGCCACGGTCTGTTTCGTCCCCCGCGCGGACTTCTTCGCGTTCGTCGAGGCCGATCCCGACGTGCGAATGAGGCTGATTCATTACCTCAGCGAGGAAGTCGCTTCGAGTTGGGGACGGATCCGCACGACGCTCGCGTGGAAACACGATCGCGCCCACGCGGGAGATCTCGATCATGAGCCGCCGCGGATCGCGGCCGTCTGAGCTCGTTTCGCCGGCAAGCTGCCTTCGTTGCCGGGCGCGGCGTGGCCGAATCTTCTGCAACTTCGCGCGGCGCGCGCTTCCGTCCTTCGACAAGATCGCGTCCCTCCGGCGCGTCCCCGACGGAGAGTCTCTTCTCGTGGAAGGGCTGCCCGTCTCGGGAGTCTGGGTGGTCTGCAGCGGCCAGGTGCGCGTGATCTCGTTCGAGGGGCGTAAGAGGGGATCGCCGGCAATCCAGTTTCTCGGCCGCGGGCACGCCATCGGCCTGGCTGAAGCGCTTCGAAGCGTTCCCGCCCGCGCCAACGCAGTCACCCTCGGCGAGTGCGAGCTGCGATTCATCCCCTCCCCGTTGTTGCGACGTTTTCTGGACCGAGACATCGATGCCTGCCTGTGGGCCGCGCACTTCGTGTAGCAGAGAAAGCCAGAAGCCAGAAGCCAGAAGTCAGAAGAAAAGGCGAAGCCAGAAGCTGGAAGCCAGAAGGCAGAAGAAAGGTCAAGAGCAAAGCGGGGCTTTCGGTTTTGTTCTTACTTCTTACTTCTGCCTTCTGACTTCGCCTTTTCTTCTGGTTTCTGGCTTCTGGTTTCTGGCTTGGCTTCAACCGATTCCCATCGCGCGGCTCCAGCGAGCGTAGATCCGCGGGGAGATCTCCGACTGGCGGGCGTGCCTGCGGGCGGCCCAGTAGGCGCCGGTCGCGGCGACGTCGATGCCGCATTCGAGCAGCCGCGCGTCGATCGAGCGCTTGAGCGTCTCGAGCGCCTCGCGGTTCGCCCCGTGCGTTACGGCGATCAGGTTCGCGTCCGGCCACTCGGGCGAGGGCGTCCTCCGGCTGCAGTGCTCGAGCCCGTGATGACGCGCGACCTCCCCGCCGGCGCGATCGGCCTGCTCGGGGGCGACCACCCACTGAAACATGACATCGGTCCGTGGCGTGATCGCGCCGCTGCCTCCGTCGTGAACATCGTAGACGTCGAGCGCGAACCGTCCGAAGATCCCCCTGCGGGCCAGGTCCTCCGCGATCTCGAGAAAGCGTTCGTGCGAGGTCCGGGCTTCGATGGCCCGTCCGCGCCAGAGGTCCACCTCGATCTCGTCGGCCGTGAACTCGCGTCGCAGAGCGAGCAGCACTCTCCACTCCTCTTCCGCGAGAGAGGTCAGCCGGGGCTCGAATCCCTCTCCGGGGTCGCCGCTTCCAGTCCCGTTCTCGGCGGCGACCGGGAAGACGGTAATCGGGCTCATCGCCGCATACGCCTCGGCGTCGAAGACTTTGCGCAGAAAGTCGCAATGTCTCTGGAGCGAATGGGGCGGCGGAACCTTGACCGTGCTCCAGAGCAACCAGTCGGGGTGAGGCGCTCCCGGCTCGGCGGCGCGCAGGATGATGTGCGCGGTAAACGGGTCGCGATCAGCCATGAACCGCCAGGCGTCGCCGAGCCTCCAGGGCGGAATCCGCCAGGCGACCAGTGCGCCGGGAGCGATCGTCGCGCCGCGGATCGTCTGACGCATTCTCCGCACCGCTCCGCTGCGCACCATCGAGCGGAGCCGGGAGACGACCACATCCTCTCCCGTTCCGGAGGCGGCCGCGAGGGTCGCGACCGGATCGCGGCTGAAGGACCTCAGGGTGTCGTGCGCCGCCCGCAGAATTTCGCGATTGAGCGGATCGGCAATCGTCGCGGGGGAGCTCATCGTGGCGAAGTCTGTCATGAGAGGCGCCGGTCCGGCGAACGATGCATTCGAGAAGGCGGATGCGAGCTCCCGGGGATCGTTCGATCTTCGACCGGCCATATACGGGTCGAAGTGACTGATGCCACTCGGGGTCGTGACGGGAGGCACAGCCCGGAATGACGCCAACCTTAGATTCTGAATCAGACTCTGTCCACGAATGACCGCCGGTTGCGCCGCGGGTCTGCCGCGCTTCCTTGATGGGGGCGGGACGGAGTGGTAAGCAGGAGACTTGTATGACCTCAGCGGATCGGCTGGAATCGTCCGGGCCGGAGCGGATTACCCGGGAGACCGCCGTCCGGCGGCTGCGGGATGTCCTCGTCCTGCTCACCGACGAAGACCACTCGATCTGCCGGGTCGCGGCCGACAAGAAGATCTTCTGCCGTGGATTCCGCCGCTACAACGACGAGGAGCTGCGCAGGCGCTATCCGTGGCTCGTCGCCCGGAACCCTGCGACCACGCGCGGCGAGATCGAGGAAGCGGCCAATCGGTGGCAGTTGTCGCGACAGGTGTTCGACAACCTGCCGCTCGCGTGTGACGTGCAGAATCTGGAGCACGACACCTGCGACGGCTGGGACGAGTTCACCGACGCCGACCTCGCGCGATTCTGTCGCGAGCTGCTTCACGAGAATGTGATCGTTGTATCGAATCAGGAGCGTTCAGGAGGCACCACATGACAACCACCATCGTCGTACTGGCCGCGCTGGTCGTGCTTACCGCCGGCTTTTTCGCGTTTTACCGCTGGTATCAGGAGCGGGGCGCGCGCGTGATCACCTGCCCTGACAATGAGGAGCTGGCAGCCGTCGAGGTCGACGCGGCCCATGCGGCGCTCACCTCGATCTTCCGCGGAACGTCCAAGCTGCAACTCTCTTCCTGCAGTCGCTGGCCGGAAAAAGCCGGCTGCGACCAGGCCTGCCTCCGGGAGGTCGTCGATTCGCCGGGCCACTGCCTCGTCCGGACCATCCTCGCCGACTGGTATCTCGGCCGGAACTGCGTCTATTGCGCGAAACCGATCGGCGAGGTGAACTGGCACGACCACCATCCGGCGCTCTACGATCCCGAACAGAGAAAGACCCTCGAGTGGACCGAAATCCGGCCCGAGCAGGTCTACGCGGTTCTCGCCACTCACGAGCCGGTCTGCTGGAACTGCCACGTGGCCGAGAGCTTCCGCCGGGAGCATCCCGACCTGGTGACCGATCGGGACCACCGCGCCACTGGCGCGTAGTTCGAGAGTGGCCGGGGCTTTCCAGCCCCGGCTCGTGCCACGGAGCGGGATCGGGAAGGCCCGCCGGACCCGGATTTCCTGGCTTCAACTCCATCTACTTCGGCGCCACCCGCCGGGGCTGGAAAGCCCCGGCCACTAATCGCCCTACCCCGTGACTCGCGTCACCCGCTCCGGTGAGAGGGGTCATCCCCTCAGCCCTCCCTGCTGACCTACGCTGACGATGGACCCGGTTTTCGTTCGGGCGAGGAGGTTTCCCATGTGTCTCGGCGTACCAGGGAAGGTGATCGAAGTTCACGAGGGAACTGCGCTCGTCGATTTCTGGGGAGTCCAGCGCGAAGTCAAGCTGGACGTAGTCGGCGAGACCCTCCATCCCGGCGATTACATCATCAACCACCTCGGCTACGCCGTCCGCCGGATCTCGGACGACGCGATCTATGACACGCTCGCCCTCTACGAGGTGGTCCTCACCGAGGCGGGGGTCGATCCAATCGCGACGGACATCTTCTGCGAGATGGCGCCCGGCCACGAAAAGGAAATCTAGGGAAACCTGGTTCCCTGGAATCCCCCACACGCACGCGGCTGAAAGCCGCGCTTCCTGTGAGCGAAGCTGGAAAGCTTCACTACCTACTCGCGGAGCGTTCGCAGGTGAGCCACGAGGGCGTCGAGCTGCTCGTCACTCAGCGCGGGAAACGAGGGCATCGCCGTTCCTGCGACACCGCCCCGGATCGCGCTTCGGATGTCGGCCTCGCTGCGGTACTGCTGCCAGTGGCGGGATGTGAAGTCGACCTGCGAGGGGACCTGCCCGGAGCCGTCCCCCGTCGCTCCATGGCAGACGGCGCAGTGAGTCCCGTAGAGAGAAGCTCCCTCGCTCTGCGCGGCCTGCGTAACCGGGGTCTCGCGAGCGCATCCGCCCGCCATCAGAACCGCAATCACCATCCAGGGAAGCCGAGATCTCATCGTGCTCCTCTTGATCCGCATTTGCTCCGGGGGGATGCTCCCTGCCCGACGTGGGAAAACGTTCGCGCGGAAATCACCCTTCGGCCATCATAACGAAAGCCGCCCCCGGGAGGGGGCGGCTCCGAACTACGACTTATGGGGTGGATCGATCGGGATACGCCACTTCGGCTTACGCACCGGACGTCACAGTGTTGCCCGTTGCGGTTGTGGGATCGTTGGTAGGAAGTATGGCGGTTGTGTATGGTGAGATTTCTGGAGGCGGGTTCAGACTTGGAAGAGCCTCTGTGACGTATCCCGGGCCCAGCCACCGACGGGAGCGGTGCTCTCGTCGAGCGACTGGTAATTCGATTTGCACGTTGCAAAATTAAACAATTTTCGCCGACTGCAATATGACTGATGTCATGCCCCCATGTGATTCGAATCACTAGGGCGTTTCGCGGGGCGCGGTCCAATCCACGTAGCCGCGCGCCTCGTTCGAACCGGGGGAGAAAGGGCCGATGCGAACCTGCCTGCTTTTCACGATCCTCTTTTCGTTTCAGTCGTTTACGCCGCTTGTTGCCGACGCTGCCGAAGTTGCCGATCGTGCCGCCATTTATCGCTCGTGGGTAGGGACCCTCTCTCACGACTCGATGGAGGGACGGGGGGTAGGAACGGAAGGTCTCGGCCGCGCCGCCGCCTGGATCGAAGAGAATCTGCGGGAGTCGGGTCTCGAGCCGGCGTTCCTTTCCGGCTACAGGCAGCGGTTCCGGATCAAGACCGGAGTGGAACTGGCCAGCGACAACCGGCTCGAAGGGGTGGCCCGGGAGGATTGGACCCCGCTCGGATTCTCCAGCTCGGAAGCATTCGAGGGAGAGCTCGCGTTCGCGGGATACGGAATCGAGGCGCCTCCGATCGGCTACCAGGAGCTCGAAGGAGTCGATCTTCGCGGCAAGGTCGTGCTGATGCTCCGCTACGAACCGCAGGAGCGCGACGAAGCATCACCGTTCGACGGGAAGCGGCCGAGCCGCTGGTCCGCGACGCGCTACAAGGTTCACCAGGCCCGCGAGCGCGGAGCGGCGGCGGTTGTCTTTGTCACGGGTCCGCTGCAGGACGATGGGGACAAGATCCCGGTCCTCCGCAATGACGGCCCCGAAAGCCCGGCCGGAATCCCCGTCATCCAGATCCGAACCTCGGTCGCCCAGCGATGGCTCGCCCCGCTGGGGATCGACCTGCTCGAGTTCCAGAACAGCGTCGACCGCGATCTCGCTCCCCGCTCGAAGGGAGCGACCGGCATCCGGATCCGGGGCGAGGTCGATCTCGACACGACGTGGGCTGACGCCGAGAACGTGGCGGGAGTGATTCCGGGCCGCGGGAGTCTCGCCGGCGAGATCGTCGTCGTCGGCGCGCATTACGATCACCTCGGATGGGGCGGCACCGGCTCGATGCGCCCGAACGAGAAGGCGATTCACAACGGCGCGGACGACAACGCTTCCGGAACGGCCGCGGTGCTTCTGGCGGCACGCCAGCTTCACGCGATTCTGGCGGATGTGCCCGAGCGCCGCACCATCATGATCGCTCTCTTCTCCGGGGAGGAGGTAGGCCTGGCGGGATCCGGACACATGGTCCAGAACTTTCCTCGTCCGATCGAGAACGTCGTCGCGATGGTGAACCTCGACATGGTTGGCCGCTTACGCGAAGGGAAGCTCGCCGCGCTCGGCACCGACTCCGCGCCCGAATGGGCTGGGCTCATCACGCGGCTCGCGACCCCTCTCGGCATCGAGGCCGCCTCGAGCGGCGACGGTTACGGACCCTCCGATCAGACGAGTTTCTTCGCCGCCGGGATCCCGGTCGTCCACTTTTTCACCGGCACCCACGACGCGTATCACACCCCCGAGGACGACGTGGAGACGATCAATGCGGAAGGGGGAGCCGCGATCGCGGAGCTCACGGCGGGGGTTGCCGCGGAGATCGCCCGCGGAAACGTCACCCCGAGTTACGAGCGCGGCTCGGCGGCTCCCGTGATGAGCGGGGACAGCCGGGGCTACGGCGCCTACCTCGGGACGGTCCCCGACTACCGCGCGATGTCGGACACGACCGGCGGGGTCCTGCTCTCCGACGTCCGAACGGGCGGCCCGGGCGAGCTCGCGGGGATTCGCGGAGGCGACCGAATCATCGCGATCGCCGGAACGAAGATCGAGAATCTCTACGACATGACGTTCGCCCTTCAGGACAATCGTCCGGGAGAGACGATCGACGTCGTGGTTCTCCGGGATGGAAAGGAAATCACGCTGCGCGCCACGCTCGGAAGCCGGGCGGAGCGTGCGGCGCCGGTGGCAACTCCGGCGACGCCCGCTGCGGCGCCGGTGGCGGCTCCTGCGATGCCGCCCGCTGGGACGCCGTCACAGTCGCCTCACGGAATGGCTCCAGCCGCCGAGGCCGAGGCCGGCTTCTACGCGAACCGCCCCGGACGTGATTTCGCGATCGGCGCCGGCAAGCCGTTCGTTCCCCGATTCGAAGGAGAGAAGCATTTCACCGACATCCGTCAGCTGACGTTCGGAGGGGAGAATGCGGAAGCCTATTTCTCCCCCGATGGGACGAAGCTCATCTACCAGGCGACGCTCGAAAAGGGGTCGTGCGATCAGCAGTACGTTCTCGACCTCACCCACGGCGCGGTGACGCGCGTGTCGAGCGGCAAGGGGCGGACGACCTGCGGTTACTTCGATTATCCGGAAGGAGACCGCGTCGTCTTCGCCTCGACCGAGGGGGGTGGCGAGGAGTGCCCGCCGCCGCCGGATTTCTCGGCAGGATACGTATGGGCGACCTATCCGACATTCGATTTGTGGGAAGCGGGGCCGGACGGAAGCGGCCTGCGGAGGATCGACTCGACCCCCGGATATGACGCCGAGCTCACCTGGTGTCACCGGGGCGGCAAGTTCCTCTTCACGTCTACCCGCGACGGCGACCTCGATCTTTACGAGAGCGACGAGGCCGGGAACGTGAAAAGGTTGACGGACGAGCCGGGATACGACGGCGGAGCCTTCTACAACGCCGACTGCACCGAGATCGTCTGGCGTGCGAGCCGCCCGGAAGGTGAAGAGCTCGCGGACTACCGCCGGCTTCTCGCGCAGAACCTGATTCGTCCCGGAGCTCTCGAGATTTTCGTCATGAGCGCGGACGGGACGGGCAAGCGGCAGGTCACGTCGAACGGGGCGGCGAATTTCGGTCCGTACTTTCATCCCGGTGGCCAGAAGATCATCTATGCATCGAACGCAGGGGCGAATGAGCGGGAGTTCGACCTCTGGATGGTGAGCCGGGAGGGCGGAGAGCCGTCGCGCGTTACGACCGCTCCCGGCTTCGACGGTTTTCCGATGTTCAGCCCGGACGGGGAGTGGATCGTCTGGGCCTCGAATCGCGCCGATCCGGCCGGTTCCGAGACCAATCTCTACATAGCGCGCTGGGTCGAATAGCGCGAGGGGCGAGTCGTCATGAGTCAGGTTGCCGAAGATCTTCTGAATTTCCTTCTCGCATGTGAATCGGACGTCGTGCTGCGGAACGGCAAGACGCTCCACCTGCGGCCGATCAGGCCGGAGGACCGCGGGCCTCTGCTGGAGCTGTTCAGCGACCTTTCGCCCGACAGCATGCATTACCGCTTCTTCGACACGCGGCGTCCCGAAGCGGCGCTCGAGTCGACGCCCGTCGAGATCGATTACGACAGCGAGTTCGGTGTCGTTGCGGAACTGGCCGGCCGGGTCGAGGGCGTGGTTCATTACTTCCGCAGCCGGCAGTACCCGGCGCAGGCCGAGGTGGCGTTCACGATCTCGGACCGCCTGCAGGGATGCGGGGTCGGCACGAGGCTACTCGAGCACCTCGCCGGCATCGCCCGCCGTCGCGGGATCACGAGCTTCGTCGCCGAAGTTCTCGAAGACAACCGGAAGATGATGGACGTCTTCCTCGACTCCGGATTCACGGTCACGCGCAAAGTCGACTCCGGCGCGGTCAGCGTCGTCCTCTCCCTCCGCCCGACGGCCGAGTTCGAGGAGAAGTCGGCCGGCCGCGCGCAGGTTGCGGCCGCCGCCTCGATGAAGTCGATTTTCGAGCCTTCATCGATCGCGGTCGTCGGCGCGAGCCGGAAACGGGGGAGCATCGGCGGAGAGCTGTTCCGGAATCTCATCCGCACCGGATTCCAGGGAAAGCTCTACCCGGTGAACCCGACCACCGACGTGGTCGAGTACGTCCCGGCCTTCAAATCCGTCGTGGACATCCCCGGCGATGTGGACCTGGCGATCATCGTCGTGCCGGCCGACCACGTCGAAGCGACGATCGACGACTGCATCCGGAAGGGAGTTCGCGGCGCGGTCGTCATCACGGCCGGCTTCGCGGAGATCGGCGCCGAGGGGAAGGAGAAGGAGGACAGGCTCGTCGAGAAGATCCGCTCGGCGGGCATGCGCATGGTCGGCCCGAACTGCATGGGCGTGATCAACGCGAGTCCCGACGTGAACATGCACGGGACGTTCTCCCGGATCTATCCCCCGTCGGGCACCGTTGCGATGTCGACGCAGAGCGGAGCTCTCGGACTCGCGATTCTCGACTACGCGCGCCAGCTCAACATCGGCTTCTCGACCTTCATCTCGGTAGGGAACAAAGCCGACGTCTCCGGCAACGATCTCATTCAGTACTGGGCGCAGGATCCGAAGACATCCGTAATTCTCCTCTACCTCGAGAGCTTCGGTAACCCGAAGAAGTTCGGCACGATCGGCCGGCGTGTCAGCCGTAAGAAGCCGATCGTGGCCGTCAAGTCCGGGCGGTCGCGATCGGGAGCGAAGGCGGCTTCGTCGCACACCGGCGCGCTGACCGAGAGCGACGCGATCGTCGGAGAGCTGTTCCGCCAGGCGGGGATCATCCGCGTCGACACGCTCGAAGAACTCTTCGACGTGGCGACGGTTCTGGCCAACCAGCCTCTCCCCGAGGGTCGCCGCGTGGCGATCCTGACGAACGCGGGCGGGCCCGCGATCCTCGCTGCCGACGCGTGTGAAGCGCGCGGACTCGAGATCGCACAACTGACCGACGAGACGCTCGAGACGCTGAAGTCGTTCCTTCCTGTGACGGCCGCCGTCGCGAACCCGGTCGATATGATCGCCTCCGCCTCGCCCGATGATTACGAACAGGCGATCGGCGCCCTGCTGCGCGACCCCGGGGTCGACTCGCTGCTCCTCATCTACATTCCGGTCCTTCCGGAGGACGTCGACGGCATCGCGGCGGCGATCCAGAAAGCGTACCGCCAGGGCAACGGAAAGCCGGTTGTCGGAACGTTCATGAGCGCGCGCGGCGTGCCGGAGTCCCTCGCCCCGATCCCATGCTTCCCGTTCCCCGAGAGGGGAGTCGGTGCGCTCGCGCGCGCGACGAACTACGCGCAGTGGCGCCGGCGCCCGGAGGGCGTGGTGCGCCACTTCGAGGACATCGATCGCAACCGGGTTCGTGCCGCGGTCGAGCCGCTTCTCGCAGTCGGCGGCGGATGGCTCTCGCCGGTCGAAGGGCGGATGCTCCTCGAAGCGTGCGGCATCGCCGCGGCGCCGACCGAGCTGGCCCATTCGGCCGATGAGGCCGTCGCGGCGGCCGAGACGATGGGATTCCCGGTCGTGATGAAAGCCAACGGCGCGGCCATCCTTCACAAGAGCGACGCGGGCGGAGTCGTGCTC